>JBBINN010000259.1:0-3805 GCA_037443885.1 Gammaproteobacteria bacterium | reverse complement strand
CTTTTTCAACAGCCTGCTAGGGGATGGTATGCAACCGCCATCGGCGGCCTGACCTCGCAGAGCAGCCAGGACTTCGGTCTCACCGGCACTCCCGAGTCCAGCGCCAGGGCCGGCTTCGACCAGGGATTCCTCAGCGGTGCCGCCGTCGGCTACCAGTTCGACGGGCCGTGGCAGCTGGAGGCCGAGTTCACCTACCAGACGGTCGACGTGGACCGACTGCAGCCGGAGGCGTTCGGGCCGTTCGACGAAGGCAACTACGCCTCCACGGGCCTCGCCGCCAACGTCCGCTACTCGGCGAACCTGTTCGGCAGCCCCAGGGCACGCGCCTTTCTCGGCGCGGGACTCGTCTACCTGACGGAAGTGGACATCGACTTCGAGCAGTCGGGCGTCGAGCGGTCCTTCAGCGGCGACGGTTTCGGCGTGCAGCTGCTCGCCGGTGCGCGATACGACGTCGGGGAGCGGATCTTCCTGGAGACCGCGATTCGCTACATGCGGGCAACCTCACTGGAGCTGCGCGGCGAGGGCGGCGAGACGGCTCAGCTCGAGGGCGACTATGCGCCGCTGTCGGTGACGCTGGCCGTGGGATGGCGCTTCTGAGGCACGCCGTGCGGGCGGAACACCCACGAACAAACGGGCCCCGGCCGACGCCGGCCGGGGCCCGACACTGGTGGGCCATGTAGGACTCGAACCTACAACCTACGGATTAAGAGTCCGCAGCTCTACCAATTGAGCTAATGGCCCATTTTTCAAAATGGGGCGAGCGATGGGACTCGAACCCACGACGACCGGAATCACAATCCGGGGCTCTACCAACTGAGCTACGCCCGCCAACGTCAACCTGTCCCCGCTTCCGGCCCGTCGGTCTGGCGCGCCCGGCAGGACTCGAACCTGCAACCGCCGGCTTAGAAGGCCGGTGCTCTATCCGGTTGAGCTACGGGCGCCGTGTCAGTCCGCCCGCGGCGCCGCCGGTCCGATGGTCGGGGCAGAGGGATTCGAACCCCCGACCCTCTGCTCCCAAAGCAGATGCGCTACCAGACTGCGCCATGCCCCGCCAGGAGTCTGCCGGATGCACCCGCACGGGCCCTACGCCCTCACGGGGCCGCAAAGTGTACGATCGCGCCCCGGGGGCGTCAATTTCGGCGAGGAGTCGAGGCAGGCATGACGGCGCGCATCATCGACGGCAAGGCCATCGCGGCGGGGCTAAAGGCGGAGATCCGCGCGGCGACCGACGCCCTGGCTGCGCGCGGCGCTCGCCGGCCGGGCCTCGCGGTCGTGATGGTCGGCGACAACCCCGCCTCGGCCGTCTACGTGCGCAACAAGCGCAAGGCCTGCGAGGAAACGGGCATCGTCTCCGTGGCCCACGACCTGCCCCACTCCACCACGCAGATCGAGCTGCTGCAGCTGATCGACCGGCTCAACCAGGATCCGGCGATCGACGGGATCCTGGTGCAGCTGCCGCTGCCCGAGCACATCCAGCCTTCGGCGGTGATCGAGCGCATCGCCCCCGAGAAGGACGTAGACGGTTTCCACCCGTACAACGTTGGCCGCCTCGCGCAGCGCGTGCCGCTGATCCGGCCGTGCACGCCCTACGGGATCGTGCGCCTCATTGAGGCGATCGGCGTGAGCCCGAAGGGGCTGCACTGCGTGATCGTGGGGGCCTCGAACATCGTCGGCCGGCCCATGGCGCTCGAGATGCTGCTGATGGGCGCGACGGTCACCGTATGCCACCGTTTCACGCGCGACCTGGAGTCGCACCTGCGCGGGGCCGAGATCGTGGTCGCGGCCGTCGGCAAGCCGGGGATCATCCGCGGCGCCTGGGTCCGCGAAGGCGCGGTCGTGATCGACGTGGGCATCAACCGGCTCGAGGACGGCCGACTGGTGGGCGACGTGGAGTTCGAGGCGGCGGCGAAGCGCGCGGCGTGGATCTCGCCGGTGCCGGGCGGCGTGGGGCCGATGACGGTCGCGGCGCTGATGAAGAACACGCTCGAGGTGGCGGTCAAGCGGCAGACAGCCTGACGTCCACTCGGGCAGCGCCGAATCAGGCGCTACATCACGTGCGCGCCGGCGAGGTGGCCAGTGCCCCCCCGGAGCGAGCGAGTTTTCTTCCCGAGCGAGCGAAGTGGTGCCCCTCGCCACCTCGGCTGCGGCGCGAAGCGCTTGCGCAGACCCGGGCGCGGCTACTTCCGCCGCCAGCGCGTGCCGCCGGCGCCGTCCTCGAGGATGATGCCGGCCGCCGCGAGCTCGTCGCGGATTCGGTCCGACTCGGCCCACTGCTTCGCCTTGCGCGCCGCCGTGCGCGCCTCGATGCGCGCCCCCACCTCGGCGTCGGACAGCGCGGGCGCGCCTTCGGCCGTGCCCGCCGTCAGCAGCGACGGCGTGGCGAGCCAGCCCGTCGGGTCGTGCTGCAGGAGCCCGAGGATCCCGCCGAGCGCGCGCAGCTCGGCCGCGAGCGAGGCCGCCCTTGCGTCGTCGCCGCCCGCCTTGGCGGTATTCAGCTCGCGGGCGAGCTGCTGCAGCACCGCGAGCGCCTCGGGCGTGTTGAAGTCGTCGTCCATGGCCCCGGCGAACCGGGTGCTCCAATCCGTGCGTGGCGCCGGCTCCGCCAGCGCCACGTCGCGCAGCGCCAGGTAGAGCCGCGACAGGGCCGCGTCGGCGTGCACGAGGTTGTCCTCGGTGTAGTTCACGGGGCCGCGGTAGTGGCTCGCGAGCACGAAGGCGCGCAGCACCTCGGGGCGCAGCTTCGGCAGCACCTCGCGCACCGTGAAGAAGTTGCCGAGCGACTTCGACATCTTCTCGTCGTTCACGTTGAGGAAGCCGTTGTGCATCCAGATGTGGACGAACGGCGCGTCGCAGGCCGCGCAGGACTGCGCGATCTCGTTCTCGTGGTGCGGGAACTTGAGGTCCATGCCGCCGCCGTGGATGTCGAAGTGACTGCCGAGCAGCGCGGTGGACATGGCCGAGCACTCGATGTGCCAGCCGGGACGACCGGGACCCCAGGGAGAATCCCAGGCCGGCTCGCCGGGCTTCGCGGCCTTCCACAGCACGAAGTCGAGCGGATCGCGCTTGTGCTCGCCGATCTCGACGCGGGCACCGGCCCTCAGGTCCGCGAGCCGCTTGCCGGACAGCCGGCCGTAGGGCGCGAACTTCGCGACCGCGTAGAGCACGTCGCCGTCGGCGACGTAGGCATACCTCTTCTCCACCAGCGTCGCGATCATCGCGATGATCTGCGGCATGTACTCCGTCGCGCGCGGCTCGGCGTCCGGCCGGCTCACGCCGAGCGCGTCGAAGTCCTCGTGCATGGCCGCGATGAAGCGCGCGGTCACCGTGTCGATCGGCTCGCCCCGCTCCGCCGCGCGCTGGATGATCTTGTCGTCCACGTCGGTGATGTTGCGCACGTAGGTGACGCGGTAGCCGCTCGCGAGCAGCCAGCGCCTGACGACGTCGAAGACGATCTGCGAGCGGGCATGGCCGACGTGGCAGTAGTCGTAGACGGTGATGCCGCACACGTACATGCGCACGTGGCCGGGCTCGAGCGGCTGGAAGGCGACCTTCTCGCCGGACAGGGAATCGTGAATACGCAGCATCAGTGGCTTCCCGTCGCGTGCTCCGCGGCCTCGAGCCGCGAGCGGATGGTGTCGAGTGGCAGGGCCGCGAGCAAGGGGCCGAGCTCGGGCCCGTCGCAGCGCCCGGTCAGCGCCGCCCTGAGCGGCCGGTACAGGTCCGCGCCCTTGCGGCCAGTGCGTGCGCGCAGCTCGCGCGCCACGGCCGGCAGGTCAGGCCCGGCGAGGTCGAGCGCGGCCCGGGC
>JBBINN010000258.1:0-3913 GCA_037443885.1 Gammaproteobacteria bacterium | reverse complement strand
CCTGCAGGCCGAGCACCATGCCGACGAACAGGCCCGAGAGCATGATGATCACCAGCGACAGCGCACCGGCGTTGTAGACCTGCTCGACCACGAGGCGGAACCGCAGCAGGGCGCGCGGCGTCTCGGCCAGCAGCCGGCCAATGAACATGGAGTACTTGCCCAGCCGGACGAGCGAGCCCGACAGGGAACGGCCGAGATCCCGGAGGACGTGCCTCATCGCCGCGCCCCGAAGAGCTGCGAGGCGTAGTCCGGCGCCGGATAGTGGAACGGCACCGGCCCGTCCGGCAGGCCCTGCATGAACTGCCGGACCTCCGCCGAGCCGAGCGCATTGAGCTCTGAGGGCGAGCCGGTGGCGACGACCTTGCCACCCGAGAGCAGGTAGGCGCGGTCCGCCACCGCGGTGATCTCGTGCACGTCGTGTGAGACCACGATGCTGGTCAGGCCGAGCGTGTCGTTCAGCTCGCGGATCAGCCGCACGACCACGCCCGTGGAAATCGGGTCGAGGCCAACGAAGGGCTCGTCGTAAATGAGGATCTCGGGATCCATCACGATGGCGCGCGCCAGCGCCACGCGCCGCCCCATGCCGCCGGAGAGCTCCGCGGGCATCAGGGAAGCCGCGCCGCGCAGGCCGACCGCGTGGAGCTTCGCGAGGACGATCGGCCGGATCAGCCGCTCCGGCAGGCGCGTGTGCTCGCGCAGCGGGTAGGCAACGTTCTCGTACACCGACAGGTCCGTGAGCAGCGCGCCGTTCTGGAACAGCATGCCCATGCGCCGCCGCAGGCGGTAAAGGTCCGCGCGGGCCAGGCGGCTGACCTCCTGGCCATCCACCAGCACCTCGCCCGTCTCGGCGGTCACGAGCCCGGTGATCAGGCGCAGCATGGTGGTCTTGCCCGTGCCGCTCGGGCCCATCACGGCCGTGACCTCGCCGCGGCGGATGTCCACGTCGAGGCCATCGAAGATGGCGCGGCCGCCAATGGAGTAGCGGACGTCGCGCAGGCGGACGAGGCTGCCCGCGGCCGGGAAGGTCTCAGACTGCATTCGATCTACCCTGTGGCGGCTGCCGCGACCGCGGGCAAGCCTTTGAACGGCCGGCGATCTTAGCAGACCATGCGCCGCTGCCGGGGTTCCCCTACCCTTTGGAGCTTAATAGTACTAAAATTGTCCTGTATCCAGGACAGCCACGCTCCCATGCTCCGGATCAGCAAGCTCACCGACTACGCCACGGTCATTCTCGCCGCCCTCTGCGAGAGGCCGGATACCGTGCTCTCGGCCGCAGGGCTGGCAGAGCGCACGCACGTGGGCCTGCCGACCGTGAGCAAGCTCCTTAAGGAACTGCAGCGGGCGGGCCTGGTCCGGTCCGTGCGGGGCGCCCGCGGCGGCTACCAGCTCGCGCGGGAACCCGACGGCATCAGCGCCGCCGACATCATCGACGCCGTCGAGGGACCGGTGGCGCTGACCGAGTGCTCGAGCGACCGCGGCCACTGCGGCATCGAGGCGACCTGCCAGGTCGGCCACAGCTGGCAGCAGGTGAGCCGGTCGATCCACCGCGCCCTGGCCCAGGTGCCGCTGACCACGCTGATGCGCCAGGACGCCCCCGTGCGCGCCCCCGACCTCCGCCCCGGACTCACCGCCGAGTGGCGGCCGCTGACGCGGCTCTGAGTTGCCGCCCGCGAGGAAGACCATGTCATCCAGTCCCCAGGACATCGAGACGATCGTCGGCCAGAAATACCGCCACGGCTTCGTGACGGACATCGAGAGCGACACCGTCCCGCCCGGCCTCGACGAGGACGTGATCGGGCTCATCTCCCGCAAGAAGAACGAGCCCCGGTTCATGCTGGACTGGCGGCTGAAGGCCTACCGGCAGTGGCTGAGGATGCGCGAGCCCGAGTGGGCGCGGGTCCACTACCCGCGGATCGACTTCCAGGCGATTTCCTACTACTCGGCCCCGAAGCAGAACAAGGACGCGCCGAAGAGCCTGGAGGAGGTCGATCCGAAGCTGCTCGAGACCTACGACAAGCTCGGCATCCCGCTGCACGAGCGCGCCCGGCTCGCGGGTGTGGCGGTCGACGCTGTCTTCGACAGCGTGTCGGTCGCAACCACCTTCAAGGAGCGCCTGAAGGAGGCCGGCGTCATTTTCTGCTCCTTCTCCGAGGCAGTGCACGACCACCCGGAGCTGATCGAGCGCTTCCTCGGCACCGTGGTCCCCGTCGGCGACAACTTCTACGCGGCGCTGAACTCCGCGGTGTTCTCCGACGGCTCGTTCGTGTACGTGCCGAAGGGCGTGCGCTGCCCGATGGAGCTGTCCACCTACTTCCGCATCAACGCCTCCAAGACCGGCCAGTTCGAGCGCACGCTGATCGTCGCGGACGAGGGCGCGCACGTGAGCTACCTCGAGGGCTGCACGGCGCCGATGCGCGACGAGAACCAGCTGCACGCGGCCGTGGTCGAGCTCGTCGCGCTCGACGACGCCACCATCAAGTACTCCACCGTGCAGAACTGGTACCCCGGCGATGAGAACGGCGTCGGCGGCATCTACAACTTCGTCACCAAGCGGGGAGATTGCCGCGGCCGCAACTCGCGCATCTCCTGGACGCAGGTCGAGACCGGCTCCGCCATCACCTGGAAGTACCCGAGCTGCATCCTGCGCGGCGACAACTCGGTCGGCGAGTTCTATTCGGTTGCGCTCGCCAACCACTACCAGCAGGCCGACACCGGCACCAAGATGATCCACATGGGCCGTAACACCAGGAGCACCATCGTCTCGAAGGGCATCTCCGCCGGGCACGGCCAGAACGCATACCGGGGCCTCGTGAAGGTGCTGCCGGGCGCCGACGGCGCGCGCAACCACACGCAGTGCGACTCGCTGCTGATGGGCGACCGCTGCGGCGCGCACACCTTCCCCTACGTGGAGGTCAGGAACCCCACCGCGGTCGTGGAGCACGAGGCCACCACCTCGAAAATCTCCGAGGACCAGCTCTTCTACTGCCTGCAGCGCGGCATCTCGACCGAGGACGCCGTGAACATGATCGTGAACGGCTTCTGCAAGGAAGTGTTCCGCGAGCTGCCGATGGAGTTCGCCGTGGAGGCGCAGAACCTGCTGGCCGTCAGCCTCGAAGGCTCGGTCGGCTGAAGACATCACTGGAGTAACGGAAGATGCCTCAGAAGGGCGAACTGATCCTCGACGTCCGCGACCTGCACGCGAAGGTCGCCGGCAAGCAGATCCTCAACGGCCTGACGCTGCAGGTGCGCGCCGGCGAGGTGCACGCGATCATGGGCCCGAACGGCTCGGGCAAGAGCACGCTGGCCGGCGTCCTGGCCGGGCGCGGCGAGTACGACGTCGTCTCCGGCTCCGTCACCTACCTGGGCCAGGACCTGCTGGCGCTGCCGGCCGAGGAGCGCGCGCGCGCGGGCGTGTTCCTCGCCTTCCAGTACCCGGTCGAGATCCCGGGCGTGAACAACGTCTACCTGCTCAAGGCGGCGCTCAACGCGCTCAGGAAGCACCGCGGGCAGCCCGAAGTGGACGCCTTCGAGTTTCTCGGCCTCGTGCGCGAGAAGATGAAGCTCATGCAGATGGACGAGTCCTTCCTGAACCGTGGCGTCAACGAGGGCTTCTCCGGCGGCGAGAAGAAGCGCAACGAAGTGCTGCAGATGACGGTTCTGGAGCCGGTGCTGGCGCTGCTCGACGAGACCGATTCGGGCCTCGACATCGACGCGCTCAAGGTCGTCTCGGCCGGCGTGAACAGCCTTCGCGGCGAGGGCCGCGCCATCGTGATGGTCACCCACTACCAGCGGCTGCTCGACTACATCGTGCCCGACCACGTCCACGTGCTGGCGGGCGGCCGGATCCTCAAGAGCGGCGGCAAGGAGCTCGCACTCGAGCTCGAGCGCCGTGGCTACGACTGGGTGCGGCAGG
>JBBINN010000257.1:0-3941 GCA_037443885.1 Gammaproteobacteria bacterium | reverse complement strand
AGCCTCGTGGGTAATCAGGTTCCTGTTTTCCTTCTTCGTGTAACCTCTTGATTCCATTGCACGGGTGGCCATCCTGTCTTTCCTAGGCGCTACGCATTGCTGCGCCGCCGGCGGAAGGGAGACAGGAGTTGCCTTGGCATCTCGCGCGTTCAAGGAGTTACGCGAGAAAGGAAATCAGGAATGTCCCCTACGCTCCGAACTGGAGTTCGGCGAGGCGGGCGTAGAGCGGATTGCGGGCGACGAGCTCGGCGTGCGAGCCGGCGTCCACGATGCGCCCATTGTCCACGACGACGATGCGGTCGGCCTTCTGCACCGTGGCGAGACGGTGGGCGATGATGATCGTCGTCCGGCCCTCCATCAGGCCTTCGAGTGCGTGCTGCACGAGCCGCTCGCTCTCGGCATCGAGCGCGCTAGTCGCCTCGTCGAGCAGCAGTATCGGCGGGTCCTTCAGAATCGCCCGGGCGATGGCGATGCGCTGGCGCTGGCCACCCGAGAGCCGAGCGCCGCGCTCTCCGAGGAAGGTATCGTAGGCCTCGGGCAGCGCGCGGATGAACTCGTCGGCCGCGGCCGCCCGCGCGGCGGCCTCGATCTCGGCGTCGCTCGCGCCTGGCCGGCCGTAGCGGATGTTCTCCCGCGCCGAGGCGCCGAAGAGCACCGTGTCCTGCGGCACCAGGCCGATGCGCGATCGCACGTCCTCGGGCCGCGCGCGGGCGATATCCACTCCGTCGACTAGGATGCGTCCCGACTGCGGGTCGTAGAACCGCAGCAGCAACTGGAAGGTCGTGCTCTTGCCGGCGCCGGACGGGCCGACGAACGCGACCGTCTCGCCCGGCGCGATGGCGAGCGAGAACCCGTCGAGCGCGCGTGACTCCGGCCGCGAGGGGTAGCTGAAGACGACGTCCTCGAAACGGATCGTGCCGCGGCCCGGTTCGGGCAGCGCGACCGGTTCCGCCGGCGGGGCGATGGCCGGCTCGGCCTGCAGCAGCTCCACGAGCCGCTCCGTGGCGCCGGCGGCGCGCTGCACCTCGCCCCAGGTCTCGCTGAGCGCCGCGGCGCTGCCCGCCACGAGCATGGCGTAGAGCAGGAACTGGCCCAGCTGGCCGGCCGTCATGCTGCCCTCTAGTACCGCGTGCGCGCCGAGCCACAGCACCAGCGTGATGGCGCCGAAGACGAGGGACACCCCCACTGCCGTCAGCAGGGCCCGCACGCGCGTGCGCTTCACGGCGACCCCGAAGGCGCGTTCCACCGACTCGCCGAAGCGCCGCGCCTGCAGGTCCTCCAGAGTAAAGGCCTGCACCGTCTGCATTGCGTTCAGAGTCTCGCCCGCGAGCGCCGAGGAGTCGGCGATGCCATCCTGCGCGGCGCGCGACAGGCTTCGCACGAAGCGGCCGACGAGGATCAGCGGTGCGATCACCACCGGCACCATCAGCACGATCCAGCCGGTCAGTGCCGGGCTCGTGAGCCCCAGCATCACCAGGCCGCCGGTCAGGTTGAGCGTCGAGCGCAGCGCGATGGAGACGCCGGAGCCGGCGAGCGACTGCACCAGCGTCGTGTCGGTGGTCAGCCGCGACAGGACCTCGCCGGTGCGCGTCACCTCGAAGAACGTGGCGTCCAGGCGAACGACCTGCCGGTAGACCGCGTCGCGGATGTCGGCCACGACGCGCTCTCCGAGCCAGGTCACGAAGTAGAAGCGGATCGCGGCGAAGACGCCGAGCACCACCGCCGCGAGCAGGAACCAGCCGAAGTAAAGGTTCACGGTCGCCGCGTCGTTCGCGGCAAAGCCGTGGTCGATGACGTAGCGCGCCGCCACTGGCAGCGCGAGGGTCGCCCCGGCCGCGATGACGAGCGCCACCAGCGCGAGCACCACGGTCACGCGATAGGGGCGGAAGAACGGCAGCAGCGCCCGGAGCGGGCGCAGCGATCTGCCCTTCGGGCGGTCGGCGACCTCGCTCATCGTGGGAACGGCTCCGGCGGCGCGGGGACGCGAATGGTACCTCAGGCGCCGGGCCGGCCGTGTCGTGGGCGTGCTCCGTAGCGGCAACCCCGGATGCCGTCCGGAGATGGGACGTTACCCTTTTCTGCATCGCAGGAGAGGGTACCGTCCCCGTGCGAGGTGACCATGAGTGACCTGAAGCGCCTGATCTGGGACGTCCCGGACTTCCCCAAGCCGGGCATCCTCTTCCGCGACATCAGTCCGCTGCTGCGCTCGCACTTCGCGGAAACCATCGAGGCGGTCGAGGGCCTTTTCAGCCATGCGGAGTGGCGCGAGGTGGATGCGGTCGCCGGCATCGAGTCGCGCGGGTTCATACTAGCCGCGGCCATGGCCGTGCGCCGCGGCAAGGGCTTCGTGCCGATCCGCAAGCAGGGCAAGCTGCCGCCGCCGGTGGTGGACGTGCCCTACGCGCTGGAGTACGGCACCGGCGTGCTGGAGATGCAGCGCGGCGAGGGGCGCCTCCTTATCGTGGACGACGTGCTCGCCACCGGCGGCACGCTCGGCGCCTCGGCGACGCTCGCGCGCATCGCGGGCTATGACGTCGCCGGCCTCGGCGTGCTGCTCGACCTGAAGCTCATCCACGACTTCGCGTGGGAAGGCATGAAGGCGAGGGCGGTCATCGAATATCTCGCGTAGATGAAAGCCGTGGCGCGAGCGGTCCGCGCCCGCTAGCCGGGATTCGCGTCCCTGCTGCCCCGCTTCGCCGCCATGTGCCCGCGCACGATCTCGAGTGCGGTCTTCTCGAGCGGCGGCAGCTCGACGTCGCTCTGCCCGAGCGGCGTGGTGCGCGCGCCCCAGCGCACCACGTGCGCCGACCAGGTGAGGCCCGCGCCGAAGCCGGTGAGCAGCAGGTTCGCGCGGGGCTGCACGCGTCCCTCCTCGAGCGACTCCACCAGCGCGACCGGCACCGTGGCCGCCGACATGTTGCCGTAGCGCTGCACGTTGACGAAGGTGCGCTCGATCGGGATACCGGCGCGCTTCACCACCGCCTCGATGATGCGCAGGTTGGCCTGGTGCGGCACGACGAGGTCCACCGAGTCGGCGGCGAGCCCGGTCGCGCCGAGCACGGTTTCGCAGGCATGGCTCATGCCGACCACCGCGCGCTTGAAGATCTCCTGGCCCTCGAACACCCACTCCGTGTCGCCGTAGTGCCACCCCCGGTTGGCATAGCGCTGGCCCATGCCGCGCACGAGCAGGATCTCGCGGACGTCGCCGTAGCACCCGAGCTTGTCGGCGAGTACGCCCTCGTCGCCGTCGGTGGCCTGCAGGACCGTGGCGGCGCAGCCGTCCCCGAACAGCACCGCCACGTTGCGGTTGGTCCAGTCCATGAGCGGCGAGATCAGCTCGCCGCCGATCACGAGTGCATTTCTGACCACCCCCTGGCGGATCATCGCGCTCGCGGTCGTGAGGCCGTAGAGGTAGCTGGTGCAGGCGGTATTGACGTCCATGGCGCCGGCGTTGACGGCGCCGAGGCGCTTCTGCACCCCCGAGGCCATGTTCGGCACCTGCTCGTCGAAGCTGCAGGTGCCGAAGACGATCAGGTCGAGGTCCGTGGCGGCGAGCCCGGCGCAGGCAAGGGCGCGCGCCGCGGACACGTAGCCCATCTCGCCCAGCGATACGTGCGAGACGCGCCGTTCCCGGATGCCTGTGCGGCTCGTGATCCACTCGTCGTCCGTGGCGAGGAAGGTGGCGAGGTCGGCGTTCGTCAGGATGGCCGGCGGCATGCACTTGCCCCAGCCGGTGATGCTTGCGTTGGGCACGCTGGCTCTCCCGCTCGACGGATCCGACATTCTACGCCGCAGGGGGCAGCCGGCGCTCCCCGGCCCAGCCGTCCGTTCAGGGCTCATTCAGGCATGGGCGGCTAGATTGACGCCGGATTGGCGCGCGGGCGCCGATGGGCCGATAATCCGGGCCCGACCCGCAAGCGTGCGGGCCCGGAACCTCAGGA
>JBBINN010000256.1:0-3955 GCA_037443885.1 Gammaproteobacteria bacterium | reverse complement strand
CACCACACGTTCTTCGAGATGCTGGGCAACTTCAGCTTCGGCGACTACTTCAAGCGCGAGGCAATCGCCTACGCCTGGGAGTTCATCACCCGGACTCTCGGCATCCCGGCCGACCGGCTGTGGGTGACGGTGTACCGGGACGACGACGAGGCCGCGCGCATCTGGCTGGAGGACATCGGCGTCGACCCGGGCAGGCTCTCCCGCCTCGGCGAGAAGTCGAACTTCTGGGCGATGGGCGACACCGGCCCCTGCGGCCCCTGCAGCGAGATCTTCTACGACCACGGCCCCGGCGTGCCGGGTGGCCCGCCGGGCTCGCCGGACGAGGACGGCGACCGCTACGTCGAGATCTGGAACCTCGTGTTCATGCAGTTCGACCGCTCGGCCGACGGCACGCTGACGCGGCTGCCCAAGCCGTCAGTGGACACCGGCATGGGGCTCGAGCGCATCGCCGCCGTCATGCAGGGCGTGCACTCGAACTACGACATCGACCTGTTCCGGAACCTGATCTCGGCGGCGGCCGACGTCACGCACCAGAAGGACGTCACCAGCCCTTCGCTGCGGGTGATCGCCGACCACATCCGCGCCTGCACCTTCCTGATCCTCGATGGCGTCCTGCCTTCGAACGAGGGGCGTGGCTACGTGCTGCGGCGGATCATCCGCCGCGCCATCCGCCACGGCTACAAGCTCGGCCAGGGCGAGCCGTTCTTCCATCGCCTCGTGCCGGTGCTGGCCGACCAGATGGGCGCGGCCTATCCCGACCTCGTCGCCGGCGCGGACCTCGCCACGCGCGTGCTGCGGCAGGAGGAGGAGCGCTTCGCCGACACGCTGGCCACCGGCATGGCGCTGCTGGAGTCCGCGCTCGGCGGGCTCGAGGACAGGCGCATCCCGGGCGAGCTCGCGTTCAAGCTCTACGACACCTACGGCTTCCCGGTGGACCTGACGGCCGACGTCGCCCGCGAGCGCGGCTTCACGGTGGACCAGGCCGGCTTCGAGGCGGCGATGGAGGCGCAGCGCGAGCGCGCCCGCGCCGCGAGCCGCTTCGGCGTCGACCTGCGCGGCGGCGTCACGCTCGAGGCGCGCACCGCCTTCTGCGGCTACGACACGCTCGAGGGCGTCGGCGTGGTCACCGCGCTGTTCAAGGACGGCGCGCCGGTCGAGGCGCTCGCGGCCGGCGACGTCGGGCAGGTGGTTCTCGACAGCACGCCCTTCTACGCCGAGAGCGGCGGCCAGGTGGGCGACACGGGCGTGCTCGAGGGCGAGCACGCGCAGTTCCGCGTCACGGACACGCGCAAGCTCGGCGCGGCGCACGGCCACGTCGGCACACTGGAGAAAGGCCGCCTCAAGGTCGGCGACCGCGTGAACGCCCGGGTGGACGCCGAGACGCGACAGGCCACCCGCCTGAACCATTCGGCGACGCACCTGCTGCATGCGGCGCTGCGCAAGGTGCTGGGCACGCACGTGACCCAGAAGGGCTCACTCGTGGCGCCGGACCGCCTGCGCTTCGACTTCTCGCACTTCCAGCCGGTGACGGCGGAGGAACTCGAGCGCATCGAGCGCATGGTCAACGCCGAGATCCGCCGCAACGCGCCGGCCGAGACGAGGCTCATGAAGTACGACGAGGCCGTCGCCGCGGGCGCGATGGCGCTGTTCGGCGAGAAGTACGACGACGTGGTGCGGGTGCTGTCGCTCGGGGACTTCTCCACCGAGCTGTGCGGCGGTACGCATGTCGGCCGCGCGGGCGACATCGGCCTGTTCCGCATCGTCAGCGAGGGCGGCGTCGCCGCCGGCGTGCGCCGCATCGAGGCGGTGACCGGCGAGGAGGCGCTCGACCACGCCGCCGCGGCCGAGACCGCGCTGCGCGGCGTGGCCGCGCTCGTTCGCGGCACGCCCGCCGAGGTGGAGGACAAGGTCCGCCAGCTGCTCGAGCGCACGAAGAAGCTCGAGCGCGAGCTCGCCGCCGCCAAGGCCCGGCTTGCGTCGGGACAGGGCACCGATCTCGCGGCGCAGGCCGCCGACGTCGGCGGCCTGAAGGTGGTCGCGGCGCGCGTGGACGGCGCGGATGCGCAGGCGCTGCGCGAGGCCGTGGACGGCCTCAAGGGCAGGCTCGGCACCGCCGTGATCGTGCTCGGCGCGCCGACGGAGGAGGGCAAGGTGGTGCTCGTCGCCGGCGTCACCCCGAACGCCACCGCGCGCGTGAAGGCCGGCGAGCTCGTCGGTCACGTTGCCGCGCAGGTCGGCGGCAAGGGCGGCGGCCGGCCCGACTTCGCGCAGGCCGGCGGCACTGATCCCGGCAGGCTCGACGAGGCGCTCGCTGGCGTCGCCGCCTGGGTCCGGGGCAAGATCGGCGCGTAATCCACGAGACTGCACCGCAGCCCTTCATGGCCCGCGGGCGAGGTGGCCAGTGGCCCCCCGAGCGAGCGAGTTCTTCTTCCCGAGCGAGCGAGCGTGGGCCCGGCCGGATCCCGCCCGCGGGCCAGGCGCCTGCCGGTCGCCGGCAATAGCAGCCTGTCCGGACACGAGACCGTCTTGGCCCTGATCGTCCAGAAATACGGCGGCACCTCCGTCGGCTCCATCGCGCGCATCCGCGCGGTCGCTTCCCAGGTCGCCGCACTGCGCGCCGGGGGACACGACGTGGCCGTCGTCGTGTCCGCCATGGGCGACAGCACCGACCGGCTGCTCGACCTCGTCCGCGAACTGACGCCGGCGCCACCGCCCCGCGAGCTCGACGCGCTGCTCGCCACCGGCGAGATGGTCTCGACGGCGCTGCTCGCCACCGCGCTTGCCACGATCGGCTGCCCCGCGCGTTCCTACAACGCGCTGCAGCTGCCCGTCGAGACGACGGCGCTGCACGCCCGGGCGCGGATCACGAGCATCGAGACCGGAGCGCTCGAGGCCGCGATCGCCAGCGGCGTCGTGCCCGTCGTCGCAGGCTTCCAGGGCCGCGCGCCGGATGGCTCGATCACGACCATCGGCCGCGGCGGCTCCGACACCACCGCGGTCGCGCTCGCCGTCGCGCTCGGGGCCGACGAGTGCCAGATCCTCACCGCCGTGGCCGGCGTGTTCACCACCGACCCGCGCGTCGTGCCCGAGGCGCGCCGGCTCGACCGCATCAGCTTCGAGGAGATGCTCGAGCTGGCCGGCCAGGGCTCGCGCGTGCTGCACCTGCGCTGCGTCGAGTTCGCGGCCCGCTACGGCGTGAAGCTGCGGGTGCTGTCGAGTTTCCGCCCGGGCCCGGGCACCCTGATCTGCGAGGAGGACCCCGCCGTGGAAGCACCTGTCGTGTCCGGCATTGCGTTCAACCGCGACGAGGCCCAGATCACCGCGAGCAGCCTGCCCGACGCGCCCGGCACGGCCTACGGCATCCTGCGGCCTCTGGCGGAGGCCGGCATCGAGGTGGACATGATCGTCGCAGGCGCGCCGCGTGCCGGCCGCGTGGACATGAGCTTCACGGTGCACCGGGACGACTTCACGCGCGCCCTGGCGCTGGTGCATGCGGCGGTGGCGGCGCATCCGGGCGTCGAGGTCCGCGGCGACGACCGCGTCGCCAAGCTCGCCATCGTCGGCAGCGGCATGCGGTCCCAGCCCGGGGTCGCGGCGAAGCTCTTCGAAACGCTCGGCAGGCAGGGCGTCAACGTGCGCCTCGTGTCGACATCCGAGATCAAGGTCGCGGTGCTGGTGGACGAGCCCGCCCTGGAGTCCGCCGTCCGGGCCCTGCATGCGGCCTTCGGCCTCGAGGCCGCCCACTGATGCCGGCATGCGACTCGTCCTGTACAAGCCGCTGATTCGTGTGGTTTTTCCGTTACAAAGCCGTGACAAACGCTGTACCGAGACCGCTGCAGGGTCGTCCAAGTCGCTGTTTTAGCTGAGGTTTGTCGGGCCCTTGCCGGCGCATTTTAGGGGTTTTCCTGAGAGCCTACTCCCAGGCGCTGCACTACGATCGTGCACAGCAATTTCG
>JBBINN010000255.1:0-3964 GCA_037443885.1 Gammaproteobacteria bacterium | reverse complement strand
CTTCGAGCGCTGGTCCCGGACGATGGTGGAAGGCCTGCGGGCCCTGCGGATGATGCCGCTGGTGCAAGCCGACACGCCGCGCGGGTGACAGTCGGCGCGGTACGACACCCGCGATTCCAGGGCGCACGCCCGGCAGCCCGGATTTCGCTTCTCGCGCATGCGGCGTCGCGCGCACCTCAATAGACTGGTGCGTCAGCCGGGCATTGCGGAATCCCATGACGAGCAAACGCGCTTCCGCGACTCGACCGAGAGTCGACCACAGGACCCGCGTCGGGCAGCGGCGCCGCGCGCGCACCCGAAGCCACATCGTTGCCACGGCGCTGGCGGTCTTCGCCGAGAAGGGGCCAGACGCTCCCGTCATCGACGACTTCATCCGCGCGGCCGGCGTCGCCCGCGGCACCTTCTACAACTACTTCACCAGCACGCAGGAACTGCTCGACGCCGCCACGAAGACGCTCGAGGACAACGTGATGAGCTCGACGCTCGCGGCGATGGCGCACATCGACGAACCCGTGCTGCGCCTGGCCACGGGAATCCGCCTCTGGCTGCGCTGGGCGCAGTCGGACGCGATCGGCTGCGGGTTCGTGGTGCGCAGCCGCTTTCGTGGGTCGCTGGTCGAGGAGCAGGTGGCGGCGGACCTGAGGGGCGGTCTCGAGGCGGGAAAGTTCAGGTTCCCCAGCGTCGAGATCGCCCGCGACCTCCTCGTCGGCACCGTCCTCGAGGCCATGCACCGCATGATGACCTCGGAAGTGCCGGACACCTTCCCGGACGAGGTCGCGGGCCTGATCCTGCAGGGAGTCGGCCTGGACAAGCGCGGGATCGCGCGGCTCCTGGCGCGGCCGCTGCCCGCATCCGACCAGCCCGACTGGGAAACGGCCGCCTGACCCACGCTTGCGCCCGGCTTGATGCTACGGCGCCCGCTGCGTTGACGCTCTAAGGCGCCATGTTCGCGGGAGTGACCTCCCATCCGGCCTCGACACCGCCGGGCAGCATCTGGCCCCGGTCCTCGCCGACTTCCTCGTCGATGAGCCGGTTCAGCTTGGTGCTCATGGCGAGGGCGAGCTCGGCGCCCGCGCCCTTCGAGGCCGCGAGATTGTTCATCTCGAGAGGATCGTCCACGGTATCGAACAGCTCGACGTCGTTGAGCCTGTAGAGCTCCTCGAGCGTCGTCGGCCGGTTGTGCTGCTTCGGCGAGAAATAGCGCGAGAAGACGTAGCGGCCGTCATAGACGGAGCGTACTGCGCCCCGCTTCCGCAGGTCGGGCACGATGCCCGCGTCCCGGACTTTCTTCGGGTCGCCACCCTGCTGGATGAACTCGAGGGCCTTCAGCAGGAAGCCGCCGTCGACATAGGCGAACATGTTGTAGTTGAACAGAAGGCCTTCGTGCATCGCATTCACGCCGGCCGCGGAGGGGTCCGCCAGCAGGCCGGACAGGTCCTTGCCCGGCAGGTCCTGCGTGATCGCCTTGCGCTGCTCCGCCGGGGTGCCCGTCATCGCGACCAGGGTCGGCGCGAGGTCCACGTGGGACGTGATGGCTCGGCAGCGCTTCCCGCCCGCGTGGGCCGGGTGCCGGATGACCAGTGGCACGTGGTTCTGCTCGCGGTAGGCCACGGCGCCCTTGGCGTGCAGCTTGTGGGCGCCGTCCATGTCGCCGTGGTCCGCGGTGAGGATGACGATGGTCCGGTCGGTCAGGCCCGCGGCGTCGAGCTCCGCCAGAACGGACGCGATGTTGCGGTCCACGTCGCGCAGGCAGTTCAGGTAGTAATTGTGACGGCGCCGCCAGCGGATCGGCTCGTCCGGAATGTTGCCGACGAGGGCGTCGTGGGAGAGCAGGAAGTCGCGGTGGGCGGGCGGCCGACCCGGCGCGTCGAGCGGCTGGTCGTGGCTCGCCGGCAGGTCGAACGGCCACTGCTTCGCGTACAGGGGATCGTCGGGCTCGCGCGAGACGTGCGTGAGCCCGCGGGCGGCCTGCACCCGCGTGCCCGGCGCGTCGGTGTCGTAGAACATCACGTCGTGCGGATTGACGAGGTTCACGGCCATGAACCACGGCTTCCCGCCCGCCGCGAGCTCCCGGCCCTTGCCGCGCAGCCAGCTCGATGCCATCGCCGCGATCACGCCGTCGTGCAGGTAGCCGCCCTGGTGGTGCGCGATGATGTCGCCGATGCCCATGTAGTCCGAGAAGCCGTAGGCCTCCATCTCGGCGGTGAAGATCTTCGTCGGGCTGCCGAGCTCGTTGACCGTCTCGAACTCCTTGGTCAGGTGCCACTTGCCCTTGTAGGCCGTGTAGTAGCCGGCCTGTCGCAGCAGGTCGCCGACGGTCGGGATCTCCGTGGACATGCTCTCGACCCACGGGAAGTTCGAGTTGTCGAACATCCGCGTGTGCTGGATGTGCCGGCCCGTGTACACGACGGACCGTGACGGCGTGCACACGCAGGAGTTGATCCGGTGGTTGGTGAAGGTCGTCCCTTCCCGCATCAGCCGCTCGTGAGCGGGCAGCGAGAACCCGGCGGGCAGTTCGCCCGGCCGGAAGAAGCGTTCCTTGTCGGTGAGGATGAACAGGATGTTGTAAGGGCCGCCCGTGGCCGGCGCCCGACCCGTCCCGGCAGGAGTTTCCGGGCCGGACGCGGCAGCCGCGCCCGCAAGGCCACCCGCGCCCAGTCCGAATGCGGCCGCGCCGGCGCCCGCGGAGCGCAGGAAATCGCGCCGGGACAGGCCCGGCCCCGTCGTCTTTTCGTCCGCCACCGTCCAGTCCCCCTGGTCAAAATGGATGATAGTGTCATCTTGACATCAATGATCGGCGTTGTTCAAGATCCGCCCACCGTGCCGCCGGTCCCCCTGCTGCTGCATCGCTTCGGTCGTCCGGTGATGGCCGGGACGTGCCAGCCTGGCTGGGCGTGGGGAGCGCCTCGCGCATCGCCCACGGTGCTGCCCGTGACGTTGCCTTGAACGGCGCCTCGTAAAAGGGACTAGGATGCGTCTGCGCCGTGGTGAACCGCGGCGGCAACACAACAATCACCGAGGGGGATTCAACATGCTTTCACTGAGATCTGCCGCGCTCGTAGCGGCCAGCCTGATAGCGTTCAGCGGTTGCGCGAAGCAGCCGGCACCCGCCGACACGGCGGCCGACGAGGCAGCGATTCGCGCCATCAACCCGGCCTGGTTTGCCGCGCACAACGCGGGCGATGTCGAAGCCCTGGTGGCGCTGCACGCGGAGGACGCCATCGTGAGCCCGCCCGATGCCCCGGCGCGGCGTGGCCGGGAAGCCATACGTGAGGGCTTCGTCGCCGAGGTTGCCGAGATGAGTGCGGCCGGGCTCGTCAACAACGCGGGCTCCACGCCCGTGTTCAGCCTTTCTGGCGACCTTGGCTACGAGTGGAACGCCTACTCAGTGACCGATGCCGCCGGCGGGGTCGTGGAGACGGGCAAGTACATGACGGTGTACGGACGCCGGGACGGCACGTGGGTGATCGTCAGCGACATGTGGAACCGCGATGCGCCGGCGCAGGCGCCCGCACCGGAAGCGGAAGCCGAGAGTCCCGCAGGCTGACGGCCTGCTGGAGCTGGCGCGGTGCCCGGGAGTCGAGAGCCGGGCACCGCGCAGCATCGTCGACCCGCGCGTCGGCCCCGGCGAGGCGAAGACAGCCGCGCCTCCTTGGCGCACCAGGTTCGAGGACCCCGATGACGCTTTCCCCGGACGCGATCACCGCTAGCCCGACGCCCGGAGTGCTGGTCGAAACCTTCGCCGGGGCAGCCCTGTTCGCGTCGGCGTTCCTGTTCGGCCGTCGCATCGCAGGCGCGCAGGGGCTGGTCAAGGACGCTCGGCTGTTCGTCTCGCTCGGCGCCGGCATGTCCGCGGCGTACGTCTTCGTTCACGTGTTGCCCGGCCTTGCCGACCTGCGCACGGCCTTCATGGCGTCCACGACGGTGGACACTCCCTTCGAAGGACGGGCGCTGTACCTGCTGG
>JBBINN010000254.1:0-3973 GCA_037443885.1 Gammaproteobacteria bacterium | reverse complement strand
TGGCCGAGGTCGAGGTCGGTCTCGGTGCCGTCGGCGGTGACGAAGACCTCGCCGTGCTGGAACGGGCTCATGGTGCCCGGGTCCACGTTGATGTACGGGTCGAGCTTGACCATCGAGACCTTGAGGCCGCGCGCCTCGAGGATGGCGCCGAGGGACGCCGCGGCGATGCCCTTGCCCAGGGAGGACACCACGCCGCCGGTCACGAAAACGAAACGCGTCATCGGGAACCCCCGCCGCCAGCGGTCACTGTAGTCACGGGGCCCTGCGTGGCAGCCCGCGTGCGGGGCGCTCGAGGGGGCCAGTTGCGACGGGAGGACAGTTTAGCCGAGGACCGCGCGGGGCACCACGGCAACCGTGGCAGGCGCCAGGTGAAAGGCCACACAAGGCACTGACCGCAATGGACTTTGAGCCACTTTCGGGGGCGCGTGGCGCGATCATGGGACGGCTTGTTCGCCGCGCCCCACTGAGGCGGCGCTGGTGGTCCGTCAATCCAGTCGGCTGAGCCGGAAGCCGCCCGCCGGATCGGCGCAGCGCGCCTCGATCCAGTTCTCGCCTGCGGCAAGCAGGCGCCCGTCAGAATAGAGCAGCGGCATGCGGGCCCTCTCCCAGGGTGGAATGCCACCAGCCTGGCACAGCCCTCCCAACGACCGTGTGTGCGCATCCCCGACAGGGCGCAGGCGCTCTCCACCACGCCGGAACCGCAGCCAGAGTGGCCCAGTGAGCGCCTCGGCGGCAATCGCCGGTCCGGCCGCCGCGACGAGGGCCACGCGGCCGAGCCCGCCCGGCAGGTCGACGGCCTGGCCGGGAACGATCGACTGGCGCCAGTCAGCGGGCGGTGACCGCAGCGGCCGCATCGCGTAGAGCAGGTCGCGGTAACGGCGCACCTCCCCGGTCGCCCACGTGACCACGGGACCGGCATCGGGGCGCGCCTCGAGGACGTTATCGAGGATGCTTGCGAGGCGCGCGGCGGAGGGCATGCCAAGCCCGCGACCCGCAAGCCACCAGCGCAGCAGGTTGGCCTGCCGTGGCCTCGACAGGCGCCGTAGCGACTCGACGCGCAGACGCGATCCGTCCTGCACGACGGCCGCATCCTGCCGGGCCAGCTCCGCCAGAAGCAGCCGCGCCTCCGCGAGATGGCCGGCTGAGCGGGCCATCGAGCGGGCGACCGCTGGCCAGCGCGCGCGCAGGCGCGGCATCACTTCCCGGCGCAGGAAGGCTCGGTCGAAGCGCGCCTCGGCGTTCATCGGATCCTCTGCCCACGAGAGCCCCGCTTCGCGCGCATACGCCTCGATGGCGGCGCGACCCGCGCCGAGCAGCGGCCGCAGGTGCAGGCCGGACCCCAAGGTCGCGACAGAAGGCATCGCGGCGAGGCCCGCGACCCCGGCGCCGCGAAACAGCTGCAGGAGCACCGTCTCGGCCTGGTCGTCCTCGTGGTGCGCGGTCAGCAGTGCCTCGCCGGGGGCGAGCCGCTCCGCGAGGGCGGCATAGCGGGCCTCGCGCGCTTCGGCTTCCACGCTCTCGCCCCGCCGCGGCAGAAGCCCCAGCCGCACGACCTCGAGCGGCACGTCGAGGCGCTGGCAGAGGTCCTCGCAGCGGGCCTGCCAGCCGTCGGCGTCGGACTGCAGGCCGTGATGGACGTGCATCGCGCGCAGCCGAAGCGCAGCGTGGCTGGTCCGCAGGTCGGCGCAGGCGGCAAGCAGGGCCACGGAGTCCACGCCGCCGGAGAGCGCGACGCACAGACGGGCGTCGCGCCAGGCCGGCAGCATGCGGGCCAGCTCGCGCTCGATCCGGACGGGGACACTCGTGCTTTCCTTGTCTCGCCGCATTGGCGGAACCAGGGACATTCCTGTTTTCCTTATTTGCGCAATCACGGGGTCAGCTGCGTCGGCCGGAAAAAGGAAAACAGGAATGTCCCCTACCCCCTACCCCTGCCCGTAGACGCCGAAGGCGCGCAGGCGCGCGTGGCGCCGCTCGAGCAGCTCGCCGACCGGCAGCGCGTCCACCTCGGAAAGGTTCTGCACCAGCGCGGCCTTGAGCATCTCCGCGGTGGCCTGGGGCTCGCGGTGGGCGCCGCCGAGAGGCTCGCGGATCACCTCGTCCACGAGACGCAGCCGACGCAGCCGGTCGGCCGTGATCCACATGGCCTCGGCCGCGAGCTCGCGCTTGTCGGCGCTCTTCCAGAGGATGGAAGCGCAGCCCTCGGGCGAGATGACCGAGTAGATGCTGTACTGGAGCATGAGCAGGCGGTCACAGACCCCGATGGCCAGCGCCCCGCCCGAGCCGCCCTCCCCGATCACGCAGCTGACGACCGGCACACCGAGGTTCGACATCTCGAACAGGTTGCGCGCAATGGCCTCGGACTGGTTGCGCTCCTCGGAGCCGACGCCCGGGTAGGCGCCCGGCGTGTCGATCAGCGTGATCAGCGGCAGCTGGAAGCGCTCGGCCAGCTTCATCAGGCGCAGCGCCTTGCGGTAGCCCTCGGGCTTGGGCATGCCGTAGTTGCGCCGCACGCGCTCCTTGGTGTCGCGGCCCTTCTGCTGGCCGATGACCATGACCGGCTTGCCGTCGAGCCGCGCGAGGCCGCCGACGATCGCGGGGTCGTCGGCGTACATGCGGTCGCCGTGCAGCTCCTGGAACTCCGTGAACAGCTGCGGGATGTAGTCGAGCGAGTATGGGCGCTGCGGGTGGCGCGCGAGCTGGGCCACGCGCCAGGGCGTCAGGCTCTTGAAGATGCTGCGGGTCAGCGCGCGACTCTTGGCCTGCAGGCGCGTGACCTCCTCCTCGATGTTGATGTCGGCGTCGGCGCCCAGGTGCCGCAGCTCGTCGATCTTCGCCTCGAGCTCGGCGATGGGCTGTTCGAAGTCGAGGAATTGCATGGCCATGGGGAGCACCCGTGGTATTGAACGACGCCGAGTCTAGCGGAAGCGGGAAGCCGGTGGCGACGGCATCCCCGGCCGCACCTGTCGCCTCTTGCCTGCGCCTGCGGGCGGGATCCGGCCGGGCCCCCACTCCGCTCGCGCGGACAAACGCGCTCGCCTCGGGGGGCCTCGGCCACCTCGCCCGCCGGCGCGTGTGCGTGGTGCCCGTCCTCCTTCTTACCCGCCCTCCGGCACCCGCTGCCCGTACACCACGCGGACCCCGTCGCGCCCCACGAGCCTCGACAGGCGCTCGATCAGCTCGCGCGTCGGGCGCACGGACCACTCCTCGCCGAGGGTGATCGCGGCGCGCGCGTCAGGGCTCGCGTAGTGCAGGGCGACGCCGCAGGAGCCCCCGCGCAGCGGCTTGAGGGCGTCCTCGAGCTCGCCCACGAGGCGCATGCCATTGCCGTTCGCCGGCCAGCGCAGCACGATGCGCCGCGCCTCGCGCTCGCGGACCGCGTCGATGTGGGTGAGCTTCTTCGCGTTGAGCCGCCAGTCCTCGATGAACTCGTCGAAGCGCAGCTGGCCCTCCACGACCAGCACGGCGTCGCGGGCGATGACGTCGCGGTGCTGCTGGAACACGTCGTCGAACAGGGACACCTCGAGCCGGCCGCTGCGGTCGTCCAGGATCAGCGTCGTGCGGTTGCCGCGCTTCCTGATCTCCAGCACGAGGCCCGCCACCGTGACGTTGCGCCCGCCGCCGAAGCCGAAACCGCGCTGCTCGCCGACCGGCTTGCCCGCGGCCACGTCGACGATGCGGCCCGAGACGAGATGGCGCAGGTCCTGCTCGTACTCGGCGATGGGATGGCCGGTGAGGAAGAGCCCGAGCGTGTCACGCTCGCCCTGCAGGCGCACGGCCTCGCTCCACTCCGGCACTTCCTCCATGGCGACGGGCGGCGGTGCGGCGGCACCGGCCTGCTCCGCCGGCGCCAGCCCGAACAGGTCCACCTGCCCGGCCTCGGCGGCGCGCGTGTTCTGCTCGCCCATCTGCAGCGCCACCGGCAGGTGGTGCATCAGCGATGCGCGGTTCGGCCCGAGGCCGTCGAGGCAGCCCG
>JBBINN010000253.1:0-3987 GCA_037443885.1 Gammaproteobacteria bacterium | reverse complement strand
GACTCGCAACCCTGGCTGAGCCTCGTGGGTAATCAGGAACAGGAATGTCCCCTTCTACTACGCGATGAGATCGCGGGTCAGCTCCGCGACCGAGCGGCTGCCGGTGAGCGCGAGCGTCCGGTCGAATTCCTCGGCCAGGATCGCCAACGCATGCCGCGCGCCGGCCTCGCCGCCGGCCGCGAGGCCATAGAGCGGTGCCCGGCCGAGCAGCACGGCTTTCGCGCCGAGCGCGACCGCCTTGGCGATGTCGCTGCCCCGTTGCACGCCGCCATCCACCAGCACCGCGCAGCGGTTGCCGACCGCCTCGACCACCTCGGGAAGCGCGTCCATGCCGCTGATGGCGGAATCGAGCTGGCGCCCGCCGTGATTCGAGAGGATCACGCCGTCCGCGCCGATCGCCGCGGCCCGCAGCGCGTCGTCGCCCCGCAGCACGCCCTTGAGCAGCAGCTTGCCGCGCCAGCGGTCGCGGTAGCGGGCGAGGTCGTCCCAGTCGAGACTGGGGTCGAACATGCCGTGGCCGACGAACTCGTTGACGTTGCGCCCCGGGCCCAGCTCGCGCTCGACGTTGACGAAGCGCGGCTTGCGGGTGGCGACGGAGAGCACCCAGCGCGGGTGGCGCAGGATGTCGAGCTTGGTCGCGAGGGTGAAGCGCTGCTTCGGCAGCAGGCCGCTCCTGTAGTCGCGCTCGCGCTTGCCCGCGACCGGGAAGTCGCTGGTCAGGACAACCGTGTCGCAGCCGGCGGCCGCCGCGCGCTCGAGCAGCCGGTCGGTGATGGCCCGCTCGCGGAAGACGTAGGCCTGCAGCCACAGGCCACGGGTTGCGACCTTCGCAATGTCCTCGACGTAGCTCATGCACACGGTGGACATGGCAAACGGAAGACCCGCCGCGGCGGTGGCGCGCGCGAGCGCAAGGTCGCCGTCGCGCCAGTCGAGGCCGTTCAGGCCCGTCGGGCCCACGACCGCGGGCAGCGTCGCGGCCTGCCCGAGTATCGTCGTCTCGCTGCTGCGGGTGGCGACATCCACCAGCGTCCTCGGCCGCCAGCGCAGCCGCTCGAAGGCGGCGCGGTTGCCGGCGAGCGTGCGCTCGTCCTCGGAGCCGCCGTCCACGTAGTCGAAGACGAAGCGCGGCAGCCGCCGCTTCGCGATCGCCCGCAATTCGTCGATGTTCAGCGCCTGCTCGAACTTCACGTCACGCCACCTGTCCGGCGATACGTCCGCCGAGGATGCAGCCCCCGAGGAAGGTGCCCTCGAGGCCGCGCTTGCCGTTCATGCCGCCGCCGCCGAAGCCGGCGGCCTCGCCCGCGGCGAAGAGCCCCGGGATGACCTCGCCGTGCCGGTCCAGCACCCGCGATTCGAGGTCCGTCGCGATGCCACCCATGCTCTTGCGGCTGATGATGAACTCGCGGATCGCGAGCAGCGGCCCGGCCTTCGGGTCTAGGATTCGCTGGTTCTTGCAGGTCCTGAGCCGGTCGCCGGGCCAGCGGCGCGCGAATTCTATCCGGCGGAGCTGCTCGTCGTTGTGGAAACGGTGGCCGAGACCGATGCGCTCGTCGTAACGTGTCGCCGCCTCCGTGACCGACGCGAGATCCACGGAATCGTCGCCGGCCAACGCATTCATGCGCTCGACCAGCTCGGGCAGCGAGTCCGCCACCACGAAGTCCTCGCAGTTGCGGGTGAGCTCGTCCCAAAGCCAGCGGTTGCCGAGGAGCAGGTCGCGCGCGACCGCGAGCCGTTTCTTGTCGCGAAAGCCCGGGTTGAACTCGGCGCCGGAGACGGCCAGCTCCTTCAGCGCGATGCGCCGGTTCAGCAGTTGCCAGGAATAGGCGCGTTCCTGCCGGCAGATCTGCGCGACGAGGTCGTGGGTGTCGAAGCCGGTGACGAGCGGCATCGGCCCGATGCGCTCGCCGCGCCAGTTGAGCCACAGCGCGGACTTCGGCGGCACCAGCGACAGGCCGTGCGTCGGCTTGCGCGGCCGCCAGTGGCGCACGCCGGCTGCGTAGTTCCACTGCCAGTCCAGGTGGGTGATGGCCGCGCCGAGGTGCCCGGCCGCGTCGTGCAGCGTGCCGTCGGCAAACTTGTGCGACCCGTTCAGCATGATTTCCGGTGGCCGGCCCCAGTCGGCGTGCCAGTGCTGGCGCACCCGGTCGAGGTCGCCGTTGATGCCGCCGGCGGCGATGATCACGGCCTCGGCCGTGGCCTCGAAGGGCACGTCGGTCTCCTCGATCACGCCGCGGCAGCCGGCGACGCGGCCCTGGCTCGTGAAGAACCCGTCCACCCGGCAGCCGAAGCGCAGGTCCAGCAGTTCGCGTTTCCGATGCCCGAGCATGCGTTGGGCGAGCACCACCGCGAGCTCGTGGCCCGTGCCCCAGACGATGTGCCAGCGCGGCACCGAGTTGCCCGGCACGTGCAGGCCGCGCTCGACCCACATCGGCATGGGCATGAACTCGAGGCCCTGCGCCAGCAGCCAGTCGTAGACCTCGGGCACGCAGCGCTCGACGTAGGCCTCGGCCCAGGCGCGCGGCCAGCGGGCCTCGGCCGGGATCTCGCCGAAGGCGAGCCAGTCCGCGAGGCCGAGCGCGGCGCTGTCGCGGATGCCATAACGACGCTGCAGCGGCGTGCCGGCGAACCACACGCCGCCGAAGCTCTCCTTGGCCAGCCCGCCGAGGTTCTCTTCCGCGTCGCGGTCCAGCAGCAGAACGCGGCGGCCGCGGCCGAGCAGCTCGATCGCCGCGCAAATGCCCGCGATGCCGCCGCCCGCCACGATCACGTCCGCTTGCCAGCGCTCCATGGACCGTCCCTCCGCAGACACCGCAATTTACACCGCCGCGCGCTTTCGCGGCAGAATCGGGAAACCACCACCCCCGCGCCATGCGAGAAGCCATGCAAGAGCCTGCCGGATTCACGCCGCGTCCCTCCGGGCCGCGCGTCGGCATCGCCTTCGGCAGCGGCTCCGCGCGCGGCTGGGCGCACCTCGGTGTGCTGCATGCACTGGAGGAGCGGGGGATCAGGCCCGCCGTGGTCACAGGCGCCTCGGTCGGCTCGCTGGTGGCAGCGGCCTATGCCAGCGACCAGTGGCAAGAGCTCGAGGCCTGGGTGCGTACGCTCACCCGCGTCGACGTCTGGCGGCTGCTGGACACGACCTTCCGCGGCGGCGGCGTGATGCGCGGCAACCGCCTCATGCAGGCGATCCGCGACCAGATCCAGGACCGGAAGATCGAGGAGCTGCCGGTCGCCTTCGCGGCCGTGGCCGCGGACCTCAACACCGGCGAGGAGATCTGGCTGCGCAGCGGTTCGATGCTGAAGGCCGTGCGCGCGTCGAGCGGCATGCCGGGGCTGTTCACGCCGTTCTGGCACCAGGAACGCTGGATGATCGACGGCGGGGTGGTGAACCCCGTGCCGGTGTCGCTGTGTCGTGCATTGGGCGCAGACTACGTCATCGCGGTGAACCTGAACGTGCCGGTGCGGGAACGCTGGATGACGCGCAAGCGGGTCGAGCCTGCGGCGAAGCCAGCGGCCGCGCCGGAACCGAAGGAAGAGGAGGCTGTCGAGGCCAGCTGGGCCACCCTCGACCGCTGGAGCGACCTGCTCGGCGGCCTCGTCGAGAGCTTCAGGTCGGAGTCCAGCGGGGACCCCGGCCTGTTCGAGGTGATGGCCGGTTCCATCCACATCATGCAGGACCACATCGCCCGCAGCCGCATGGCCGGCGATCCGCCGAATCTCATGATCAGCCCGCCGTTGGGCCACCTGCAGCTGATGGATTTCCACCGCGCGGCCGAGACCATCGAGGTGGGCTACCAGACGACATTGAAGGCGCTGGGGTCCGCGGTCGACCCCCTTCCGGCCTGAGTCGCGCAAAAGGAAAAAGGCAACCGGACCCTCTCCAGGGCAGTGGTCCTGTCCGTTGTCGCGCTCGACTCAGCGGCAAGGGGTCCCGTCCAGCCTTCCTTGCGGCTACATCCGCCCGGCGCGGAAGCCGCCCGGACGGCC
>JBBINN010000252.1:0-4009 GCA_037443885.1 Gammaproteobacteria bacterium | reverse complement strand
AAGGCGACGGCGACCACCGCGAATCCCAGGGTCCTGTGCTGCGCCATGCCAGCTGCTCAGCGTGCCGCCACGACGCGCCAGGCCCGCAGCGCCAGCGTGCCGAACAGTGCCGTGAAGGCCAGCGCCGCCAGCACATGCAGCCCGGCGCCGGACGGGTCCAGTCGGCCCGCCGCCATGAGTGCCAGCTGCGCCAGGTGGTGCGACGGGAGCGCGGACGCCACGGCCTGCAGCCACTGCGGGAAGAACTGCAGCGGGAACCACAGACCGCCCAGAACCGCCAGCGCCATGAACAGCAGGTTGGTCACGCCCATCGCCGCCGAACCGCCGAGTCTGAGGCCCACGTTGAGTCCTAGAAGGCAGAAGGGAATCGCGCCGAGCAGGTGCACCGCGAGCAGCAGGCTCCAGTCGCCACGCGACAGGGCCACGCCGCCGGCCCAGGCCGCGGTCGCGTACAGGCCGACCAGCACCAGCGCGGTGAAGACGAGCGTCGCACCGAGCCTGGCGCCCAGCGTCACGAACGGCGAGACTGGCGCCAGCTGCTTGAGGGCCAGCACCCCCTGGTCGCGCTCGTGGGCAATGCCCGCGCCGAAGCCGAACAGCGCCGGCCCCAGGCTCGCGAAAACGCCAAAGGTCGCAAGCAGGTGACCGGCATTGCCGCTGCCCGGCGGCGCCAGCTGGATCCCGAACAGCCAGTAGAAGGCAAGCGGCAGCGCCAGCGTCGGCAGCACGAAGGCCGGCGTCCGGCAGGCCTTGAGCAGCTCGGCCTCGAGCTCGCGTGGCAGGATCGTCGCCAGTGTGGTGCTTTTCATGCGGCCTCCTGACGCAGCAGGCTGATGATGGCGTCCTCGAGGCTCGCGCCGACGACCTCGAGATCCGTGACTTCGGTATCGGCCGCGAGCAGCTCGCGCAGCGTCGCCTCGGCCGAGCGTGAAGCCAGCTGCCAGCGACGGCCGACCGGCTCGACGGCCACGACGCCGGCGAGCATTGCGAGTCGCGCCACCGGCAGGGACGAGCGGCACAGCACGTGCCGGGCGGCCACCCGGCCGCGGATCGCAGCCGGGGTGCCCTCGGCCAGCAGCCGGCCGCCCGCCAGCAGCGCGACGTGGTCCGACAGCGCCTCCGCCTCCTCGAGCTGGTGTGTAGTCAGCAGCACGGCAGTGCCTGCGGCCGCGAGCTCGCGCACCACGGACCAGAAGCTCCGCCGCGATTCCACGTCGAGCGCGACGGTGGGCTCGTCGAGCACCAGCAGGCGCGGCCGACCGCAGATGGCGACCGCGAACTGCACGCGCCGCTGCTCGCCACCGGACAGTTCGCCGTAGCGACGGCGCGCCAGCCGCTCCAGGCCGGCGAACTCGATCGCCTCGCCCGGCGTCATCGCCGCCGGGTAGTAGCCGGCGAACAGCGTGAGGTGCTCCGTCACCGTGAGTTCCGCGGCGAGCGCCGCGATCTGCAGCATGGCGCCGGTCTGCCGCCGCGCGGCGAGGCTGCCGGGCCGCTCGCCGAGCACGCTGAGCTCCCCGCCGTCGGCGCGGCCGCGGCCGAGGACGAGGTCCACGAAAGTGGTCTTGCCGGCGCCGTTCGGGCCGAGCACTGCGGTGACGTGTCCGCGGCGCAGACGCAGGCTGAGGCCGTCGAGCGCCCGTGTAGGCCCATGGCTTCGGCTGAGGTTGCTGGCATCGATCGCTATGCCGTCGTCGGGGACCATAGGGGCTCTCCAGGTTTCGACTGCCTGGCGGGATGTTGCGGCTAGAACTCCATCCCGTTGCAGTGCCGGATGTCAGCGGTCGGGGGTGACGAATGTCACCTCTCGCCCCGGGGCGCGCGATAATCGCGGCTGGCGGGACGAGTGAGGAGTGCAGCATGACCCCGGCGGCAGCGTTGACGGAGGCGGTGACCGGCCTCGTCGGCGCGGACGGATGGATCACCGATGCGGCCACGCGAGAGGCGCACTCCGCCGACGTGTACTCCGCTGGCGCGACTTGCGCAGCGGTGCTGCGCCCCGCCGACCGGCATGCGCTGGCCGCAGCGGTGAGACTGCTCGGCGAGGCCGGCTACGCGCTCATCCCGCGCGGCGGCGGCATGACCTACACGGGCGGCTACACGCCGCCCCACGAGCGCAGCGTGATCGTTGACACCTCGCGTCTCGACCGAATCGTCGAGGTGAGCGCCGAGGACATGTTCATCACGGTCGAGGCGGGCGTCACCTGGAAGAGCATCCACGAGACGCTGGCGCCGCTCGGCCTCAGGCTGCCGTTCTTCGGCACCTTCTCCGGCGCGCGCGCGACGGTGGGCGGCGGCCTGTCGAACGGTGCGCTGTTCCACGGCACCGGCCGCTACGGCACCGCCGCCGACTGCACGCTCGGCCTCGCGGTGGTGATCGCGGACGGCACGCTGCTGCACACGGGCCAGGCGGGCTTCGGCGGCCGGCCCTTCTACCGGACCTACGGTCCCGACCTGACAGGCCTGTTCCTGCACGACGGCGGCGCCTTCGGCATCAAGGTGGAGGCGACGCTGCGCCTCATCCGCGCGCCGGCCGCCACGGACTATGTCTCCTTCGCCGTGCCGGACATCGAGCACGCGGCGTTGCTGCTTTCCGAGATCAGCCGCAGCGGCGCCGCCGAGGAGGTCTACGTCTTCGATCCCGCCTCGACGCGGAAGAACCTGACGGGCGTGGACATCAGGCGCGCCTTCAAGACGCTCGGCGGCGTATTGCGTGGGCAGGGAAGCTGGCTCAAGGGGCTGAAGGACGGTGCGAAGCTCGTCACCGCCGGCCGGGGCTTCGTGCCGGAGGAAGCCTACTCGGTGCACGTCGCCTGCGCAGGCCGCGGCGCGGCGTCGGTGGAGGCGGACGTCGCCGCCTGCCGCGACATCGCGGCGGCGCTATCGGCCGCGGAGATCCCGAACTCCATCCCGATGGCCGTGCGCGCCAATCCGTTCCCGCCACCGCAGGCGCTCGGCACGGAGGGCGAGCGCTGGGCCGCGCTCAATGCCAAGGTCGCGCACTCGGATGCGCTCGCGCTCGTGCGCGAGGCCGAGTCCTTCCTCGCGCAGCATGCCGAGGCGATGCGTGAGGATGGCATCTGGATGAGCCGCCTGCTGATCGGCCTGTCCAATCACGCCTTCAGCTACGAGCCCGTGTTCCACTGGCGCGACGCCTGGCTGCCGCTGCACCGTTCGACGGCCGAGCCGGCCACCGTCGCGGCGCACCCCGAGCCGCCGCCGAACCGGCGCGCCCGCGAACAAGTGCACGCGCTGCGCGCCGGGATGATCGAGCTGTTCCGCCGCCACGGCGCGGCCTCGAACCAGATCGGCCGCACCTACCCCTGGCTCGACGCCGCCCGCCCCGAGACGCGCCGCGTCATCGAGCTGGTGAAGGCCGGATTCGATCCGCGGGGCGCGATGAACCCGGGCGTGCTGGGGCTGCGATGAACCCTTTGACCCCTGCATCGCATGCCGCGGTGAAAGGCGTCGCCGTCGCCCTGGCGGGCAGCGGCGGCGCCGGCGTCATGACCGCGGGCAACATGCTGCTCGAGGCGGCCGCACTCGCCGGCTACTACGCGCTGATGACCCGCTCCTCCGGCCCGCAGATCCGCGGCGGCGAGGCGGCCGCGCTGCTGCGCATCACCACTCACCCGGTCGAGTGCGTGCCCGCGGCCTTCGACCTGCTCGCGGCCGTGGACTGGGAGAACGTCCAGCGCTTCGGCGCCGAGATCCCGCTCGCCGCCGGCGGCCTCGTGATCGGCGACGATGCCGGGGGCGCGCCGCCAGCGGTGTTCACCGCGGGCGGTGCCACCACGGCTGCGCTGCCGCTCGCGGCGATCGCCGGGGGCATCCCGGGTGGGCGCGCCAACATGGTGCTGCTCGGCCTCGCGGGCGCGCTCATCGGCCTGCCCACGGAGGCGCTGCGCGAGGCCGTGGCCCGGACGCTGCGCAAGCGGCCCGCGGCGCTCGAACCAAGCCTCGCGGCAGTGGCCGCCGGCGGGGCGGCGGCCGCCGCGTTGCCGGCGTT
>JBBINN010000251.1:0-4140 GCA_037443885.1 Gammaproteobacteria bacterium | reverse complement strand
GCCGGTACTTGGCGTATCCCGCGTGCACCGGCAGCACGTCGTTCGCCGCGAGCGAGTTGGTGAGGATCCGCGTCCGCACGCCTTCGCGGGCGCGCTGCTCGATCAGCCTGGATCCCGGCTTTGTCGGCACGAAATAGGCGGACTCGATCAGCACCTCGTCCTTCGCCTGCGCCCAGAGCGCGAACAGGCGGTCGAAGACGGGCGAGCCGGCGCCCGAGTCCGGTACCAGCTTGTCGGGCGGATCCACGACGAACTCGGCGCGGGCCCAGGTCAGCGTCTGCTCGGGGTCGCTGATGTACACCCGCAGCTGCTCGAGGGCGCGCGCGTAGCGCTCACTGAACTCGGGCAGGCGCGCGAGGCGCTCGCGCAGGTATCGTCGCGCGGCATGCATGTCGTCGGCGGAGACCGCCCTGCGGGTGAGGTCCTCGGCCGGCACGGCGAGCGGATGCACCCAGTACTCCTCGAAGCTCGCCGTGGCTTCGACGATCAGTAGGCCCGCCACGAACACGTCGAAATCGCTGAAGTTGCTGCGTCCGTGGGCGTCGAAGTAGTTGTCGCCGATGTTGCGGCCGCCGAAGATCCCCGTGATGCCGTCCACTGCGAAGATCTTGTTGTGCATGCGCCGGTGCAGGCGCTCGAAGTCCGCCACGAGCTCCAGCGGCCTGAGCCAGCCGACGCGCGTGCGGTAGGGATTGAAGATGCGGATGCTGATGTTCGGGTGTGCCGCCAGGATCTTCAGCGCGAACTCGCGGTCCCCCTGGTTGTTGTCGTCGAGCAGGACGCGGACCCGCACGCCGCGGTCCGCGGCGTCGAGGAGCTTCTGCGTGAGCAGCAGGCCGGTCAGGTCGTCCTCGTAGATGTAGTACTGGACGTCGATGGAGCGCGTGGCGAGATCGGCGAGCACGGCGCGGGCGAGCAGCGCCGCCGGGCCGTGCTGCAGCAGCGCGATGCCGGACGCGCCGGGATGCGCGGCCACGAAGGGTGCGAGCTGTGCGCCGACGCCTTCGCTCATGACGGGCGCCAGCGTATCAGGCGGCGGGTGCGGCGTGGTCGGCAGGCTGATGCAGCCCGCGGTCGAAGCGAGCGCCGCGGCGAGCAGCGCGGCGCGCAGCCAGCCGAGGGCCGGCGCCACGGCACGGACTTTCGCCCGGAAGGCCGTTTTCAGTTCCCCCTCAGGGCGCGCAGGAACGCCGCGGGATCCTCGCCGCGCTCCAGCACCTCGACCAGCGCCGAGCCGACCACCACGCCGTCCACGTGGCCGGTCATGCGGGTCACCTGCCCCCGGTCGCGGATGCCGAACCCTGCGCACACGGGCACCGGCGACGCCGCGCGCACCCGATCCATGTAGGCGAGCACGTCGTCCGGCACGTCCACCTGCTTGCCGGTCGTGCCGGTCATGGTCACGGCATAGACGAAGCCGCGCGCCGCACCGCACAGCACTACGAGCCGCTCCGGAGGGGTCACGGGCGTGACCATCTGCACCAGCGCGAGACCCTCGGACTCGAGCGCGGACCGCAGCTCCCCACTCTCCTCGAACGGCAGGTCGGGCACGATGAAGCCGGAGACGCCCGCGGCGCGCGCATCGGCCGGAAGCCGGTCGAGACCGTAGGCGAGCAGCGGGTTCAGGTAGCTCATCAGCAGCAGCGGCGCCGCGGGGCGGCGCGGCATCGCACCGAGCGTGTCGAGGATCCAGCGCAGCGACACGCCCTGCTCCAGCGCCACGCGGCTCGAGCGCTGGATGGTCATGCCGTCGGCCATGGGATCGGAGAACGGCACGCCGATCTCGACCACGTCGGCGGCGGCGCCGATGGCCTCGAGCTGGGCCGGGAAGGCGGCCTTGCCCGGGAAACCCGCGGTGAGGAAAGCCACCAGCGCCGGTCGGCCGGCGTGGTTCGCCTCGCGGATCGCTGCGACGATCGATTCGGACGGGTTCATCACAGCCTTCCCTTCAGCAGCGTCTTCTGCAGCGTGGGCATGTCCTTGTCGCCGCGGCCGGAGCAGCAGATCAGGATCCGCGACCCCGGGTTCTGGTGGGCCCAGCGCCGCGCGCCGGCGAAGGCGTGCGCGGTCTCGATCGCCGGCAGGATGCCCTCGGCGTGGCAGCACTGGGCGAGCGCATCGAGCGCCTCGTCGTCGGTGGCCTGCTCGTAGCGCACCCGCCCGGCGGCCATCAGCAGGGCGTGCTCCGGACCGACGCCCGAGTAGTCGAGGCCCGCCGAGACCGAGTGCGTCTCCCGGACCTGTCCGTTCGCATCCTGCAGCAGCATCGTGTAGCTGCCCTGCAGCACGCCGGGGCTGCCGAAACTCAGCGTGGCGGAGTTGTCGCCGAGGCCGGGGCCGCGGCCGCCCGCCTCCACGCCGAGCAGCGTCACGCCCGCGTCGCGGATGAACGGGTGGAACATGCCGATGGCGTTCGAGCCACCGCCCACGCAGGCGACCGCCACGTCCGGCAGGCCGCCGGCGCTCGTGATCATCTGATCGCGCGACTCGCGGCCGATCACCGATTGCAGCTCGCGCACGAGATAGGGGTAGGGATGCGGCCCGACGGCCGAGCCGAGCAGGTAGTAGGTGCCCATCGGGTCCGACACCCAGTCGCGCAGCGCCTCGTCGATGGCCGCGCGCAGAGTCTGGTCTCCGCTCGTCACGGCCACGACCTCGGCGCCCAGCAGTTTCATGCGCCCGACGTTCGGCGCCTGGCGCTGCGTATCCACCGCGCCCATGTACACGACGCAGGGCAGCCCGAGGCGCGCGCAGGCAGCGGCGCTCGCGACGCCGTGCTGGCCCGCGCCGGTCTCCGCGACGATGCGCTTCGCGCCGAGCCGCTTCGCCAGCAGCGCCTGGCCTATCGCGTTGTTGATCTTGTGCGCGCCGGTGTGCGCGAGGTCCTCGCGCTTTAGCCACACGTCTGCGCCCCACAGCCGCGACAGCTCGCGCGCGTGCGTGAGCGCCGTCGGCCGGCCGGCCCAGGTGGCGAGCTCGTGCAGGAACTCCGCCTGGAAGTCCGGCGCGTGCAGGTAGCGGCGCACACCGTCCTCGAGACGGTCGAGCGCGGGCACGAGCGTCTCGGGCACGTAGCGGCCGCCGAAGGGCCCGAAGCGCCCGCGCGGATCCGGGAAGGCGCCCTTCAGCTCGAGGTCGAGCCACTTCTGCGCCTGTTCGGGCGCGACTGCGTAGGTCATGCTGCTGCTCCCGCGGCGGCTTCGCGCGCCGCCGCCACGAATTCCCGGATGCGCGCCGGATCCTTGCGGCCAGGGGCGGACTCGACACCGCTCGACACGTCCACGCCGAAAGGCCGGACGCGGCGCACGGCCTCGGCCACGTTGGCCGGCTCGAGGCCGCCGCCGAGGATCAGTTCGCCCAGGTGGGCGAGCGAGGCGGCCTGCGACCAGTCGGCGACTTCGCCGCGGCCGCTCCTGGCGCCCTCGAACAGGAAGCGCGCAGGCAATGGCGCGGGCAGTGCGCTGCCCGCCCGCAGCACCGGCCATCGCTCCACCGTCTCCGGCAGGGCGAGAGCGGCGAAGTCCGCGGCGTCGGTCTGCCAAACGTCCGGCACGAACTCCGCAAGCACCTTCGCGACCAGCTCCTGCGCCGGATGCAGCGTCACCGCGACACGGCGCACGCCGGCCGGAACCGCCGCGGCAAGCTCGCGCGCGCGGCGCGGCGAGACGTTGCGCGGCGAGGCCTCGTGGAACACGAAGCCGACGGCATCCGCCCCGGCCGCTACCGCGGCCTCGACGGCGGCTTTGTCGGTCAAGCCGCAGATCTTCACGAGCAGCGTCACGCCGCGGCTCCGCGGCCGGCCGCGAGCATCGCGCGCACCGCCTCGGCCGGGTCACCGGCGCGCATCAGCGCCCCGCCGACCAGCGCGACATCGTACCCCGCGCGCACGGCGCGCTCGACGTCGGCCTCGCTCTCGAGGCCGCTCTCGGCAACGCGCGGCACGTCCGCCGGGAGATGCGTGGCCAGCGCCGCGAAGCGATCGGGCACGACCTCGAGCGTCTGCAGGTCGCGGCAGTTCACACCGACGAGTACGGGGACTGTACCCGGGTCCTGAGTGCCTGGCGCTTGGGCGGAATCCGAGTCTTGTGCCTCGCGCGCGGGCGGGATCCGGCCGGGCCCCCACGTCGCTCGCGCGGACAA
>JBBINN010000250.1:0-4163 GCA_037443885.1 Gammaproteobacteria bacterium | reverse complement strand
AACACCTGCTCGCCGTAGGCGGCATAGCTCGTTTCCTTCGCCTCATAAACCGAATTCACGTCATCCGGTGTCAAAGTGATGTATTGCTGGCCGGGCGGGCGCGGGTCGGTCGAACGAAAGACGAACCGGTCCCAGTCCTCCCTGAGGAAAGTCGAGTAGTCGACGTCGGTCTGCCAGACGTGCAGCCCGGCCGATCCCTGGCCGAAGCGGTTGCGAGTCACGTAGTCGCTGCGCCAGCCGATCTCGGTTTCCTTCTCGGTGACGGTGATCAGGCGCTCGCGCACCGGGATGTCCTCGGCCGGCGTACCCTCCGGCACGAGGTCCGGATAAGCCTCGCCTTCTGCTGAAAACTTGTCATTCGCGCGCAGGTAGACCCGGTTCGTCCATTCGCCGGTTTCCCCGACCAGACGGCGCCAGGTCAGCGCCGTCAGGTACAGGTCCTGCTCGGTGTCGATCAGCGCCACGTCCTCGAAGTTCGGGGACGCGAGGACGTTGTCGATGTCGCGCGTGTACTTCTCCGGCGCGTAGACACCGAGGAATTCGATCGTGTCGCCGGAATCCAGGGAAGTCACCGTCTTGAGGACGATATCGGTCAGCTCCGGCTGGCCAATGTCCTTCTCGTCGATCATGTCGAAGACCTGGCCGAAATCGAATTGGCGCGCCGTGAAAAACACGGTCGTATCGTCATGGACGCCGCTTGGCCCCTCGTACATGAGTTCGAGCCCAGCGATGTCCACCCGCAGACTGGCGGTGGGTGTCGGGCTGCCGCCTGCGACATCGAGCTTCAGCAGCGAGCCCGAGCGACCACCATACGCAGCGCTCCAGCCGCCGGGCGAGAATTCCGCACTCGCGATGGAATTCGGCGCGAAGATCGAGTAGCGACCACCGCCGCCGATGTCCTCCTCCTCGCCGAGTGTCTGGTCGAAGTGAACCACACGATCAAAGGGCACATCGTCAATCAGGATCAGGTTGTCTCGGGGTCCGCGCCCGCGTACGGAGAAGCTGGCGAATTCGCCGTCGGAGACCACCCCCGGCAGGCCGTCGAGCGCTCGCAGAACGTCACTGCCCGTGCCAGGGGCACTGCGCAGTTCCTCCCGGTTCAGCAAGGAGTTACTCACCGCCCCGTGCGGATCGGCAGTCTGCGCGCGGCCTAGAACCACGATTTCCTCGAGCGTCTCCGTGCGGGCGAGCATCTCGAGGTTGAGCGGAGTCACCTTGCGGCCGACGACACGTACGCTGGGTTCGCTCGCCGTCACCAGGCCAGTGCCCTCCGCCGTGACCGCATAGAGCCCGGGGCCGAGGTCACTCAATTCGACGGTGCCATCGGCCCTCGTACGACCGGTAACGACGTTACCGTCGCGGCCGGTCACGGTCACATTCACGCCCTCGAGAGGTCGCTGTGTCTCCTTGCTTACGACGGCAATGCGCATTCCGCCCTCTGCACCCTGAGCCATCGCGGCAAATGGCACGTAGAACACCAGCGCTACTGCGAGAACTTGAGTGATCCGTCTCATGCCCATCTCCTCATCGTGCCGGGCGTGGTTGCCATGAATGCCGTGGCGAATCATCGGCCCAGCGGGGTGAAGACCGCGTGAAGAGTGCTCGGCGGCTGCCGGGAGTCGGGCTACCTGCGCATCGGTCGTCCGGGTGGTTGAGACGAAGATCCCTCGTGGTAGAGGTAGCTTCGCTCCTTCACCGGACCGATGCGGCCCTCACCCTTGCGGAATCCGTGCTGGCGGGCCTTTGCCGGCGGCCGTCTCGTACATCGCCGGGGTGACCCTGGCGCGAGCGAGGTACTCGCGGACGTGCTTCACGCCCGAACGGTCGAGGGTGTTGCTGTGGTGCGGCCGGTGCAGGATGCCCTCCACGCCGTTCAGGGTCACCCGGATGCGGGCGCCCGACAGCTGCTCGACGTTCGCGCCGACGTGGTGCAGCAGCGACTCGATCTCGCGCCAGTGGATGTTGCCGCTGATCGGATCGTGGAAGATCGTGCGAATCAGGTTTTCGTGCTTGTGGCTCATGGTCACGCGCTCCTCCGGCCGCGCGACCCGGCCGGACCTCGGCTCGACCGCCATTCTCCCGCCGCGAGCCGGCCGGGACAGCGGGACTTGCCGAAGGTGCTCCTCCGACATTCCCGAAAGCCGCCGCGGGGCCCCGGCGGCGGCGCTGCGGAGGTCGCAGCGACCCGTCCGAGGCCGGATCATTCCCAGCGCTGTGGCACCTTCTGGATCAGCGAGGTGTCGTATCCCTGTTCGCCGAGGAAGGCGATGATCTCGCGGTAGTCTGCCTCGGACATCGTCGGCTGGCGCGCCATGATCCACACGTAGTCGCGCTGGTTGCGGCCGACCACAGTGTGCGAGTAGGCCTCGTCCAGCCAGACGATGCGGTAGTCGGCCTTGATCGGCCACACGAACCGCATTCCCCACACGGCGTTGCTGCCGTCGTTCCCGACGAAGCCGCGCGGCATGTAGGTCTTCTGCTCGCCGTCGAAGCCGTCCCTGCGGAAGGTGAAGGTGGTCGCGATCGTGCCGTCGTCGTCCATGCGGTAGGTCTCGACGGCGTTGTGCGCGCCCTTCTCGATGAAGGTCGGGATGTTGGCGATCACGTACCAGTCGCCCATGAAGCGCTCGAGGTCGACGTACTCGACCGTCTGGATCGGCTCGCGCGCAGGACCGCCGGCGCAGCCGGCCGGCCCCGCGAGGACGATCGCCGCCACCCCTGCCTTCAACAAGCCGCCCGGCCGGCCCGCGTGGATCGCCGCGTTCATCGGGTGGCCTCCTGCTCGCCGCCCGCGCGGGCCAGCTGCGCGACGGACGACTCGCCCAGCTCGGCCGGACTGCGCCGGTAGCGCAGCGTCCGGCCGTTCTCGAGCCGGCTGTCGAGCGCTACCCACTCGCCGCTGCCCGCGGCATAGGCGAGGATGATGTCGAGTTCCTTGCCCTTGAGCGCATAGCGCTCGACGGGCACGTCGCGCCCGCCGATGCGGATGCGGTCGCGCCCGAGCGGGTCGATCCGCACCGACACGTACTCGCCGGTCTGCGAATTGAGCAGCTCCCGGCGCTGCAGCAGCAGCTCCTTGTCCCAGTAGGCGAAGCTCGCCACGCAGTCGCCGAGGCGGCGCTCGCCCTCGGTGGTGGCGACGACGAAGGCATCATCGCGCGCCTCGCCGCGGACCGAGTACTGCTTGCCGTTCGAGTCGGTGCGTGCGTCGATCGACTGCAGGCAGCCGTCGCGCCACAGCTCGGTGTTGCGGTGGTCGTACTCGAAGGCGGTGATCAGCAGCAGCCTGACCTCGAACCCGGCGCGGGTCTCGACGCGCACGCCGTCGCCCGCCGGGGCGAGCTCGAAGCCGTGGTTGCCGATGGCGCGGTCGTCGAGGAAGACGTCGAAGCTGAGCTTGCGCGCGCCGTCGCCGCCAGAGGCAACAGCGGACTCCGCCGGGACGACGGCCAGGGCGGCGCTGAGCGTGAGCATCGGGAACATGGATCTCATGGATGGGGTACCTCTGTTCAGTCCGCGCGCGGCGGACCGGGGAAAAACGCGTTGGTGCGGCGCACGTAGTCGCGGTAGGCGGGCCGCCGCGCGCCGATGTCCTTTTCCAGCAGCGCCACGCCGGACACCTTGAGCAGCAGGAACGACATCAGCAGCGGCCCGGCCACGCTCCACCAGCCGCCACCGGCCAGCGCGACGAGGAACAGGCCCCACCACACGCAGAAGTCGCCGAAATAGTTGGGGTGGCGGGTGTAGCGCCAAAGGCCGGTGTCGAGCACCTTGCCCCGGTTTGCCGGGTCCTTCCTGAAGCGGGTGAGCTGCCAGTCGCCGCCGGCCTCGAACACCATGCCGACGAGCCACAGCGCCACCCCGGCGACATCCAGCCAGCCGAGCGGGGCCGTGGAGTTGATGGCCGCGAGCAGCGGCAGCGAGATCACCCACGCGAGCCCCGCCTGCAGGCCGAAGACGATGTACAGGCTCTTGAAGGCGAAGCCCGGCTCGTTGTTGGCACGGATCTTCTGGTAGCGGAAGTCCTCGCCGTGGCCGTGGTTGCGCCAGGTGATGTAGGCGGCGAGGCGCAGCGACCAGGCGGTCACCAGCGCGACCGCGAGCCACGCACGCGGGCCGGGCGCCGCCTGGCCGACCACGTAGGTCACCGCAGCCAGCAGGAA
>JBBINN010000249.1:0-4171 GCA_037443885.1 Gammaproteobacteria bacterium | reverse complement strand
ACTGCTCAGGCAAGCGCGGCGAGCCCGGCGAGCGCGCCGCGCGCCTGCCTGCGGGGGTGGATGATCGCGGTCACGGTGCATACACTCCGTCGGTTCGTCGAGGGCGCGGATTTTAGCAACGGAAAAGGGGACGCAGCCCTTTTCCCGGGCGGAAGGCCAGGAGAACGGCGTGTTCCATTTGTCGGAAAGCAACGGGCGTGCCCTCCTGGGCACGCTGTCCGCAACGCTGCTGATGCTCGCCCCTGTGCAGGCGGTACCGGCGGCCGAACTCACGGTCGAGCGGCTGTTCGAAGCGCCCGACCTGCAGGGCGAGACGCTGCGCTCGTTGCGTTTCTCCCCCGACGGCGGCCTCGTGAGCTACCTGAGGCCGCGCGCGGAAGATCCCAACGCCTTCGACCTGTGGGCCTTCGACGTCGCGCGGCGCGAGCACCGCCTGCTGGTGGACGCGCGCGCGCTGGTGCCCGAGGAGCGCGCCCTGTCGCCCGAGGAGGAGGCCCGCCGCGAACGCGCGCGCATCGCCTCGCTGCGCGGGATCGTCGACTACGCCTGGTCGCCCGCCGGCGACGCGCTGCTCTTCCCGCTCGACGGCGACCTGTACTGGGTGACGCTCGGCGGCGCGGGCCCCGCGGTGCGCCAGCTCACCGCCACCGCGGCCTACGAGACCGACCCGAAGATCTCCCCGACGGGACGCTACGTCAGCTTCATCCGCGACCAGGACCTGTGGGTGCTCGAACTCGCGAGCGGCGCCGAGCGCGCGCTCACCACGGACGGCGACGGCCCCGTCAGCAACGGTGTCGCCGAGTTCATCGCGCAGGAGGAGATGGACCGCGCCACGGGCTATTGGTGGTCGCCGGACGAGCGGCGCATCGCCTACGCGCGCGTGGACGAGTCGCCCGTCGCCGAGGTCGAGCGCTTCGAGGTACTGGCCGACCGGGTGCAGGTGATCCGCCAGCGCTATCCCGCGGCCGGCACCGCGAACGCGCTCGTCACGCTGCATGTCGTCGACCTCGCCGCCGGCGGGACGCGCGCCCTCGACCTCGGCGAGGACACCGACATCTACCTCGCGCGCGTCCACTGGTACCCGGAGTCCGATGCGCTGCTCGTGCAGCGCCAGTCACGCGACCAGAAACGCCTCGACCTGCTGCGCATGCCGGCAGACGGCGGCGGGCCGAAGCTGCTCTTCAGCGAGACCAGCGACAGCTGGGTGGAACTGCACGACGAGCTGCGCTTCCTGCCGTCGCGGCGGCAGTTCATCTGGGCCTCGCAGCGCAGCGGCCACCGCCACCTCTACCTCTACGGCTACGGCGGCCGGCTGCTGCGGCCGCTCACCGCCGGCGCGTGGGACGTGGACGCGGACGGCAGCCCCGCGCTGCGCGGCGTGGACGAGGGCCGTGGCACGATCTACTTCATGGCGACCGCGGACACGCCGCTCGAACGCCACCTCTACACCGCCCGCCTCGACCGCGGCGATCCTGCCCGGCCGCGCCGGCTGACCGAGCCCGGCCGCTGGCACGACGTCGTGATGTCGCCGGACCTCGCGCGTTTCGTCACCACGAGCAGCGACCCGGTCACGCCACCGCAGGTGTCGCTGCACACGATCACCGGCACGCGCCTCGCGTGGATCGCCGAGAACGCGCTCGACGACTCGCACCCCTTCGCGCCCTTCGCCTCGCGCCACGTCGCGCCCGAGTTCGGCACCCTGCCCGCGGCCGACGGCACGCCGCTGCACTTCCAGCTGCTGCGGCCCGCGGGCTTCGACCCCGCGCGCCGCCACCCGGCCATCGTCGTCGTCTATGGCGGCCCCGGCGTGCAGATGGTGCAGCGCCGCTTCGGCGACCGGCGCGGCAGCCTGTTCGCCCAGCTGCTGGCGCAGCGCGGCTACGCCGTATTCATGCTCGACAACCGCGGCTCGAGCGGCCGCGGCGAGGCCTTCGCGGCGGCGCTGCACGGCCGGCTCGGCAGCGTGGAGGTCGAGGACCAGCTGCGCGGCGTGGAGCACCTGCGCTCACTGCCGTGGGTCGACCCCGACCGCGTCGGCGTCTACGGCTGGAGCTACGGCGGCTACATGGCGCTGCTGATGATGATGCGCGCGCCCGAGGCCTTCGCCGCCGGCGTCTCCGGCGCACCGGTCACGGACTGGCGCCTCTACGATACCCACTACACCGAGCGCTATCTCGGCCACCCGGCCGAGGCGGCCGGCGCCTACGAAGCCGCCGGCGTCCTGCCCCATGCGGAGGGTCTCGGCTCGCGCCTGCTCCTGATCCACGGCATGGCCGACGACAACGTGCTGTTCACGCACAGCACGCTGCTGATCGACCGGCTGACGAAGCTCGGCAAGCGCGTCGAGGTGCTGCCCTACCCGGGCGCCAAGCACGCGCTGCTGCGCTTTCCGGACACCGGGCGGCACGGCTGGAACAGCATCCTGGATTTCTTCGACCGCCACCTCGGTCCTGCCGGCGCCGGCGGGCCGTAGTTCGGGCCGGCACAGCGGGCGCGCGGCGGGTCCCTCCCGCGCCCGACTCGGCCGGGCGCAGCCGCCACGCTCAGCCGCGCGGGACGTTCGCCTCGTCGAAGGCTTCGATCGGCAGCGGCTGCCCGGTCTGGAAGATGAGCGCCTTCCTGCGGAAGAAGCGCGTGAAGCCGGCGGGGCCCATGCGCGAGCCGCCGAGCCCGGAGCACTTGAAGGAGTTCTTCTCGCACTCGTGCATCACGCCGGTCAGCGCGCCGTCGTTGATGCTGATGCCGCCGGCATCGAGCTGCCGCGCGATCGCCTCGGCCTCGGCCTCGCTGCCCGCGATCACGGCCGCGGACAGGCCATAGATGCCGTCGTTGGCGAGGCGCACGGCCTCGGCCGTGTCGCGGTAGCGCATGACGGGCATCACCGGGCCGAAGGTCTCCTCCTGCATCACCTTCATGTCCTGGGTGACGTCCACCAGCACGGTCGGCCGGAGCCACTGGCCGCCGTGGTCCTCGACCTTCCCGCCGGTCAGCACCTTCGCGCCGCGCGCGACGGCCTCGTCGATCTGCTCCTGCACGATCGCCGCCTGCCGCGCCCAGATGAACGGTCCCAGCTGGCCCGCGTGCAGGTCCGGCCAGTTGATCGTCACGCGCGCGGCCTTCTCGGCGAGGCGCGCGACGAACGCGTCGTGGACCGCCTCGTGCACGTACACGCGCTCGAGCGACTGGCAGGCCTGGCCGGTGGTCAGCACCGAGGCGCGCAGCACGACCGTCGAGGCGAGTTCCAGGTCGGCCGTGTCGGTGACGATCACGGGATCCTTGCCGCCGAGCTCGAGGAACGCCGGGATGAACGCGCGGGCCGCCGCCTCGGCGACGATGCGCCCGGTGCGCACGCTGCCGGTGAAGCAGACCGCGTCCACCCGCGGGATCATCGCCGCGCCCGTCGCGCCCGCGCCCGGGTGGATGGCGAGCACGCGGGCGAGCTCGGGCACCTCCTCGATGGCGCGGCGCACCGGCCCGGCGAAGCGCGGCGTGATCTCGCTCGGCTTGATCAGCACGGCGCAGCCGGCGAGCAGCGCCGGGATGGCGTCGATGAACGCGAGGACCAGCGGGAAATTCCACGGGCTGATGACGCCCACGAGCGGATACGGCACCCACTGGTTGCGGTAATGGATCGCGGGAATCGCCACCGAGCGGCCCTCGGCCTCGGCCAGGAGGCCCGGCGCCTGCCGGCACCAGCGCTCGATGGCGTTCGCCGTGGAGCTGACCTCGCCCTGGGCCATCAGGTAGCGGCCCGTGTCCGTGCACAGGGCGTCGGCGATCGCAGCGCGGTGGCGCTCGAGCGCAGCCTTGAAGGCCTGCAGGGCGGCCACCCGGACGTCCATGCCCGCGTCCCGCCAGTCCGGCTGGGCGGCCCGCAGCCGGCCCGCGAGCGCGTCGAGTTCCTCCGTCGACGGGGGCGTAAAGCGGTAGTCCACCTGCCCGCTGCGCGGGTTGACGACCTCGATCGGCTGCATGAAATCCCCCCCTGTCCTGCCCGCGGCCTAAGCGGCCTCGGCATCGCCCGCGGGCGCCGCGCCGACGACACAGCCGTGCGCACCGGAAGCCCGTACGGCGACGAGGCACTCGGGCCCCGCGAAGCGTCCGACGAGCACCGGCACGCCGGCAATCTCGCAAAGCGGCGCAAGCTCGGTACCGGCCGGGGGGCCATCAG
>JBBINN010000248.1:0-4180 GCA_037443885.1 Gammaproteobacteria bacterium | reverse complement strand
ACGGCGAGTACGTCATCAAACCGAAGCTCTGGCGCAATACCGTCGACGTCGTGCGCGGCACCGAGACCCCGCACGATCTCGAGGTGAGCCTGGACGGCGGGCGCCTCTCGTTCACGCGCTTCGGCGGCCCCGAGGCGAGCCTGGTCGCCGTGTTGTGCACGGTGCTCGCCTGGCTCGGGCTGCACACGGTGATCACGATCCCGCTGGTCGTGCCGACGTGCGAACTCGACGGCGTACCGGAGAGTCGCCCGGTCGAGGTGCTGAAGCTCGCCCAGGCCGGTCTGTTGGTGATGCTGAAGGTAAGTGTCTGCCCATCGGGATCCGAGGCGGAGGGCGTGAAGCTGTACGCCTGCCCGACGGGTGCCGTCGTCGCTGGCGTGCCCGTGATCGTCGGCGCACGGTTCGCGGTCACGGAAACGGAGAACGCGGGGAGCGACGTCGACAGGCGGCCATCGCTGACGGAGATCACGATGTTCGAATACGTGCCCGCACTGCCGGCCGGCGGCGTGCCGGAGAGAAGGCCAGTCGCCGTGTTGAAGCTGGCCCACGCAGGCCGGTTGACGATGCTGAACGACAGCGCGTCTCCGTCCGGATCGGCGGCGCCGGGCTGGAAGCTGTAGGCCTGCCCCTCGCGGGCCGAGGTGGAGGGCGTGCCGGTGATCGTCGGTGCGCGGTTCGCGCGCTCGACCACGATCGTGAACGCCGGCAGCGACGCGCTCGCAGCGCCGTCACTCACGCTGATGACGACGTTCATGTAGCTGCCGGCGGCGCCCACCGGCGGCGTGCCTGCAAGCTGGCCCGTGCTCGAGCTGAACGAGGCCCACGCCGGCCGGTTAGCGATGCTGAACGTGAGCGCCTGGCCGTCCGGGTCGGAGGCCGAGGGCGTGAACGAATACGCCTGGCCCTCGACGACGCTCGTGCCGGGAGTGCCGCTGATGCGGGGCGGGTTGTTGGCCGGAGGCGGCGGCGTGGGAGCACCCGTGGGGCTCGACTGCACCACCACCCGCATCGCGGGACCAGCCGTCGTGACCTTGCCGTCGGAAACGCTGATCAGGATGCCTTCGTACGTGCCGACATCGGCCGCGGCAGGCGTACCCGACATCGTGCCGCTCGCGGAATCGAAGTTCGCCCAGGCGGGCTTGGCCGTGATCGAGAAGGTCAGGCGGTCGCCATCGGGATCGCTGGCGGTCACCGACAGTTCAGTGGGCGACACCTGGATCTGCGGCGCCGCGTTGACCAGCGTCTCCACCGGGGACGAATCCCGGGCGGACTCCTCGTCCTTGTCGAAGCAGCCTGTGGTGACCACGGCGACGATCAGCGCCGCCGCAAGGTTGCGCAGGACCGAGGCTTGCGGGAATCCCGTTCCAAACCGCATGTGGCAACTCCGCTATCTCGCCCGAGACCGGAAGCTTTGCGTCCCCGCCTCGCGGCGGGTTTGCCCTTGGCACCTGTTAGGGTTCCTTCAGGCCTCCAGTTTTACATAGCGGAGTATCCGTGCCCGTGCGCTGGTTCAAACCCTTGGCTGTCGCCCGACAGAGACAGTGAACCGATGCAGCAGGGCGCTCAGATGGACTTGGACGCAAGCTCGGAGCGGTCGCTTTCCAGACCCGCGGCGTCCACGGCCGTGGCGGCGAAGTACCAGCGGCCCGGCGAGAGATCCTCGATCACCCAGCTGCGCGCGCCAGGATCCCTGACCTCGATCACATTTCGCAGCTCCTCCGGCGAGGTGCCGAAGTAGAGCCTGAAGCCGGCGAGGTTGGTCAGCGGCGAGCCGTCCGTGCGCTGCGTCGGTGCCAACCAGCTCAGAGTCGCCCGGCCATTCGCGCTCGCCAACACCTGGACGGCCGTCTCCGCCGACGCTTGGAGATCTCCATCGGACACGGTGATGACGATGTTTCGATAAACACCGACATGAGCCGGAGCGGGTATGCCACGCAGTTCGCCCGTGCGGCTCGAGAACTCCATCCAGTCGGGCCTGTTCTCGACGCTGAACGTCAGCGTGCTGCCGTCAGCGTCGCTCGCCGCTGGCTGCACGACCAGTTCCCGGCCGACGAGCACGACGGATTCGGCCACGAGCGAAATCGTCGGCGACTGGTTGGCGCTGGCGGCGGGTGGCGGTGGCGGTGGCGGTGGCGGAGGTGGCGGGCTGGTGGCAACGACCGGCGGCGGGACCGCACTTGCCGGCGGCGCACTTTCAACGGTGGACGCGCCGCCACCGCAGCCGACCGCGAGGCTTGCGATCACTGCCGCGAGGGCCGCCCGCCTGACCCATTGCACCATCATTGCGTCTCCGAGCTGCGCGCCGGGCGGTCCGGCCGCGCACGAACGAGGGAGACTCTACACCGGGAACCCGCGCGGAGAATATGTTCAGCCGTCTCCGTGATGCGACAGTGCTTTCCGCAGCGCGGTCGCGAGCAGGCCCGCCCAGTAATGAATGCCGCCCTCGGTGGCAAGCAGGTCCTGCCTCACCTCGAAGCCGACGTAAGGCAAGCTGCGCAGGGCCGCGTGCGCGTGCAGCGTGTAGTCGGTCGGGTGGCGCCCCGAGTAAGGCTCGTTGTCGCCCACGTGCAGGCCCTCGACCGCGCGCAGCGCCTGGAGTACCGGCCGCGGCAAGCGGTCGTCCTGGTCCCAGAGAATGCCCACGTGCCAAGGTCGAGCGATTTCTCCGAGAAGTGGCGTAAAGCTATGAACAGAAACGAAAGATGTCTCGACTCCGCGGGCCAGCATCGTGTCGAGCTGGCGATCGATCGCCGCGTGATAAGGCTCATGAATCGCGCGGATCCGCCATTCCCGATCTTCTGGTGAAATCGAAACATTGCCCGGCACCGGCACTCGATCGCTTACTTCCGGAAATGCGGAAGGGTCGGTGAGTCTTCGATTGCAGTCGACGACCAGCCGCGACCAGCGGCACAGGACGGCCGGCGCATCGAGCAGCGCCGACAGCCCCCGGGTCAGCTCGGCCGCGCCGATGTCCCAGGCGATATGCTCGAAGGTGTCGGGTTCCGGCACGCCGAGCGTCCCGAGGTGGTCCGGGAACATGCGGCTGGCGTGGTCGCAGACGAGCAGCAGCGGCGCGCCGCCCTCGGGATTCAGGAACTCGAAGGCTTCGTCCGGCGACGGCAGCGGCGCGCGCATGCCGGCATTGTACCCGCCTCGTGGCGATGCGCCGGCGGGTCAGCCCCCGAGGACTTCCCCCATAGGGCGCGGCCGGCCGACCAGCCAGCCCTGCACGTAGCCGACGCCGATGTCGCGCAGCGTGTCGAGCACCGCCTGCGTTTCCACGCGCTCGGCGATGGTCTGCACGCCCATGGCACGGGCGACCTGCACGATGGCCTCGACCAGGCTGCGGTCCACCGGGTCTTCGGCCACGTTCTGCACGAACTGGCCGTCGATCTTCAGGTAGTGGACCGGCAGGTTGCGCAGGTAGTTGAGCGACGACAGGCCGGAGCCGAAGTCGTCGAGCGCCAGCAGGCAGCCGCGGCTCGCCAGCTCGCGCATCAGGTAGCTGGCCGCCGCGAGGTTGGTGATCGCGGCGGTCTCGGTGATCTCGAAGCACAGCGCACCCGGCGCGGGGTCGCGCTGCTCCAGCTGCTCGACCAGCGACTCGAGGAACGCCTGGTCGGACAGCGTCGTCCCGGAGAGATTCATGGCGATCGTGAACGGCGCCTCGTCGAAGCCGTCCCGCCGCGAGGGCACGATCTCACCGATCACCTTCTCCATCACCCAGCGGTCCAGCACCGGCATCACGTTGTAGCGCTCGGCCGCCGGGATGAACTCCCGAGGCAGGACCTCGGCGCCGTCCTCGTCGCGCAGGCGCAGCAGCGCCTCGTAGTGCGGCCGGCCGGACGCGGCGTCCGCCACCGGCACGATCGGCTGGAACACGAGGTCGAGGCGCCCCTCGTCGCTCGCGCTCGTCAGGCGCGACACCCAGCGCATCTCGCGGTGCCGTGTCGAGGCGCTCGCCGGGTCGTAGACGTGCACGCGGTTGCGGCCGCCGTCCTTCGCCGAGTAGCAGGCGACGTCGGCCGCCGAGAGCAGCGTGGCGATGCTGTCCGTGTCGCGGCTCATCTCGACGAGGCCGATCGAGGCCCCGATCTGCATCGTGTGGCCGTCCCAAAGGAAGCGGTGGTCGCGGATCGCCTGGCGCAGTCCGTCCGCGAGCCGCAGCGCCACGTCGGTG
>JBBINN010000247.1:0-4181 GCA_037443885.1 Gammaproteobacteria bacterium | reverse complement strand
AGCTTCGACCGCGCGACGGGCGAGCTGTGGGCCGGTGACGTCGGGCAGGGCGCCCGGGAGGAAATCGATCGTATCCGGCGTGGCGGCAACTACGGCTGGCGCTACCGCGAGGGCACGCTCTGCTACAACCCATCGAGCAATTGCCCGACGACCGGCCCCGGCGGCGAGCCGCTGATCGACCCGGTCGCCGAGTACGGCCGCACATTCGGCGCCTCGGTCACCGGCGGCTACGTTTATCGGGGCACCGCGATTCCGTCGCTCATCGGCCGCTACCTGTTCGGTGACTTCGTGTCGGGACGGATTTTCGCGTACAAGCCCGATCCCGTGCCGAACGATGCGCGCGAGGAGCTGCTGCAGACCGGCCTCAGCATCGCCTCCTTCGGCGAGGGCGTGGACGGCGAGCTCTACGTCGTGCACTACGGTGGCACGCTGCATCGTCTCGTGCAGATGGGCGGCGGCGTCAGCGACCCGGTCCCCGACGATCTCGCGGCGACCGGCTGCACCAGCCCCACCGACGTTCGCCAGCCTGCTGCAGGCCTCATCCCCTATGCCCCCAACGCGCCGTTCTGGTCGGACGGGGCCGACAAGCTGCGCTGGATGGGCCTGCCGGACGGCGCTACCGCGAGCATTGCCGGTGACGGCGACTTCGAGTTCCCGAGCGGCACCGTGCTGGTGAAGGCTTTCCGCCTGCAGGGTCGGCTGGTCGAGACGCGGCTGTTCATGCGCCACCCCGACGGCGAGTGGGCCGGCTACACCTATCGCTGGGACGACGCGCAGACCGCCGCCACGCGCGTGCGCGGCGGCCTGGTCACCGACGTGGCCGGCCAGCGCTGGACCTTCCCCAGCGAGGCGCAGTGCCTGCAGTGCCACACGGCGGCGGCCGGGCGCAGCCTCGGCCTCGAGGCCGCGCAGTTGAACGGCAACCTGCAGTATCCGGCCACCGGCCGCACCGCCAACCAGCTGACGACCCTCGACAGCATCGGCGTCTTCTCGCCGCGCCTGTCACCGCCCGCCGCGCAGCAGCCCGCGCTCGCCGATCCCTACGGCACTGCCGGCACGCTCGCGGAGCGCGCGCGCGCCTACCTGCACACCAACTGCGCCAACTGCCACCGCCCGCAGGGCTCGACCCCGAGTCCCATGGACCTGCGCTGGCAGACCGCGCTCGCGGCGACCAACACCTGCAACGTCACGCCGCAGGCGGGCGACCTCGGCGTCCCGGATGCGCGCATCATCGCGCCGGGTGCGCCGGACCGGTCGGTGCTGGTGCTCAGGACGAACCGGCGCGACGCCACCGGCATGCCGCCGCTCGCGAGCCACGTCGTGGATGCGCAGGGCGTGCAGCTGCTGCGGCAGTGGATCACGCAGCTGGGTGGGTGCTGAAGTGTTGCCAGTCGGGACGAAAGCTGCATCGCCTGGCGTTCGATGCTGGCGTGCAGTGCGGTCGGAGCGACGCGTCAGTCCAGCCAGATGCGCGTCACGTAGAGCTGTCGGCCGGGCGGCAGGCCGGCGTCGGTCACGAACAGGATGAGCCCCGCCGCATGGGCGAGGTCGAGGCGGCGCTGCACCGGTCCTGCCTCGATGTCGACGAGCGGCACGCGCAGCACCTGCCGGGTGCCGGGCGGGACCACGAAATCCCGGTTGAAGCGGTCGGCGTGGCGCAGGTCGTGTGCCGCGTCGTGCACCCGCAGGGTGAGTGGCAGCGGTTCGGTGGACGGATTGGTCACGTCCACGTTGAGCGCCGCGAAGCCGCGCCAGTCACGGGCCGGCTCGTTGTGACCGACGCCCGGCCAGCTGCCGGGCAGCAGCGCCAGGCGCAGGCTCGCGCGTGGATCGTCCGGCTGGCGCCACGGGGCCGGCAGCGGAGTGCGCGTCGCCGTGGCCGAGTGGATGGTCAGGAAGGTCCGCCCGAGGGGGCTTGCGAACGAGGCGATGACGGGGAACTGCGCTGCGCGCTGGGCGTAAGCGAGGCCGGCCTCGAGGACGGGCGCGGCCGCGAGCGCGCCCGTGAGCACGGCGGCGCCTGCCGCCAGCCGTGCGCGCCCGCGCGCATCCGGCGAGCGTCTCGACCTCCACCACGCCAGGCCGGCCAGCGCGCAGGCCGCACCGAGCGCGTCCGTGTAAAGGTCGTAGAGCGACATGCCGCGCCCGACGAACGACTGCGCGACCTCGACCGCCGCGCCGACCAGCAGCGTCAGGCCGAACGCCAGCCAGTGGCGGCCGCGGCCCTTCGGGGCGCTGCGCCAGTGTCCCAGCCCTGCAAAGACGAGCAGCGCGATGCCTGCGGAGAAGGGCGCGTGCGCCGCATCGTGCAGCACCAGCAGGAACCGTGGTGAGGTCGGCAGCCGCGCCGTGAGGGCGAGCGAGACGAGCAGGGTCGCGATGAGCAGGAGCGCGGCAGGATGATGCAGCGCGGCGAACCAGACTTTCGGACCGGGGGCACTCATGGGTCGGGGCGCCTCCGTGGCGAACCCCCCGCGCCAGGAGTGATGGTGGGCGGTGCAGGGCTTGAACCTGCGACCCCTGCCGTGTGAAAGCAGTGCTCTACCGCTGAGCTAACCGCCCGTTGGGGCTGCGAATTCTACGGATCCGGCCCGGGGCGGTCAACGCGAGACGGTACCGGTCATTCGGATCTGTTCGGATCCGTACGGATGTGCCGATCCGAACAGATCCGAATGACCGGTACCCTGCTAGAGTCGCGCGCTGTATGCCGAACCGTGCGCCTGCTGCCGATGTCGCCGCTGTGGAGTGGGATGCCTTTGTGGCCAGCCATCCCCGCGCGACGCTCTACCACACGTGGCGCTGGAGCGAGTTTGCGGGCCAGGTCTTCGGGTTCGAGGTGGTCCGGCTGGTCGAGCGCCGGGCCGACGGCCGACTGTCGGGGGTCTTGCCGATGGTGCTCCAGTCGAGCGCCGTGTTCGGTCGGCGCCTCGTGTCGCTGCCCTTCTTCAACTACGGGGGGCCGCTGGGTGAGTCGGTCGCCGTCGAGAAAGCGCTCATCGACCAGGCGGCGCGCGCCGCGGGCGCGAGGCGGGTCTCCCGGCTCGAGTTGCGCGACACCGTATCCCGCCCCGGACGCCGCACGCGAACTGACAAGGTGACCCTCGAACTCGCCTTGCCCGACTCAGCGGCCGCGTTGGGCAAGTCGCTGGGGTCCAAGCTGCGCTCGCAAGTGCGTCGCGCGGACCGCGAATCCCCGGAGGTCGTGCAGGGTAGTGTCGAACTCATAGATGAGTTCTACCCGGTGTTTGCGGCGACGATGCGGGATCTGGGGACGCCCGTGTATCCGAAGCGCTTCTTCACCGACATGCTTGCAGCGCTAACGTCGGATTGCACAGTGGTGGTCGTGCGGCTGCGAGGGCGTCCCGCGGCCGCGGCGTTGCTGACGCACTGGCGGGATCGTACCGAGATCCCGTGGGCGGCCAGCCTGCATGAGCTGCGGGCGACATCCGTCAACATGCGCCTGTACTGGGAGTGCATCGTGCATGCCATCGAGCGCGGCAGCCGGGTGTTCGACTTCGGGCGCTCGACTGTGGACGCGGGCACGTATCGCTTCAAGCTGCAGTGGGGGAGCCAGCCGCGCCCTCTCTACTGGATCTACCCAATGGAACCGGCCGGCGTTCAGGTGGGCGGGCGCGGGCCACTCGTGGAGCGTGCACAGGCGGTCTGGGCCAGGTTACCGCGTCCTGTGGCCAACGCGCTCGGGCCGTTGATCAGCCCTGGCCTGCCTTGGTAAGAGGTACCGGTCATTCGGATTTGTTCGGAAACGTGTTTCCGAACAAATCCGAATGAATCCGAATGACCGGTACCTCTCGGGTAAACTGCCGGCCTTTAAGCTACCAGGCCCCTCGCATGACCGTCCGCACCCGCTTCGCCCCGAGCCCCACCGGCATGCTCCACATCGGCGGCGTGCGCACCGCGCTCTTCTGCTGGCTCTACGCCCGCCGCCACGGCGGCACCTTCATCCTGCGCATCGAGGACACCGACCGCGAGCGCTCCACGCCCGAGGCGGTGCAGGCGATCCTCGACGGCATGGCCTGGCTCGGCCTCGTCGAGGACGAGGGCCCGTTCTACCAGACGCAGCGCTACGACCGGTATCACGAGGTCATCGGCCAGTGGCTCGCCGAGGGCAAGGCCTACCACTGCTACTGCACGAAGGAGGAGCTCGAGCAGCTTCGAAACGA
>JBBINN010000246.1:0-4210 GCA_037443885.1 Gammaproteobacteria bacterium | reverse complement strand
CCGCCCCCGCCGCCGCCTCCGCCGCCTCCGCCGCCGCGGGTGGACTCCGACGGTGACGGCGTCTACGACGACGTCGACCGCTGCCCGGACACCCCGCGCGGCACCAAGGTCGACGAAATCGGCTGCTTCCTCGAGCTGAACCTCAAGATCAACTTCGCCTTCAACTCGGCCGAAATCCCCGCCGAATCGAAGGACCAGATCGACCAGGGCGCCCAGTTCATCAAGTCCCGCCCGGCCGACATCCAGGCCCAGGTCCGCTACGAGGTCGGCGGCCACACCGACTCCATCGGCTCCGCCGCCTTCAACCAGCGCCTGTCCGAGCGCCGCGCCAACGCGGTGCGCGACCGCATGATCGCCGACGGCATCCCCGCCGACCAGATCACCGCGGTCGGCTACGGCCTCACCCAGCCCATCGCCTCCAACGAGACCCCGGAGGGCCGCGCCGAAAACCGCCGCGTCACCATCCGCGCCATCCGGCGCTAGGGGACGGTCTCCCTTTCCGTCCCACGACGGAAAGGAGGGATTCGACCTCCACGCGGAAAAGGGGACTGTCCCTCCCGGGCCAGTCCCTTTTCATTTGGCGGAGAGGTTCCCCGAGCGGCCGTGTTACGCCGGCAGTCCTTCCCCTTCGCTCCGCGCCTGCGCGGCGAGGAAAGCGCTGACCGCCCGTCGCTCCGCTTGGTCGAGCTCGGGGCGCCAGATGTCGAACAGCAGCACCACGCGGGTCTCCGCACTGCGGTTCCAGGCCTCGTGCTCGATGGTGTCGTCGAAGACGAGCGTCTCGCCATAGCGCCAGTCGCGCTGCTCGGCACCGACGCGCAGCGTGCACCCGGCCGGCACGATGACCGGCAGGTGGCAGATCAGGCGCGTGTTGACCATGCCGTTGTGCGGCGGGATCTGGGCGCCGGGCTCCAGCACGGAAAACAGGATGGACGGCGTCGCTCCCTCGGCGCGCGCCAGCGGCACGCCCTCGAGCGCGGCCATGGTCCGGGGACATAGCGCCGCGTTCTCCTCGATGACCGTGCCCGACTGGCACAGGAAGAACGCCGTCCACGACCGGCTGCCGGCGATGTCCACGTCCGCGACACGGGGCCCGCCGGCATCCTCGACATACGGCCGCAGGCGGCTGCGGTCGGCCAGCACGCGTTCGGCCTCCTCGCGGATGGCGTCCACGGATGCCTCGAGGGCCGGCACCCACGCAAAGTCGCGCCGGTCGAAGAACTCGACCGTCGGCAGGCCGGGGTAGAAGTACCTCAGCGGGCGCTGGGCGTACACACGCCGCTCCCCGCGCATGATGGCGAGCGACTGCCGGAAGCGTGCGGGAGCATCCGCGAGCACGCCCGACCGCTCCAGCTCGGCATCGATCCGCTTCGCCACGCCAAGGGCGTGCTCCTTCACCACCGCGGCAGCACGTGTGAGCTCCGACCTCAGGCCCGGTGCCGCATCCGGCGGCAGCGGCAGCTTCAGGGCCGCGGCGTAGTGAGCGACGGCCTGCCGGTGCGCGCCGCGCCCGGCCAGCGCGTCGCCCTTGATGATCATCGCGGGCACGCTGGTGGGCTCCTCCGCCAGGACCGCGTCGGCGGCCGAAGTGGCGCCGGCGAAGTCACCGAGGTCGCGCCGCGTGTAGGCGAGGCCGAGGCTCAGGTAGGCGTGCTGCCAGCCCGCTGCCGCCAGGGCTTCGAGGCGCGCCCGCGCGCCCGGGGCGTCGCCTCCAAGCCACTGGCGGAATGCCGCGTCGATCTCGTTCCAGACCTCCAGGGTGGGCTGCATGTGAGGGCTCCGTGACAATGTCTACCTGCCGGGCTCTGGTCCGGCCCGATCCCGGCCGCCGGGAAGGCCCCGGGAAACGATAAGCTATTGAACCACAAAACGATTGGTGGTCTACGCCCCTCGGGGCAGCGTGACGGCGGGGCGCACGGGACGAGGTCCTCCGGTCCAGCCCCGGCCCGGGAACCCGGTGCCGCCAACTGCCCGGCATGGGCTGTTTCGTCACGGCAAAGCGCGCATCCATGCCCGCGCGCCACGTGTTGTATTTCTGCCAATACGCTTCTCTTCCGCAGTCCGGGTCTCTATTATCCCCGGTCACCGTGTTCGGACGCCTGCCGTGAACCCACGGCAGGCCCACGAATCTGGGGTGTCAATCAGGCTGGTCAAGGCGTCACCCCCCGGGCGTCGCCTGCAACCAACATCACAACAGGCTCCTAAGGAGGAGTGAATGGCTAATCGCAAACTGTCACACGCCATGAGGGTGGTCCTCATCGCCGCGGGCGCCACCAGCGCCGGCCTCTACGGCGCCGTCAGCACGGCCCAGGAGCAGATAGAGGAGATCATCGTCACGGGCTCGCGCATCACGAACCCGAACCTGAGCTCGGCGAGCCAGGTGCTCGCGGTCGACGCGAACGAAATCGCCCTGCAGCAGGTCTACACGGCCGAAGCGCTGATCCGCGACCTGCCGGGCGTGGTGCCCTCGATCGGCCCCGGCGTCAACAACGGCAACAACGGCGCGCAGACGATCAACCTGCGCGGCCTCGGCTCGAACCGCAACGTCGTGCTGCTGGATTCCCGCCGCATCGTGCCCTGGGGCCTGGCGGGCGTGTCCGACACCTCCAACATCCCGCTCGGCCTGATCGAGCGCGTGGACGTGGTGACGGGCGGTGCCTCCTCCGTGTACGGCGCCGACGCCATCGCCGGCGTGACCAACTTCATCACGAAGCGCAATTTCGAAGGCATCCAGATCGACGCTGGCTACAGGATGACCGAGGAGAGTGACGGCGAGATCTTCCGCAGCGACCTCCTCATCGGCGGCAACTTCGCCGACGGCCGCGGCAATGCCGTGATCGGCATCGGCTACCAGGACAGCAAGGCCGTGCTGCAGGGCGACCGCAAGTTCGGCGAGGTGTCGCGCAGCTCGGTTACCGGCCGCGCCGGCGGTTCCAGCGCGGCCGTGCCGGTCGTCGTGGCCGGCGGCACGCTGGGCACCCGTCAGCTGAACCAGGCCGGCACCGCGCTGGTGCCTTTCTACGCACCGTTCAACTTCAACCCGCTGCCCCTCTACCAGACCCCGGGCGAGAAGTACAACATCTTCGGCCAGGCCAACTTCGCGGTCACCGACAGCATCGAGGTCTACGGCCAGAGCTGGTTCACCAAGAACGAGGTGCAGACCCAGATCGCGCCGTCGGCGACGTTCTTCAACACCTACCGGCTGCCGATCAGCAACCCGTTCCTGCCGGCCGGCGTCCGCGACCAGATCTGCGCGGGCTACGGCATATCGGCGGCGGACTGCGCCGCGGCCGCGGCCACGACGAACGCCAGCAACCCCGCGTATCGCGAGGTCAGCATCGGCCTGCGCCGCCGCTTCGTCGAGTGGGGCCCGCGCACCTCGACCTTCGAGAACGACGCCTTCCAGATCGTCGGCGGCGTGCGCGGCGAGCTGCCGGCCGACTGGAACTGGGACCTGAGCGCCCAGTACGGCGAGTCCGGCCAGGTGTCCACCATCGGCAAGTACGGCCTGTTCTCGCGCGTGCAGCAGGCGCTGCGCGCCGTGAACACCACCACCTGCTCGAACACGAGCGGCGGCTGCGTGCCGATCAACCTGTTCGGCGCCGCGGGCAGCATGACCCAGGAGATGTTCGACTACATCGACGCCACGTCGAGCACCCGCACCGACACCTCGCTCGGCGCGGTGAACCTCACGTTCACCGGCGACCTCGGCGACATCAAGCTGCCGACCGCCAGCGAGAAGATCGGCACCGCGGTGGGCTTCGAGTGGCGTGAGTACGCCGCGAGCCAGGCCGGCGACTTCCTCGGCGCGCAGCCGGGCGAGCTGCTCGGCGCCGGCGGCGCCGACCCGGCCGTGGACGGCAAGTACGACGTGATGGAGGCCTACGCCGAGTTCCTGGTGCCGCTGGTGAACGACGCCTCCTGGGCGAAGTCCCTGACCCTCGAGGCGGGCGTCCGTTACTCGGACTACTCCACCACGGGCGGCAGCACCACCTGGAAGGCGGGCGGCACCTGGGAGATCAACGAGAGCTTCCGCATCCGCTCGATCTTCCAGAGCGCGGTCCGTTCGCCGAACATCGGCGAGCTGTTCTTCCCGGTCCAGACCGGGCTCGACAACCGCAGCAGCGACCCCTGCCAGGGCTCGGCACCGCTCACGAACTCCCAGTTGCGCGCCATCTGTATCGCGCAGGGTGCGCCGGCAAGCTCCATC
>JBBINN010000245.1:0-4238 GCA_037443885.1 Gammaproteobacteria bacterium | reverse complement strand
GCACCCCGAGTACCGCACGCTGCCGATGGTGTGGTACGTGCCGCCGCTGTCGCCGGTCCAGTCCGCCGCGGACGCTGGCAAGGTCGGCCTCAACGGCGAGATTCCCGACGTGCGCTCCCTGCGCATCCCGGTCCGCTACCTAGCCAACATGCTGACGGCTGGCGATGAGGCGCCGGTGATCCGTGCAATGGAACGCATGCTGGCGATGCGGGCCTGGCGGCGCTCGATGAACGTCGACGGCGTCGACGATACGGCCGTGCTTGCTCAGGCGGGTTTGAGCGTCGAGCAGGCCCAGGAGATGTACCGTTACCTCGCGATCGCCAACTACGAGGATCGCTTCGTCGTGCCGAGCGCGCACCGCGAGTACGCGAACGACGCATTCGGCGAGCGCGGCGGTTGCGGCTTCACGTTCGGCGACGGGTGCACCCCCGCGTCACCCGCGGAAGCGCTGTTCGGCGGGCGCCCGACCAGCACCTACCAGGTGCCGCCGGCCCGGCAGCGGCCCGATCGGGAGCCCGCATGAAGACCCTCAAGCTGGCCAGCGTGCTGCTCGACTATCCGTCCGACGAGCTGTGGCAGCACCGGGCCGAACTGCTCGAGGCGGCTGCCGCCGGCGAGGTCGGCGGTCGGCAGGCGGAGCTGGTCCGGTTCGTGGCGGACCTGCTCGCGCTCGACCCGTTGTCCGCGCAGGAGCGGTGGCTCGGACTGTTCGACCGCGGACGGTCGATGAGCCTGCTGCTGTTCGAGCACGTCCACGGCGAATCGCGGGACCGTGGCCAGGCCATGGTCAACCTGATCGAGACCTACCGCAAAGGCGGCCTCGAGCTCGCCAGCCGCGAGTTGCCCGACTACCTGCCCCTGATGCTCGAGTACCTGTCGCGCCGCCCGGAGCCGGAGGTCGTGGACTGGCTGTCGCACACACGGCAGATCCTCGGCCTGCTCGCAGCTCGGGCCAGCGAGCGCAGCAGCCCGTATGCGCTGCTGTTCGAGCTGCTGATCGAGATCGGCCGCGGCCAGGTCGACCTCGGCGCCGTGCGAAGAAGCGTCGCGGACGAGGCGCGCGACGACACGCCCGAGGCGATGGACCAGGTCTGGGAGGAGGAGGCCGTGCGCTTTGGCGCCGAAGCCCCGCCGGCCGACTGCACGCCGCCCCACCGCCCCGCCACGGCGACGACGGCCAATGAATACAGGGTGACACGATGAACTACCTCAACGACCTCCTGTTCCAGGTCTTTCCGTACCTGGCGATCGCCGTCTGCCTGATCGGCAGCTGGGCACGTTTCGACCACGCGGCCTACACGTGGCGCACGGGTTCGAGCCAGCTGCTCTCGGGCAAGGGCATGCGGCTGGGCAGCAACCTGTTCCACATCGGCGTGCTCGCGATCCTCGGCGGGCACTTCGTCGGTCTGCTGACGCCGCACCAGGTGTACGAGCCGTTCATCAGCTCACCACAGAAGCAGGTGCTGGCGATGGTGGCGGGTGGCGTGTTCGGTGCGGTGTGCTTCGTCGGCCTGACGATCCTGCTGGTGCGGCGACTGACGGATCCTCGGGTCCGTGCAACTTCCACGCAGCGCGACGTCGTTGTGCTCGTGCTGCTGTACGCGCAGCTGATCCTCGGCCTGGCATCGATCTTCGTGTCGGCCGGGCACCTCGACGGCGAGCAGATGGTCCGCCTGGGCCAGTGGGCGCAGCACATCGTCACGTTCCGGCTCGGCGCGGCCGACTACATCGCCGACGCACACTGGATCTACAAGGCGCACGTGTTCCTCGGCATGGTGCTGATACTGATCGTGCCGTTCACGCGCCTGGTGCACGTGTGGTCGATCCCGCTGACGTACCTGACGCGCCCCTACCAGATCGTGCGCCGGCGCCAGGCGCCCGTCGACTATCTCGGGCGGTGAGCCGATGAGCGCGCCGATCCCGCACGACGTGCCGCCGGCCATCCGGGTCGGGGCGACGACGATCACCGAAGCGGAGGTCGCCCGCGAGATGCAGCATCACCGGGCGGCCGCCCCGAGTGACGCCCGCGAGCAGGCGGTGCGCGCCCTGGTCGTGCGCGAGCTGCTGCGGCTCGAGATCGAGCGGCTCGACATCGGCACGGTGGCGCAGCCTCAGGACGGCGAGACGCGGGACGAGGCGAGCGTCCGCACGCTGCTCGAGCGCGAGGCACCGGCTCCGCAGCCGGACGCGGCGACCTGCCGGAGGTACTTCGAGCAGAACCGCGAGCACCTGCGCCGGCCGGACCGGCTGCGCGCGCGTCACATCCTGCTCGCCGCCGCGCCTGGCGATGCCGCGGGCCGGGCGCAGGCGCGCGAACTCGGTGAGCGGCTGATCGAGGAGCTGCGGCGAGCGCCCGAGCGCTTCGCGGAGTTCGCGATGCGCCATTCGGCCTGTCCCTCGCGGGATGGCGGAGGCGATCTTGGCTGGATCGAGTCGGGCGACACGACGCCGGAGTTCGAGCGCCAGGTGTTCCGCCTGTCGCCGGGACTGGCTGGCCTAACCGTCGAGTCGCGGTGGGGCCACCACGTGGTGCACGTCGACGCCGTTGCCCGCGGCGAGCCGCTCGATCTCGACGAAGCCATGCCTCGGGTCCAGGCCTACCTGGAGACCCAGGCGAGGCAGAACGCCATCCACGACTACCTGCAGGATCTCGCCCGGCGCCATCAGGTGCAGGGCCTGCCGGTCGGCGTCGCCGTGCCCGAAGCCACCTGAACGACACGTCGGGCGAGGCGTTGCGCATTCTCCTCGACACGCTGGACGTCCTGCGCCGCGAGTTTTTCCACGGGTTCGACTACGCAGGCTTCTCGGATCCCAAGCGCGCACTCGCCCTGCTGGGGCCAGCGATGGAGCATGTTCTGCAGGTGGACGCGGAACCGGATGAGAAGGGTCGCAATCGGGGAGTACGCGCCTTCCTCGACCAGGTGCTCAAGCTCACCAGGGCCCAGTCACTGGCGGGGACTCGGGAAGCGGCGATGGCAGTGCGCGAGGAGATTGCGTTTTTCCAAGCCGTGCGCGTCTGCCTGATCAAGCTGACCCGCGCCGGGGAATCGCGATCCCGGATCGAGAAGGAAGCCGCCCTGCGCCAACTGGTCGCAAAGGGCGTCCTGGTCGAGGGCGTGAAGGATGTTTTTGGCACCCTCGGTCTGGGAAAGCCGGACTTGTCTCTGCTGGATGAACAGTTTCTCGCGCAGATCCAGAAGCTGCCGACGAAGAATCTTGCCGCCGAGCTGCTGGAACGCCTGATCGCCGACCAGGTGAAGGCCCGCGGCCAGAAGAATGCGATGCAGGCCAAGGAGTTCACCCAGAAGCTCGAGGAGGCGATCGCCAAGTACCAGAGCCGCGCGCTCACGACGGTCGAGGTGATCGAAGAGCTGATCAAGCTGGCGAAGGAGATCAACGCCGCCAAGCCGCCCGAGGGCCTCACCGAAGAGGAATTCGCCTTCTATCAGGCGCTCTGCGAGAACGAGTCGGCGGTGCGCGAAATGGGCCACCCGGTGCTGCGTGCGCTGGCGCAGGAGCTGACCGACAAGTTGCGCAAGTCGGCGACGATCAACTGGCAAAACCGCAAGTCGTCTCGAGCGCGCATGCTCGCCATGGTCAAAGTGCTGCTGGCCAAGCACAAGTACCCGCCGGACGCGCAGCCCGGCGCGACGGAGAAGGTCATCGCGCAGGCCGAGTTGCTCGCCGATACCTGGGCGTTCGAGCACCCGTAAGCCGCCGTGCCGATTCTCTGTTACGAAATCACGGGCCAGGCCACGCCGAACCCACGCAGCACGACCGGCGCCGAGGACGGGCAGCTGTCGGCGGTGTTGAAATGCGACCATGCGGCCGCGCAGTCCCAGGTTTACGCCGAACTGGTGGCCAATCGTCTCGCGTTGTTCCTCGGCATCCCTGTGCTGGTCGGCGTGCCGGCCCGAGCCGTGGCGACAGATGACCGACTTCGCTTCGCCGCGCTGCGTGCCATCGAGGTCGGGCTCGACGTCTACGATTTCACGGCCGACGACCGGAGCGATCCCGACGAGGACCCGGAGGACGCGCCGCCGCTGCCGGCTGGCATGTACCGTCATGCGGGTCATGCGCGCGCCATGACGGTACTCGCTCAGAAGTACCCGAAGGAGACGGCCGACCTGGCGGTGTTCGACCTGTGGATCGGCAACGAGGACCGCGCCCTGAACTTCAAGGCCGACCTTGGCGCGCAGGATCGTGGGCTCATGTTCGCGCTCGATCAGGGCTCGTCC
>JBBINN010000244.1:0-4248 GCA_037443885.1 Gammaproteobacteria bacterium | reverse complement strand
GAGTCGGCCGCCGCGCGCGTCGGCGCCGCGCCACGCGTGTTCGTCGGCGGCGGCGATGCCGCGCGGATCGTGCCCCACCTCGGCCGGCCCGCGGACATCGCGCCCGACCTGGTGCTGGAAGGGCTCGCCGTCATGGCCGGGGAAGACTGAGCATGCGCGCCCTGCTGTTCCTGCTGCTGTTCGCCAACCTCGCGTTCTTCGCCTGGTCGCGCTGGATCGCCGCGCCGCTGGTGGCCGGGCTGTCGCCGCTGCCCGCGGCCGCCGAGCTCGTCCTCGCCCGCGAAGCGCAGCCCGCGCCCGGCCCAGTGGCGGACGAGGAAGTCGCCTCGGTGAACTGTGTCAGCATCGGTCCATTCCTCGACCTGACCGAGGCGGCGCGGGCGTCCACGCGGCTGCGCGAGATGGGCTACGTGCCGCGGCAGCGCGTGAGCGAGGGGCCGGTGTGGTCCGGGTGGTGGGTCGCCCTCGAGCGCCTGGAAGGGCGCGCTGCGGCGGAGGAAGTGGTCGCCCGGTTGCGCCAGTTCGGCGTCACGGACGCCTACATCATGCCGGGCGAGGAGGCCGGCGTGACCGTTTCTCTCGGCCTGTTCTCGGAGCGGCCGCGCGCGCTGCGCCGCCTCGACGAGGTCAAGGCCCTCGGCTACGAGCCCGTGGTCACCGAGCGCCAGCGCACCGGCACCGTCTACTGGATCGACGCCGACCTGCCGGTGGCCGGCCAGTTCCCGGATCCGGCGTCGTTCGAGGGGGAGCAGGGCCGCATCACGCGGCTCGAGATGCGGCCCTGCGACGCAGCCGGGCGGGCCAGCCAGCCGCTGGAGCCGGCCATGGTGCCGGCCGGGGTGCCGGGCTGAAGTAGAATTGCATGACGGAGAGCCGGGTTAGCTCAGACGGTAGAGCAGCTGATTTGTAATCAGAAGGTCGCGGGTTCGATTCCTGCACCCGGCACCAGCATCCTCCCGCTCAGCGTCCCTCCGCCCGCCGGCAGATGCTCGAGGTCATGCACTTGAAGATGAACAGGTGCGCGGGCACCAGCGTGTACCAGTAGGCGAGGCCCCAGACGCCGGCAGGATGCCAGTAGGCCGTCGCGGTCACGCGCGCGCCGCCGGAGGCCCGCGGCTCCACCTCGAACTCGAGCACGCCGGCCCCCGGCGCCTTCATCCCCATCATGAGTGTCAGGCGCCGGCCGGGTTCGAGCCCGATGACGTGCCACGAATCGACGCGGTCGCCGACGCGCAGCGTCTCGGGATCGCGCCGGCCGCGATTGCGCCCGGGTCCGCCGATGGTCCAGTCGAGCACCTCGCGAAGCCACCACATCCAGCCAGAGCAGTAGTAGCGGTTGCCGCCGCCGATGGCCTCGACGACCTTCCACGCGGCCTCGGGTGGCGCGTCGGTCTCGGCGCTGCCGCTCGCGCGCTTGGCGTAATAGGCGTGCTCGACGCGGTAGGCGCGCATCGGGAAGGCGCCCTCGGTCCAGCGAGCCTGCACCTCGTGGCGCCGCTCGGCCTCGAATACCGCCTCGACCGACTCGTCGAAGTCGAGCAGGCGTTGCGGCACGAGGCGCCGCAGCTCGCCATCGTCGGCATGGAAGTCGTGCTTGAGCCCGCCGATCAGCGCGCGCGCGATGGGAGTGGGCACCGCCGTGACGAGCCGCAGCCAGTAGGAGGAGAGCGTCGGCGTGAGCACCGGCACCGGGATGATCCAGGGCTTGCGCCGACCGGCAGCGACGGCAAGGCGCTTCATCATCCCGGCGTAGGTGATGACCTCGGGGCCGCCGGCGTCGAAGATCCGGCCCTGCGCCTCGGGCACGCCGGGCAGCCGCACGAGGTACTCGAGGAGGTTGTCGAGCGCGATGGGCGGCGACTTCGCCTGCACCCAGCGCGGCGTGACCATGACCGGCAGGTTGAGCACGAGGTCGCGCATCACCTCGAAGGCGGCGGAGCCGGGGCCGACGATGATGCCGGCGCGCAGCTCGATGACCGGCACGGGGCCCTCGCGCAGGACGTCGCCGGTGTCGCGGCGCGAGACGATGTGCTCGCTGTCCGCGCCCTCGGGCACCAGGCCGCCGAGGTAGACGATGCAGCGGACGCCGGCCGCCGCCGCGGCCGTGGCGAAATTGCGTGCCGCGTCGAGGTCGAGCGAGCCGAAGCCGCGCCCGGCGGCCATCGAGTGCACGAGGTAGTAGGCGGTGTCGACGCCCTCGAGGGCCGTGGGAAGGGACTCTGGGCGCAGCGCGTCGGCCTCGACCAGCTCGGCGCCGGCCCAGCCGCGCGCCTCCAGCACGCGGCGCGAGCGCGCCGCTGCCCGCACCGCGACATCGCTCCCGCGCAACAGCCGCGGCACGAGGTTCGTGCCGATGTAGCCGCTGGCGCCGAATACCAGTACTTTGCGCGGCGAGGGCGGGGTGTCGTCCTGCATGCGCGCAGGAAACCCTAGTCGGGCGACAAAGACAAGGACCCCCATGAGCCAAGCAGCACTCCACGCCCCGCTGACCCTGCCTTGCGGCGCCACCCTGCCGAACCGGCTGTGCAAGGCTGCCATGACGGAAGGCCTCTCGGACGACCTGCTGCGGGCGACGCCGCGGCTCGCGGCGCTCTATCGCGTCTGGTCGCGGGGTGGAGTGGGACTCTCCATCACCGGAAACGTGCAGGTGGACCGGCGCGTGCTGGAGCGTCCCGGCAACGTCGCCATCGACCCGACCGACCCGGCGACGACGGATGCCGAGGCGCGCGCACGTCTCGCGGCATGGGCGCGCGCCGGCACCGAGGCGGGCAACCACCTCTGGATGCAGGTCTCGCACGCCGGGCGCCAGTCGCCGCGCTACGTGACGGGCGAGCCGCTCGGGCCGTCGGCGGTTCAGCTCGAGCTGCTGGGTAACTATGCGCGGCCCCGCGCCATCACCGAGGCGGAGATCCGCGACTTCATCGGTCGGTTCGCTATGGTCGCCGCGATCGCGCGCGAGACCGGATTCACCGGCGTGCAGGTGCACGGTGCGCACGGCTACCTGCTGAGCTCCTTCCTCTCGCCCGTGACCAACCGCCGCCAGGACGCCTGGGGCGGCCCGCTCGAGAACCGCGCGCGGATCCTGCTCGAGACCGTGCGGGCGGTGCGCGCGGCCGTCGGCCCCGACTTTCCCGTCGCAGTGAAGCTCAACTCCGACGATTTCCGCAAGGGCGGGTTCAGCAACGAGGAGTGCGTGCAGGTCGTGCAGTGGCTCAACGCCGAGCGCATCGACCTGCTCGAGGTCTCCGGCGGCACCTACGAGCAGCCGCGCCTGCTCGGCTTCGAGGGCAGGCGCGACAGCGTGGTGCCCATGCGCGAGAGCACGCGCCGGCGCGAGGCCTACTTCGCCGAGTACGCCCACGCGATCCGGGCGGTGGCGTCCATGCCGCTCATGATCACGGGCGGTTTCCGCACGCGCGCGGGCATGGTCGAGGCGCTGGCGGCGGGCGACTGCGACCTGATCGGCCTCGGCCGGCCCGTGATCACCGAGCCGGGCTTGCCGCGGCGGCTGCTCGCCGGCGAGGCCGAGGCTGCCGTGCGCTACGAGGATGGGTTGCGCCTCGCGACGACCGGCTGGCGCTCACCCGCGAGCCCCTTCCTGCCGATGCGTGTGTTGAACGTGCTCGGCGCGCAGGCCTGGTACTACCAGCAGATCTTCCGCCTCGCCGACCACGGCGCGCCGGATGCCGGTCTCGGTCTGCTGCCCGCGGCTGCGGCCTACCTCGCCGACGAGTACTCGAAGGCCCGGCGCATGCACCGCGCGCGGCGGCGCGCGGCCTGAGCCGACGCGCGACCTGCGCTGGCTTGGTCGCGCGCCGTCACGCGATTGCAATGCGGCCGCCACGCGGCCGCCGCGCCCCGACGACGCGCAGGGGCCAGTGCGCCCGTCGCGGCGCGGAAGCCAAGGCCGCGGAGCGGCCGCCCGGCGCTTGATGGCACAGAAAATGCCCTCTGACACGCTGTTCGGGGTGAGTCTCCCCGCCCGCCGCGGCTTCTCCGTGCCGATCCAGGTGGTCGAGGCGGCGGGGGTCAGCGCCTGGCTCGTCGAGGACCACAGCCTCCCCGTCGTCTCCCTCGCCTGGGCCTGGCCCGGCGGGGCGGGGCTCGACCCGGAGGGCCGGGCGGGTCTCGCCGGGATGGCGGCGACCCTGCTGGGCGAGGGGGCCGGGGATCTCGGCCATGTCGCCTTCCAGGACGCGCTGCGCGACGCGGGGATCGGTCTCGGCTTCAGCGCGGGGCGCGACGGTT
>JBBINN010000243.1:0-4254 GCA_037443885.1 Gammaproteobacteria bacterium | reverse complement strand
AATCAGGCTCAGCGCATCGCGCCGCGACCGAGGTGGCGAGGGGGCCCCACAGCCGCGCGCTTCAGATCACCCGCACGTTGCGGAACTGCCAGGGATCCGCCTCGTCGAGGTCTTCGGGGAACAGCCGGCCGCGGTCGGTGACCGGCGTCCAGTCCGTGTACTTGCCGACCACCGGGCCGAGGTAGGGCGTACAGATCTCGAGGTTGCGGCGGAAGTCGATTTCGTCAGGCTCGACGAGGCCCGCCGACGGGTTCTCGATCGCCCAGATCATCCCCGACAGCGCCGCCACGGTGACCTGCAGCGAGGTCGCGCTATTGAACGGCACCAGATCGCGCGCCTCGTGGATGGAGAGTTGCGAGCCGTACCAGTAGGCGTTCTTGCGGTGGCCGGCCAGCAGCACGCCGAGCTCGTCGATGCCGTCGGTGATGTCTTGCATCATGATGCGCTTTCTCGGCTGCATCTGGAAGTTCTTGCCGGCGAACTCGTGCACCGACAGCACCGCATTGTCTGACGGGTGGTAGGCGTAGTGCACCGTAGGCCGGTACACCACGCGCTCCCCGTCGCGGACGGTCAGGTAGTCGGAGATCGAGATGGACTCGCCGTGCGTGATGAGGAAGCCGTGGACGTTGCCCGCCCTGGGCGTCCAGGTCCGCACGCGTGTGGCGCAGCCGGGCTGCGTCAGGTAGATCGCGCTGCGCCGCCCGAAGTCGTGCTGCCGGCCGTCGCGGGGGAAGTGCCGCTCGTGCGTGCCCCAGCCGAGCTCGGCCGGCTGGCAGCCTTCGCTGACGAAGCCGTCCACCGACCAGGTGTTCACGAACTCGCCGGGCACCTTGGGAATGCTCGAAATCTGGGTGTCGCGCTCCGCGATGTGGATCACCTTGATGCCGAGCTGGTGGGCGAGTGCCGCCCAGCCGTCGCGGTCGTTCGGCTCGGACGCGTCCACGTCCGTGTCGGCGGCGATGTCGAGCAGCGCCTGCTTCACGAAGTGCGACACGAGGCCGGGGTTGGCGCCGTGCGTGATCACCGCCGTGGGGCCGTTCGGGTGGCTATTGCGGAGTTCCAGCGCCTCCTCGCGCAGCGCATAGTTGGTGCGGCGGCTCGCCGGGATGTTCGGATCCGTGTAGCCGCCCGGCCAGGGCTCGATGCAGGTGTCGAGGTACAGCGCCCCCTTCTCGTGGCACAGCTTGATCAGCGCGATGCTCGAGACGTCCACCGAGAGGTTCAGCACGAAGTCGCCCCGGCCGACCAGCGGGTCCAGCACGTGGCGGTAGTTCTCCTTCGTCAGCGGGTGGTTGATGAAGCGGATGCCGTATTCCTCTGCCTCCGCCCGGCCGGCGTCGTCGGCCGTGATGATGGTGATGCGCTCTGGCGCAAGGCCGCCGATGTGGCGCAGGATGAGCGGCAGGACGCCCTGGCCGATGCTGCCGAAGCCGATGAAGAGGAGTCGGCCGGGAAACGTGACGTGTACCTTGTGCGTGGTCATGATCTCGCAGTCGCTTGGGTGGCTGGTCTCGAAACTGTACCGCAACCGGACCCGCCACCCAACCGCGCTGCCGCGCTAGACTCGCGGCATCTGCCGCCTGGACGCCCGGCATGACCTTCACCACGCTGATCCAGCCCGCGGACCTGATGGGGCACCTCGACGACCCGCGCTATCTCGTCGTGGACTGCCGCTTCGATCTCGCGGACCCGGCCGCCGGGGAAACCGCGTGGCGCGAGGGCCACGTCCCGGGCGCAGCCTACCTGCACCTCGAGCGGGATCTCTCGGGCCCCGTGAGCGCGGCCACCGGGCGCCACCCGCTGCCGGATCCCGCCTCGTTCGCCGCCACGCTCGGCCGCCTCGGGGTGACACCCGCGACTCAGGTCGTCGCCTACGACGCGGGCCCGGGATTCTTCCCGGCGCGCCTGTGGTGGATGCTGCGCTGGATCGGCCACGATGCCGCCGCCGTGCTCGACGGCGGGCTCGCAGCGTGGACCTCGGCCGGCGGGCGTGTCGACCGCTCGGTGCGCCAGCGCGGAGCGGTGACATTCGAGCCGCGCCTGCGCGGAGGTCTCGCGCTGTCGGCGGCTGCGCTGCATCAGGCGCTCGCCGCAGGCAGCCTCGCGCTGCTGGATGCCCGCGCGGCCGAGCGTTTCGCCGGTCGCGTGGAACCGATCGACCCCGTGGCCGGCCACGTTCCCGGCGCGCTCAATCACCCCTGCAGCACCAACGTCGGCCCCGATGGCCGCTTCCTGCCGCCCGAGGAACTGGCGCGACGCTATGCCGCCACGCTCGAGGGCCACGGCGGCCTCCCGATTGCCTGCATGTGCGGCTCCGGCGTGACGGCCTGTCACAACCTCCTTGCGCTCGAGGTCGCCGGAATCGCGGGCGCGCGACTGTACCCGGGCTCGTGGAGCGAGTGGATCCGCGACCCGTCCCGGCCGGTGGCGCGCGGCTGACGACCGGGCGGGTACAGCGCCGGGGCGCGTTCTGGTATCGTCCGCGCCCTGCATCGGGAGGCTGCCGCCGTGAACACCCTCATCAAGCCCGCGGTCCGGTCGGGCTATGGCGTGGAAGACTCGCTCGATCTCTACTCGGTGCCAGCGTGGGGCGGTGGCTATTTCGGCATCAACGAGGCCGGCCACGTCGTGGTGCGCCCGGATCGCAACGCCGAGCGCCAGATCGACCTCTACGAGGTGGTCGAGCAGCTCAAGGCGCGCGACCTCACTGCGCCCGTCGTCATCCGCTTCTCGGACATCCTGCGTCACCGCCTGCACGCGCTGCACGAGGCCTTCGCCGCCGCGATCGGCGAGAACGAGTACCGCGGCCGCTACGCCGCCGTGTACCCGATCAAGGTGAACCAGCAGCGGCTGGTCGTGGAAGAGGTCTACCGCGGCAGCGCCGACCTCGGCTTCGGCCTCGAGGCCGGCTCCAAGCCGGAGCTGCTCGCCGTGATGGCGATGACCGAGGACGCGCCGGAGCGGCTGATCATCTGCAACGGCTTCAAGGACGACAGCTACATCGAGGCCGTGATCCTCGCCACCAAGCTCGGCCGCTCGATCATCCCGGTGATCGAGAATTTCGCCGAGCTCGGCTACATCCTCAAGCACGCGGACCGCTATGGCGTGCGGCCGAAGATCGGCGTGCGCGTGAAGCTCGCCGCCGAGGGCGCCGGCCGCTGGCGCGAGTCGGCGGGCGACCGCTCCAAGTTCGGCCTGTTCACGACCGAGATCCTCGAGCTGGTGGACGTGCTGCGGGCCCGCGGCATGCTCGACTGCCTCAGGCTCGTTCATTGCCACCCCGGCTCGCAGCTGCACGACATCCGCCGTGTCAAGGCGGCCGTCAACGAGCTGGCGCACGTCTACGCGGAGCTGAAGCGCCTTGGCGCCGGCCTCGAGTACATCGACATCGGCGGCGGGCTCGGCGTGGACTACGACGGTTCGCGCACGAATTTCGAATCGTCGATGAATTATTCGCTGCGGGAGTACGCCAGCGACGTGGTCTACCGCATCGGCAGCGTCTGCGACGCGCGGGGCATCGACCACCCGACCATCATCAGCGAGTCCGGCCGCGCCATCGCCGCGCACCACAGCGTGCTCGTGTTCAACGTGCTCGGCGCCTCCCACCTCGACCGCTTCCGCGTGGACGGGGACGGCGAAGCCGCGGCGGCCGGCGGCGAGTTGCCGGCGCCGGTGCAGGACCTGCTCGACGCGCACCGCTCCATCAGCGAAAGGCGCCTGGTGGAATGCTGGCACGACGCGCAGCAGGCCCGCGAGCAGGCCCTCCAGATGTTCAGCCTCGGCTATCTGAGTCTCGAGATGCGCGGCCTCGTCGAGCGGCTTTACTGGGCGACCTGCGCGAAGGTGCGCGACGTCGCGCGGCGCATGGACAGCCCGCCGGAGGAACTCGAGGGTATCGAGGAGATCCTCTCGGACACCTATTTCTGCAACATGTCGGTGTTCCAGTCCCTGCCGGACAGCTGGGCCATCGACCAGCTGTTCCCGATCATGCCGATCCACAGGCTCGGCGAGCGGCCGACGCGCAAGGCCGTGCTGGCCGACATCACATGCGATTCGGACGGCAAGATCGACCGCTTCGTATCGCTGCGCGAAACCAAGCGCTCGCTCGAGCTGCACGAACTGCGCCCCGGCGAGGACTATTACCTCGCCGCCTTCCTGGTCGGGGCCTACCAGGAAACGCTCGGTGACCTGCACAACCTCTTCGGCGACACGCACGTGGTGCACATCCGCCTCGACGAGGCCCACGGCTGGTGG
>JBBINN010000242.1:0-4266 GCA_037443885.1 Gammaproteobacteria bacterium | reverse complement strand
CGCGGCCCGGGCGGCGCCCCTGCCCCGGCGTCGCCGGCCGGCGATGCCTGACCCGCCATCGGCGACGCCGTGATCCCGGATCCCCACCGGCTCCTGCTCGACGTGGTCGGGCTCGCACGCGAGGCGGGCCGCGCGATCCTCGGCGTCTACGCCCAGGCCTTCGCGGTGCAGGAAAAGGCGGACAGCTCGCCGCTGACGGAGGCCGACCTCGCCGCCGAACGCATCCTCGTCGCCGGGCTGAGGCGCCTCGCGCCGGAGGTGCCGATCCTGTCCGAGGAGTCGGAGACGGTGCCCTGGGCCACCCGCGCGGCCTGGGACTGGCTGTGGGTCGTGGACCCGCTCGATGGCACCCGCGAGTTCATTCAGCGCAACGGCGAGTTCACCGTGAACGTCGCGCTCGTGCACGGCCATCGGCCGGTACTCGGTGTCGTGCATGCGCCGGTGCTTCAGGCCGACTTCTATGCCTGCGAGGGCTTCGGCGCATTCCGCAGCGACGCGGACGAACCCGCCCGCCCCATCCGCGCCTGCGCGCCGGCGAAGCAGCCCGCGCGCGTCGTCGGCAGCCGTTCGCACCGCGGCGACTCGCTCGACGGGTTTCTCGCCCGCGTCGGGCCGCACGAGATGGTCGCCATCGGCAGCTCCCTGAAGTTCTGCCTCGTCGCCGCTGGCGAAGCCGACGTCTACCCGCGGCTCGGACCGACCTCCGAGTGGGATACGGCCGCAGGCCAGTGCGTGCTCGAGCAGGCCGGCGGCCACGTGGTGGACCTCGACGGCCACCCGCTTGCCTACAATGCGCGCCCGGTGCTGCTGAATCCGCACTTCGTCGCCTACGGCGACGACGCCGTGGACTGGCGCCGGTTGCTTCGCGCATGACCTGGCTCGAGTTCCTCGGCATCCTGGCCCTGGTACTGCTGGGCTGGGCCTGGTACGCGAACCTGCGCGCGCGCGAGCTCGCCAACCGGATCGCCACGGACACCTGCGCCCATGCGGGTGTGCAGCTTCTCGACGGCACCGTATCGGTGCTGCGCGTCGGCCTCGCGCGCAGCGCCGCGGGCACGCTGGTGCTGCGGCGCACCTACGTGTTCGACTACTCGGAGGACGGCGCGAGCCGCCGGCGCGGTTTCGTGGTGCTGACCGGCCTCGATCTCGACAGCGTCGGCCTGGGCCCGAGGGCCGTGACGTGAACGCCTCGCCGGTCGACCTGCACCTGCACTCGCATGCGTCGGACGGCCGCCTCGCGCCGGCGGATCTCGTGCGGCATGCGGCGAGCCGCGGCGTGCGCCACCTGGCGCTCACGGACCACGACACGACCGCGGGCGTCGCGGAGGCCGCCGCCGCCGCGGCCTCGGAGGGAGTGGGGTTCGTGGCCGGAATCGAGCTGTCGGCCGCCTGGCGCGGCCGCGGCATCCACGTACTCGGCCTCGCCATCGATCCAGAGGCCGCCGCGCTGCGTGCCGGCATCCGGCAGCTGCACGGATTCCGCCTGGAGCGGGCCGAACGCATCGCCGCCCGGCTCGAGGCTGCCCGTGCACCGGGACGCGCGGCGCTCGCGGCCGTGCTCGACATGACCGCGCTGCCCACGCGCACCCATTTCGCACGGGCGCTGGTCGAGCTCGGCGCCGCACGCGACGCGTCCGATGCCTTCGACCGCCTGCTCCGGCGCGGCCGGCCCGGCTACGTCGCCTCGGAGTGGCCCGAGGTGGGGGAGGTCACGAGCTGGATCGTCACCGCCGGCGGCGCGGCCGTGCTGGCGCACCCGCTGCGCTACGCGCTCTCGAACGGGGCGCGGCGCGAGCTCGCCCGCGAGTTCCGCGAGGCAGGCGGCCAGGGCATCGAGGTCGCCACGGGCGGCGCCAGCGCCGCCCAGGTCGCGGACGCCGCCACGCTCGCGACCCGTACGGGGCTGGCGGGTTCGGCGGGCTCCGACTTCCACGACGCGGCGATCGCTTGGAATCCACCGGGACGATTGGCTAAGCTTCCCCCGTCCATCCGGCCCGTGTGGGCCAGCCCCCCCTTCCCACGCGACTTCGGCTGCTCATGACGCCTGACGACGAGAAGGTCGACACCGAGCTGTTCCGCAGGATTCAGCGGCTGAGGGAGCTCCGGATCGAGCATCGCGACCTCGACGACGTCATCAGCCGCCTGACCATGGACCTGTACGTGGACGAGGTGCAGCTGCGGCGGCTCAAGAAGCGCAAGCTGGCGATCAAGGACCAGATCACCCGGCTCGAGAGCCAGCTGATCCCGGACCTGAACGCGTGATGGGCACGGCGCGCCTCACGGTCCGGCGCCTGTCCCCGCTGCAGTGCCTCGCCGGGCCGGACGGCCGGCGCAACCGATGATCGACATCAAGTCCTTCCTCGACGAATGGCTGACCGCGGGGACGCTCGCGCAGGTCGTCGCCCTCGTGGTCGTGGTCGGTGTCGCCTGGGCCGGCACGCGGCTGGTCCGTCGCTGGTACCTGCCCCGCGACGAGAGCGGCACCGGCGTGAGGGGCGCCGTCGCAGCCGGCGTCGTCCTCGTCCTGCCCTATCTCGCCGCACTGGCGCTCACGCTGCTGGCCCGGGTCACCATCGTCGCGGCACAGCTGCCGGCGCCGCTGATGGATCACGCCGCGAAGCTGATCGCGGCATTCATCGTCATCCGGCTGCTGGTCTTCGGCCTCCGGTTCTCGCTGTCGCCGAACTCGAAGCTGCGGGCGCTGGAGAACGGCTTCGCGATCGCCGTCTGGGCGCTCGTCGCCACGCAGATGCTCGGCTGGCTGGACGCGATCGTCGCCCTGCTCGACTCGATCGGCCTGTCCACCGGCAAATCGCGGATCACGGTCTGGTCGGTGGTCGCGGCCCTGTTCGCGGTGTCCGTTTGCGTGATCGCGAGCGTGTGGGTCGCCCGCTGGGTGGACCGCAGGGTCAACTCCATCCAGATGCTCGCGCCCTCCACGCGCATCGGGATCGCGAAGACCAGCTACGCCTTCTTCATCGGTTTCGGCGTGCTGCTGGGCCTGCGGGCCTCGGGCGTCGACCTCACGGCGCTGGCCGTCTTCTCGGGCGCCATCGGCCTCGGCCTGGGCTTCGGCCTGCAGGCGATCGCCGCGAACTTCGTCAGCGGCTTCGTGCTGCTCGCCGACAAGAGCATCAAGCCCGGCGACGTGATCAGCTTCACCGGCACCACCGGCACCAGCACGCACGGCTTCGGCTGGGTGGAAGAGCTGCGCGGCCGCTACCTCGTGGTGCGCGACCGCGACGGCGTGGCCACCCTCGTCCCGAACCAGAACGTGATCACCAACCAGGTGATCAACTGGAGCTATGGCCACCCGAAGGTGCGCCTGCGGCTGCCCGTGCGCATCAGCTACCAGGACGACGTCGAGCTGGCGCTGCGGCTGATGCTCGAGGCCGCCCACGAGCACCCGCGCGTGCTGCGCGATCCCCCGCCCGTCTCGCGGCTCATGGAGTTCGCGGACTACGGCATGGAGGTGGAGCTGCGCTTCTGGATCGGCGACCCGGCCGAGGGCGTCAACAACGTGCGCTCGGACATCAACCGGCGCATCTGGGCGCTGTTCCGCCAGCATCGCATCACCATCCCCCCGGCGCAGCGCGAGATCCGCATCCTCGAGGGTTCGACGCCGGCTTCCCTCCTGTCGCCGCGGCAGTCCGGACGCATCGAGCCGACCATGGACGGCCAGGACTGACCTCTCCCATGGAGGACGACGCCGGCGATTGCGGCATCCCGCCGCGCGAATACACGCTGGCCTGGATCCGCTCGCCCGGCCCGGGCGGCCAGAACGTCAACAAGCTCGCCACGGCCTGCCAGCTGCGGTTCCCGGTGGGCGCGACCTCGCTGCTCGACGAGGCCGGGCGAGAGCGGCTGCGCCGCCTCGCGGGCCGCCGGCTCACCCGCGACGACGAACTGCTGCTCGAAGCCCACCGCCACCGGACGCGGGAAGGAAACCGCCGCGACGCGCTGGAGAGGCTGGCCGGGCTGATCGCCGCCGCACGCGTCGCGCCGAAGAAACGCAAGCCCACGAAGCCGACGCGCGCCTCGCGCGAACGCCGGCTGCAGTCGAAGAAGCTCCGCCAGGACGTCAAGCGGATGCGGAGAAAGGGGGACATTCCCGTTTGACTTTCCCCAACCGGGAGAAAGGGGGACAGAGGGGGACATTCCTGTTCAACTTTCCCCGACCGTCGTCGCCGCGCTCATCTCGCGGGAAAGTTAAACAGGAACCTGATTACCCACGAGGCTCAGCCAGGGTTGCGAGTCGATAGGGGA
>JBBINN010000241.1:0-4268 GCA_037443885.1 Gammaproteobacteria bacterium | reverse complement strand
TCGACGACGCCCGGCGCGAGATCACGGTGGTGAGGGTCGGGAACCGGAAGGACGTGCATCGATAACCGCTGCGCACCACCTGCGCCGTGAAAGCGTGTTTCGAGGCGGATTGGCTGGTTTGTCGGCTGGACGCCCCGGCGTTCCTCGGCTGGGTTACATGTAACCGAGGGCCAGCAATGACTCGCAGCCGAAAGACCAGTATTGAAAAAGTCCGCGACCACCGCGCGCGGCTGCGGGCGCAGGGCCTGCGGCCGGTGCAGATCTGGGTGCCGGATACGCGCGGGCCCGGTTTCGCTGCCGAAGCGAGGCGTCAGTCGCTGCTCATCTCGGGCGATGCACCGGAGGCGGAAACGCTCGACTGGATCGACAAGGCGGCCAACCGGCGAGGCTGGCAGTGACCCGCGGTGACCTCGTGACCGTGGCCGTCGCCGGTGATTTCGGCAGGCCGCGGCCGGCGCTGGTCATCCAGTCCGACCTGTTCGATGTCCACCCGTCCGTGACGGTGATACCGGTGACCAGCGACCTGCGCGATGCGCCCCTGTTTCGCATCCCGCTCGAGGCGGGTGCCGCGACGGGCCTCGCCTGACCAGATCGCAGCGCGGCCCCGGAGAAAACCGAACAAATCCGAATGACCGGTACCGGTTCGGGTATACTCCGCGACCTTTTTTCGCGCCGAAAAGCCCCCGTGATCCAGAACCTCCGCAACATCGCGATCATCGCCCACGTCGACCACGGCAAGACCACGCTGGTCGACCAGCTGCTGCGCCAGTCCGGCACCTTCGACGCCCGCAAGCAGGTGGTCGAGCGGGTGATGGACAGCAATGCGCTGGAGCGCGAGCGCGGCATCACGATCCTGGCCAAGAACACGGCGATCCGCTGGCGCGACTTCCGCATCAACATCGTGGACACGCCCGGCCACGCCGACTTCGGCGGCGAGGTCGAGCGCGTGCTGTCCATGGTGGACTCGGTGCTGCTGCTGGTGGACGCGGTGGACGGCCCGATGCCGCAGACGCGCTTCGTGACGCAGAAGGCCTTCGCGCACGGGCTGCGACCGATCGTGGTGATCAACAAGATCGACCGGCCGGAGGCGCGCCCGGACTGGGTGCTGAACCAGACCTTCGACCTGTTCGATCGCCTCGGCGCGAGCGAGCAGCAGCTCGACTTCCCGGTAATCTACGCCTCGGCGATCCGCGGCATCGCGGGCCGCGACACCGCGCATCTTTCGCCCGACATGACGCCGCTGTTCGAGGCGATCCTCACGCACTGCCCGGCGCCGGACGTCGACGTGGACGGCCCGCTGCAGCTGCAGGTCTCGCAGCTCGACTACTCGAGCTACGTGGGCTCGATCGGCATCGGCCGCATCAAGCGCGGCACACTCAGGCGCGGCATGGCCGTCACGGTGGTGGACCACGACGGCGGCACGCGCAGCGAGCGCATCGGCCAGGTGCTGGGCTTCCTGGGTCTGGACCGGGTCGAGGTGGAGCAGGCGCAGGCGGGCGACATCGTCGCCTTCTCGGGCATCGCCGAGCCGAAGATCTCCGACACGCTCTGCGACCCGGCCTGCGTCGAGCCGCTGAAGCCGCTCGTGGTCGACGAGCCGACCATCAGCATGAGCTTCGAGACGAACACCTCGCCGTTCTTCGGCAAGGAGGGCAAGTTCGTCACCAGCCGCCAGCTGCGCGAGCGCCTCGCCCGCGAGACGCTGCACAACGTGGCGCTGCGCGTCGAGGAGACCGACGACCCGGATCGCTTCATGGTCTTCGGCCGCGGCGAGATGCACCTCGGCGTGCTGATCGAGAACATGCGCCGCGAGGGCTACGAGCTCGCGATCTCCCGACCGCAGGTGGTCGTCAAGGAAGTGGACGGCCGCAAGGTCGAGCCCTGGGAGCAGCTGACCGTCGATATCGAGGAGAACGCGCAGGGCGCGGTGATGCAGGCGCTCGGCGAGCGCGGCGGCAAGCTCGAGAACATGGTGCCGGACGGGCGCGGCCGCGTGCGCCTCGACTACATGATCCCGTCGCGGGGCATGATCGGCTTCCAGACGGAATTCCGCACGCTCACGAGCGGAACGGGGCTCATGTACCACGTCTTCGACCACTTCGGACCGGTGCTCGACAAGCCGCTGGCGCCGCGGGCGAGCGGCGTGCTGGTGTCGAACGCGCAGGGGGAAGCGGTCGCGTATGCGCTCTTCAACCTGCAGGAGCGGGCGAAGCTCTTCATCGGCCCTGGCGATCCGATCTACGAGGGGCAGGTGGTCGGCATCAACAGCCGCGACGACGACATGGTCGTGAACCCCTTGAAGACCAAGAAGCTCACCAACGTGCGCGCGGCCGGAAAGGACGACAACGTGCTGCTGACGCCGCCGATCCGGCTCTCCCTCGAGCAGGCGATGGAGTTCATCGCCGACGACGAGCTGGTCGAGGTCACGCCGCAGTCCATCCGGCTGCGCAAGCGCCACCTCAAGGAAGGGGACCGCAAGCGGGCCGAGCGCGGCTGAACTCCCGCCAGACGCTGCCGGCAAGGCGGCGGACTACGGTCCGCGCCTGCACCCGCCGGCGCGGCCGCCCGGCCTGCATCGAAACGCGACCGCCGTCACGTCCCGACCGGGGCGCAGGGGCCTACCATCCGGGCATATTTTGTCGCATGCGCCGGAAGGGGCGCGGCGGGCGGGAGGGCCATGTCCACAGCCAAGGATGCCGGCACGGCGCGTCACCTCAGGGCGCTGACGCCCGAGGAGGCTGCGGCCGACGCGCCGCCGCGCCCGCGCCGCGCGGCGCAAGGCGCCGACGCGGTCCATCCGCTGCTCGAGCAGCAGGTGATAGCGGCCTCGGATACGGCCGGCCACCTGCAGGTTCCGGAGCTGCTGCGGCTCGTCAGCGAGCAGTACTCGACCTTCGAGTCCGACCGCGCCTCGCTCGAGACGGTGATGCGCCTGGCCTCAGACGAGGCCATGGCGCTCTCCGACCAGCTCGAGGCGGAGAGTACGCACCGCCTGCAGGCCATCCTCGACCACGTCAAGGACGGCATCGTCACCTGCGACCGCCTCGGCCGCATCGAGAGCATGAACCGCACGGCGGAGCGTTTCTTCGGCGTGCGGCAGTCGGACCTGCTGTCGCTCACCCTGGACGAGCTGATCCCGGAGATCGCGCCGCGCGGCGACGTCGCGCGTGCGCTGGAGGATCTCGCCGCGGCGCAGGAGAACACCCACTACGACCTCGCGGCCCGCGACGTCCAGGCCCGTCACCGCCGCGGCGATCTCATGCCGGCCGAAATCCTGGTCAGCAAGATCCTGCTGCGCAAGAAGCCGGTCTACATCGTCTGCGTGCGCGACGCGCACGAGCGCAGCCGTGCGGAGGGTACGCTCAAGGACAGCGAGGCGCGCTACCGCGTGCTGGTCGAGAACGCGCCCGAGGCGGTGGTCGTCTTCGACGCGGACGCCGGCCGCTTCGTGGACTGCAACGAGAACGCCTGCCGCTTCTTCAGGGTGGAGCGTGCTGCGCTGCTCAGGCTCGGGCCGGCCGACGTCAGCCCGCCGCAGCTCGAGGACGGCAGGCCCGCGGCCGAGGCCATTCGCGTCCGCATCGACGCCGCCCTTGCGGGTGAGCCGCAGACCTTCGACTGGCAGCACCTTGACACCGCGGGCAGGGTGGTCGACTGCGAGGTGCGCCTCGTGCGGTTGCCGAGTTCGAGCGGCCGGCTGGTGCGCGGCAGCATCATCGACATCTCCGATCGCAAGCGCACGGAGCTCATCGCCGCGGGCGAGCGGCGGGTGTTCGAGAAGATCGCGTCGAGCGCCGGGCTCACGAGTGCGCTCGAGTCGATCACCGACGTCGTCGAGCAGGTGCTGCCGCAGGCCGTCTGCTGCATCCGCCGCTACGACGCGGCACGCAACGTGCTGGTGCACGCGGCCGGGCCGAAGCTGCCGCGCGCCTACACGGCGATCATGGAGGAAGTGCCGGTCGAGATCCGCTTCGGCTCCTGCGCCGCGGCGGTGGCGCTGCAGCGCCAGATCATCGTGCCGGACATCGAGAAGGATCCGTTCTGGGAGCACCGGCGGGAGGCCGCCATCGGCTCGGGCCTTCGCGCGAGCTGGTCCACGCCGATCCGTGGCGCGAACGGCGCGGTGCTCGGCACCTTCGCCACCTACGTGCGTCGCACCGGCATGCCCTCCCGCCGCGACGTCGAGCTCACGGGCCGCATGGCGCAGCTCGCGCGAATCGCCATCGAGCGGGACCTCGGCGAGACGGCCCTGCGCGAGAGCGAGCGGC
>JBBINN010000240.1:0-4270 GCA_037443885.1 Gammaproteobacteria bacterium | reverse complement strand
GATGTTGACCACCACGCCCTTCTTCAGGCCGCGCGAGGGATGCGAGCCGAGCCCGATCACCTCGAGGCTGCCGTCGGCGTGCAGCTCGCCCACCATGGCGACGACCTTCGAGGTGCCGATGTCCAGTCCGACGATGAGGTTCCGGTCCGAGCGCTTAGCCATTTGTCTCCGTTTCCTGTGGCCTGGTCCTGGCGTCGGCCGCGCGCGGGTCCCGCGCCTGCGCGCCGGCGTGCCAGCCGATCGAGAAGCCGTTCGAGTAGCGCATGTCGACGTGGTCGATGTCGGCCGCGCGGCCGGCGATCACCTCGGCCGCGACGCGCACGAACCGCTCCATGCGCGCGTCCACGTCGCGGCGGCCGAGGCGCACGGTCACGCCGTTGGTCAGCACCATCTCCCAGGCGCCGCGCGGGTCCAGCCTGAGGGCCGCGAGGCGCAGGCCCTGCTCCAGCAGGCGCTCCTGCACGGCGAGGTAGCGCTGGGCAACGACGACCTCCGTGCCCGGCGGGCCGTCGAGGCGCGGCAGCTCGGGCGGCAGGTGCCGCGCGCCGCTGACGAACAGTTCGCCGCGCGTGTTGAGCAGGCCGTCCTCGCCCCAGCGCGCGGCGGGGATCTGCTCGACCACCTCGACGGCGATCGCGTCCGGCCAGCGGCGCTGCACGCGCGCGCGGTCCACCCACGCGAGGGCCTCGATGCCGCCGCGCAGGCGATCGAGGTCCGCCGTGACGAAGCCGCCGTCGATGGCGCGGCGCACCACCTGCTCGACCTCGACCGGCGAGACGCGCTGGAACGACCCCTCGAGCAGCACGCGCTTCACCGGCTGGTCGAGGGCGAGCGACAACAGGCCGGCGAGCCCGCCGATCGCGGCGACGGCCGCGGCGGCGCCCGCGAGGCGGCGCCAGTCGAGCTCGGGCAGCTCGAGGCGCCTGCCTTCCGGCGCCTTCCGGCGATTGCCGCGCTTGAGGAACTCGAACACGCTCTCTCCTCAGGTCCGCTCGCGGGCGAAGCTCGTCTCGAGCACCCGCCAGCACAGCTCGTCGAAATCGATGCCCACGGCCCGGGCCGCCATCGGCACGAGGCTGTGGTCGGTCATGCCGGGCACGGTGTTGATCTCGAGCAGCATCGGCACGCCGTCCGCGCCGAGCATGAAGTCGGCACGACCCCAGCCCTGCGCCCCGGCGGCCCGGAAGGCTGCGAGCGCCGCGCCCTGCAGCGCCGACTCGGCATCCGCCGGCAGCCCGCAGGGCACGTGGTAGCGGGTGTCGTCGGCGAAGTACTTCGCCTGGTAGTCGTAGAAGCTGCGCGGCGTCTCGATGCGGATGGCCGGCAGCGCCTCGCCCTGCAGCACACCGACCGTCAGCTCCTGGCCCCGGATCCAGGGCTCCGCGATCACCACGGGATCGAGCGCGGCTGCCACGCGCCACGCACCGACGACATCCTCGGCGCGCTCGACCCGCGACATCCCGACGCTCGAGCCCTGGGTCGCCGGCTTCACCGCGAGCGGCAGGCCGAGTTCGGCCGCCGCGGCGCGGCAGTCGGCAGCATCCGCGAGCACGCGAAACGGCGGCGTCGCCACGCCGCTGGCGATGGCGAGCTGCTTGGTGCGCAGCTTGTCCATGCCGATGGCCGAGCCGAGCACGCCGCTGCCCGTGTACGGCAGGCCGAGCCACTCGAGCGCGCCCTGCACGGTGCCGTCCTCGCCGCCCGGCCCGTGCAGCGCGATGAAGACCCGGTCGAAGCCCGCGCCCACGAGGGACCCGAGCGGCACCTCCGCCGGATCCACCGCGTGGGCGTCCACGCCGCGGCGCGCGAGCGCGGCATGCACCGCCCGTCCCGACAGCAGCGAGATCTCCCGCTCGGCCGAGCGGCCCCCGAGCAGGACCGCGACCCGGCCGAACTCGGCGGCCGAAGCCACGCGGCGGAAACCCAGGCCGGTGGACCGGAGCATGCTCATGCGGCGTCCCCCAGAATGCGGACCTCGGGGTGCAGCCGGATGCCGTGGACACGCTCGACCGTCTCCTGCACGTGGCGGATGACGGCCTCGAGGTCGACGGCACGGGCCTGCCCGAGATTGACGATGAAGTTGGCGTGCTTGGGCGAGACCTGCGCGTCGCCGACGCGATAGCCCTTCAGGCCCGCGCTCTCGATGAGCCTCGCCGCGTGGTCGCCGGGCGGGTTGGTGAACACCGAGCCGCAGCTCCACGCGCCGATGGGCTGGCTGGCGAGACGGCGCTCGAGCAGCCTGCGGATCGACTCCGCGCCCCCGCCGGCGTGGTGACCGAAGCGCAGCGTCGCCGCCACGAACCACTCGCCCGGCGCCGGCGCCACGACGCGGCGGTAGCCGACCTCGTATTCGCCGGCGGCGCGGCGGCGCAGCCTGCCCCGGCGGTCGATGGTCTCGACCCCGGCGACCTGCCGCCAGGTCTCGCCGCCCCAGGCGCCCGCATTCATGGCGAGCGCGCCGCCGAGCGTGCCGGGAATGCCCGCGAAGAACTCGGCGGGCCCCAGCTCCCAGCGGGCGCACTGCCGCGCGATGCGCGCGCAGGGCACGCCCGCCTCGACCCTGAGCGTGGTCTCGTCCACGCGCTCGAGGCCGTTCAGCGCGCCGTGCAGGCTGATCACGACGCCGCGGATGCCCGCGTCGCGCACCAGCAGGTTGCTGCCGAGGCCGACCCAGGTGACGGGAACCTCCGCCGGCAGCTCGCGCAGGAACGCGGCGAGGTCGGCGAGGTCGCGCGGGACGAACCACGCGTCGGCCGGCCCGCCGGCGTGCCAGGTCGTGTGCCTCGACATCGGCTCGTTGCGCCGCACCCGCGGCTCCAGCAGGGCCGGCAGCGCGAGGCTCATGCCGCGCCCTCCTGGCGGAGCCGCGCCGGCAGGTCGCGTGCCGCCGCGCCGATGCTGCCGGCACCCATGGTGACCACGAGGTCGCCATTCTCGATCACCGCGGCCAGGGCGCCCGGCAGCTCCTGCACGGACTCGACGAAGACCGGCTCGACGCGGCCGCGCGAGCGCACGGCGCGGCACAGCGCGCGCCCGTCCGCGTTGGCGATCGGCATCTCGCCGGCGGCATAGACTTCCGTGACCAGCAGCACGTCCGTCTCGCACAGCACGCGGGCGAAGTCGTCGATCAGGTCGTGGGTGCGCGTGTAGCGGTGCGGCTGGAAGGCCAGCACCACGCGCCGTCCCGGCCAGCCCTGGCGGATGGCCTCGAGCGTCGCCGCGATCTCCGTCGGGTGGTGGCCGTAGTCGTCCACGATCTCGATGCGGCCGCGGGCGGTGTCCACCTCGCCCAGGCGCTCGAGCCGCCGGCCGATGCCCTCGAAGCCGGCGAGCGCGGCCTGGATGTCGGCGTCCGCGACCTCGAGCTCGGTGCCGACGGCGATGGCCGCGAGCGCGTTCAGCACGTTGTGCGTGCCGGGCAGGTTCACCGTGACGGCGAGCGGCGGCCGGCCGGGACGCAGCACGTCGAAGTGCGTGCGCCGGCCGTCGCGCCGCAGCGCGCTGGCGCGCAGGTCGTTGCGCTCGCCGAAGCCGTAGCTCATGACCGGTCGCGCCACCTGCGGGATCAGCGCGCGCGTCTCGGCGTCGTCACCGCACATGACGGCGAGGCCCCAGAAGGGCAGGTTGTGCAGGAATTCGACGAAGCTCTGCTTGAGGCGGCCGAAGTCGCCGCCGTGCGTCGCCAGGTGGTCCTGGTCCACGTTGGTCACGATCGCGATGACCGGCTGCAGGTGCAGGAACGACGCGTCGCTCTCGTCGGCCTCCGCCACCAGCCAGCGGCCGGCGCCGAGGCGCGCGTTGGTGCCGGCGCTCTTCAGCTGGCCGCCGATCACGAAGGTCGGGTCGAGGCCGCCGGCGGCCAGCACGCTCGCGACGAGGCTCGTGGTGGTGGTCTTGCCGTGCGTCCCGGCGACCGCGATGCCCTGGCGGAAGCGCATCAGCTCGGCGAGCATCTCGGCGCGCTGCACCACGGGCAGCCGCGCCCGCCGCGCGGCGACCAGCTCCGGGTTGTCGGCCGGCACGGCGCTCGACACGACCACGACGTCGGCGCCCGCGACGTTCTCTTCCGCGTGCCCCGTGAAGATGCGGGCACCGAGCCGTCCGAGCTGCTCGGTCACCGCATTGGCCTTGAGGTCCGAGCCCTGCACGTCGTAGCCGAGATTGAGCAGCACCTCGGCGATGCCGCCCATGCCGGCGCCGCCGATGCCGACGAAGTGGATGCGGTGGATGCGGCGCATGCGGTCCTTCATCGCCGGCCCTCCTCCGCCGC
>JBBINN010000239.1:0-4326 GCA_037443885.1 Gammaproteobacteria bacterium | reverse complement strand
GAGGGCGAGGAAGTGCGCGGCGAGCAGCGGGATGTCTTCCCGGCGCTTCGAAAGCGGCGGCAGGTCGATCTGGATGACCGTCAGCCGGTAGAACAGCTGCTCCCGGAAGTGGCCCTTGGCCATGGCGCCGGCGAGGTCGCGGGCGGTGGAGGAGATGATCCTGGGCCGCGCCGTCCCCCCCGAGAGCAGCTGCTCGAGGCGGGCCTGCTCGACGTGGTCCAGGTCGGCGATCTCGTCGAAATAGAGCGTGCCGGCGGGTTCGCTCAGCAGGTCCGCGAGGTCGTCGCCGGTCACGGTGGTGCAGGCGATGACGGTGAACGGCTGGTCGGCGAGCTTGCTCGCGCGGTGGATGGCCCGCGCCAGCATCTCCTTGCCGGTGCCGGGCTGGCCGGCGAGGAGTACCGGCATGTCCGCCGCCGCGGCCTGCTGCGCCTTCGAAAGGCGGTCCTCCATGGCGGCATTGCGGGTGATGATCCCCTCGCGCCAGCTGGCCTGAGCCTTGGAAAAGCCGGAGACCTTGAGCGCCTTGTCGAGCTGCTCGAGGAGCTGATCCTTGTCCACGGGCTTGGTGAGGAAGGCAAAGGCGCCGCTTTTGGTCGCCTCGACGGCGTCCGGGATGGTCCCGTGGGCGGTGAGCAGGATTACGGGCAGGGCCGGGTAACGTTTCTGCAGCTCGCGCAGCAGCCCGATGCCGTCGACGTCGGCCATGCGCAGATCGGTGACGACGACGTCCGGCTGGAAGCGGGGGATGGACGTGAACGCCTGCTGGGCGCTCTCGCAGGCGGCGACCTCGAAGCCCTCCGACTTGAGGCGGATGGTCAGCAGGCGCAGCAGCCCCGGATCATCGTCCACGAGCACGAGGCGCGGCCGGCGGCCGAGGTCGCCCCTCATCAAGGATTCCTCGGCGGCGTGGCCGGGCGCTCGGCCAGGCTGCGCTCGAGCGCCGCGACCGCCTCGAGCTTGGCGCGGGCCTCGTCCAGCTCGGCCTTGAGCTTCGCGTTCTCGGCGGCCTGGGCCTGGAGGCGCCGGTTGGCGGCCTGCAGGCGTTCACGGTCCTCGCGACCGGTGTCGGCGGCGGCCAGGCGCTGGTTCTCGGCAACGAGCGAGAGGCGGGCGTTGACGTCCTGGTACATGACGTAGGCGAGGGCCTGCTCGGCGGGGAGCATGCGCTCGGGGGTGGCCAGCAGCGCACCGAGCTCGGTGCGGGCTGCGGCGGGGTCGCCGGCGCTGTGGCCCGGCAGCGCGAGGACGAGGGCGTGGCGCAGGTGATTGGCCGTCGTGGGGTCGAGCTCGAAGGCCCGTCGCGCGAAGTTGGCGATCTCGGCCTGCTCGGCCGGGCCGGCCTTCGCCAGGCGTTCGAGGGTGGCTAGGTAGCCGATGACGAGCCGCGCCTCGGGCGCGAGGTCGGGCTCTGCCGACGGCGCCTCTTCATCGCGCCCGCCCTGCAGCAGGGTGCAGCCGGAGGCGAGGGCCAGCGCGGCGAGGAGCATGGCGATGTGGACGAGCCTAGGCATCGGCATCCTGCTTCTGGCTCCGTAACGTGCCAGCGTCGAGCGGCAGGCGAATCCGGAAATGTGCGCCCGGGAATTCGCCGCTTCCCAGTTCCACGCGCCCTCCGTGGGCGGCCACGAACTCCATTACCACTGACAGTCCGATTCCGGAGCCCTTGAGCGGCCCCGCCTGCGGGGTGCTGCCAGTGTAGAACGCCTCGAAGATACGCTCACGCTCGTTTCCCGGGATTCCCGGCCCCGTATCCGCGAAGTCGATCACAACCTGTGGCCCGACCCTGCGGGCGCGCAGCGTGATGGTACCTCCCGGAGGCGTGAACTTCAGTGCGTTCGACAGCAGGTTGTCGAAGATGAGCCGCAGCTTGGCGCGGTCGGCGCGCAGCTCGATGTCCTGGACTTCCTGGTGGATCTCGATGTCGCGCGAGGCGATCGCCAGCCGCTGCGCGTCGAAGGCAGCCCGGATGACAGCCTCCAGCGGAAATCGCGTGAGGTCGAGCACTGTCGCCTGCGACTGCCAGGTGCTGTAGGAGAGCAGGTTCTCGATGAGCTGCTGCAGCTTCAGGCCGCTGTCGCGCAGGATGCCGGTGACTTCGCGCTGCTGGGTATCGAGTTCGCCGACCGCGCCGTCGAGCAGCAGGTCGGTGCCCTCGCGGATGTTGGCGAGCGGCGTCTTGAGCTCGTGCGACATGTGCCTGAGGAAGCGGTTCTTCTCCTGCGCGAGCTCGACGAGGCGCACCCGCAGCCACTCGAGCTGGCGGCCCAGCGCCTCGATGTCCGACGGCCCCTTGATCGCGATCGGGCGCGAGAAGGCACCGCGGCCCAGATCGGTGATGGCCTCGTCGATGCGCCGGAGCGGGCGCAGGACGCCGAGGGTGAAGAACAGGCCGAGCACGATCGCCGCGGGAACGAGGGCCGCAAGCCAAAGGGTGAGACGCTCGCGGGTGCGGGCTGTGTGCGCCTCGAGCGTCGCCAGGCGGGCCTCGAGCGAGGCCCGGGCGCCGGTCGAGACGCCGTCCGCAGCGGCGCTGAGGTCTGTCAGTCGGCCGGACAGCCGGCTCGCCCGGCCCGGGTCGTTCGGCGGCCCGAACTCCAGCACCGCGATCGCCGCCTGGGTCGCCTTGCGCAGGTCGTCGATCCGCTCGCGGGTCGGTGCGTCGAGCGGGTAGCTGGCGAGGCCGCGGGTCGTCTCCAGGATCTGCTGCTGCGTCGCCCGGCTGGCCTCCAGCAGGCGCGGGTCGCCGAGCAGCAGGTAGAGGTTGGCCGAGCGCTCGAAGGCGGTGAGGAAGCGGTAGAGCGCCTGAGTGTCCCCGGAGAGCTCGACGCCTTCGCGGACCAGCTGGTCGGCCTCGTCCGAGAGCCGCCCGAGCTGGGTGCCCGCCTGCAGGACCGCGCCGGCGAGCGGTACGACGAGCAGCAGGATGCCCAAGAGCAGCAGGCTCGTCAGCGACCGGGGGCGGGGGAGGGGCATGCGGGGTGTGGGCGCGGGCGGTCGCTGGCGGCGGGAATCGGGGGCGAAGCTTAACTTATGCCGTAATGGCGCCGCCCTGGCTGCGACCTGGTTGGCACGCCGATGCAGCCTCGCCAGATCCCGCAGCCGCAAGCGCGGGTCGCCGGGAGTGGACGTAGGTTGCGGGTGAAGCGACTGCCAGCAAGTGAAAGCGTTGATAGCATATGCTAGCATCCGGGATAGTATGGTCTCGAAGCCTTTCCGGAGTCTGTCATGGGTGGCTTGAGCGTCAGGAAACTCGATGAGGAGACGCTGTCGCGCCTGCGCATTCGTGCCGCCCGGCATGGAGTGTCGATGGAGGAGGAGGTGCGCCGCATTCTCAAGGAAGCGGTCAGCGCACCGGAACGGCTGGGAGACCTGGCGTTGCGAATGTTCGGCCCCGTGCACGGCGTCGATCTGCAGCTGCCGGAGAGGTCGCCGCACGAGCCCGTGGGCCTCGCGGAATGATACTGCTGGACACGAACGTCGTTTCCGAGGTGATGAAGGTCCAGCCGGCCATTGCCGTCATCGGCTGGCTGAACGCGCAGTCGTCGGACAAGCTCTTCGTCTCGGCGATCACGATCGGCGAAATTGCGTATGGGCTGCGCATCCTGTCGGATGGCCAGCGCCGGTCAGGGCTCCGCGATCGATTCGAGCGTTTCGTCGCGCGGGCGTTCGACCAGCGGGTACTCGGCTACGACGAACGAGCGGCGCGCATCTATGGTGAGCTGATGGGTGAGCGCAAGGAGCTCGGGCGTCCGATGAGCATCCCCGACGGGCAGATCGCGGCGATCGCCCGGCGGGACCACCTGGCTGTGGCAACCCGCAATGTCGTTGATTTCGAGGGCTACGGGATCGAGGTTTTCAATCCTTTCCGTTAGGTCCGTTAGGTACCGGTCATTCGGATCTGTTCGGAAACTGCCTTTCCGAACAGATCCGAATGACCGGTACCGGTTCATCAGAACGCCACCGTGCGCGGCCCGGCGACGGATCCCTGGCGATAGGAGAGCGACAGGTACACGAGGTTCTCGGTGTAGCCCAGCGTACCGATGTCGCTCTGACGGTCCTCGTACCGGTAGCCGAGCGTGAGGAAGGTCACGCGCCCGAGGCCCCAGTCGAGGCGCAGCGAGAAGGTCTGCGTCTCGTCGCTGCCGACGGAAGAGCTGTAATCGCGTTCTTCATAGCGGTAGTCCGCGAAGCCCTGGAGACGGTCGGTAAAGCGGCGGCTGACGCCAAGGTTGGCAGTCCAGTTCTCCTGGTCGAGCTCGCCGCTGCGGACGTAGTTGTCTCGACTGTAGCCCCCGCCGACGTAGAAACGCGTGCGCGGGCGTT
>JBBINN010000238.1:0-4327 GCA_037443885.1 Gammaproteobacteria bacterium | reverse complement strand
CGGCACAGCCGGCGATGGCCGCAAGCGCAAGGCCGGCAGCGAGCAAACGCACGGGACGCCACCCATCCATGCGCTGCAAGCATCCCGAAGGCAGCGCCCGCGTCAAGACCGGGGCCGGGAATTTCCTGCGTCGGCCCGGACCCGGGCCGCCAGAGCGACGGTCGCCGCGGCGCCGCCCCGCCTCAGACGATTTCCTCCGCCGGCGGCGCGTGGCTCGCGCAGCCCACGTCGCCGAGCGCGGCGGCAATCGCCTCGTCCACCCGCCCGACGAACACGAACCTCAGCTGGCGGCGGGCGCTCTCAGGCACCTCTTCGAGGTCCTTGCGGTTGCGCTCGGGCAGGATGACCTTGGCGAGGCCCGCGCGCGCGGCCGCGACCACCTTCTCCTTGATGCCGCCGACCGGCAGCACCAGCCCGCGCAGGCTGATCTCGCCGGTCATGGCCACGTCGCTCGCGACGTTGCGGCCCGTGAACAGCGACACCAGCGCGGTGTAGAGCGCCACGCCGGCGCTCGGCCCGTCCTTCGGGATCGCGCCCGCCGGCACGTGCACGTGCACGTCGCTCTTCTCGAACATGGCCGGGTCCAGCGCGAGCTGCCCGGCGCGCGACTTCACCAGCGACATCGCCGCCTGCGCGCTCTCCTTCATCACGTCGCCGAGCTGGCCGGTGAGGATCAGCTTGCCGCTGCCCGGCAGGCGCGTCGCCTCGATGAACAGCAGGTCGCCGCCGACCGGCGTCCAGGCGAGGCCCGTGGCCACGCCCGGCAGCGAGGTGCGAAGCGCGACCTCGCTCTCGAACTTGTGTGCGCCGAGGATGAACTGCAGGTCGCTGGCGTCGATGTTCACTTGCGCCGCCTCGCCGCCGGCGATGCGCACCGCAGCGTGGCGCAGCACCGCGCCGATCTCGCGCTCGAGGTTGCGGCAGCCGGCCTCGCGGGTGTAGCCGCGCACGATCCCGGCGAGCGCCGCGTCGGTGAGCGTCGCCTGCTCCGGCGTGAGGCCGTTCGCCTTCATCTGCCGCCCGATCAGGTAGCGCTTTGCGATCTCGAGCTTCTCCTCCTCGGTGTAGCCGGTCAGCTCGATCACCTCCATGCGGTCGCGCAACGGGCCCGGCACGGTGTCGAGCATGTTGGCGGTGGCAATGAACAGCACCTTCGAGAGGTCGAAAGGCGCGCCGAGGTAGTTGTCGCGGAAGGTCGAGTTCTGCTCCGGGTCGAGCACCTCGAGCAGCGCGGCCGACGGGTCGCCCTGGATGCCGCGGCCGAGCTTGTCGATCTCGTCGAGCATGATCACCGGGTTGCGGGTGCCGCCCTTGCGGATGGCCTGCAGGATGTTGCCCGGCAGCGCGCCGACGTAGGTGCGCCGGTGGCCGCGGATCTCGGCCTCGTCGTGCACGCCGCCGAGGCTCACGCGCTGAAACTTCAGGCCCAGTGCGCGCGCGATGCTCTGGCCGAGAGAAGTCTTGCCCACGCCCGGCGGGCCGACGAAGCAGAGGATGGGGCTCCTGCCCTCGGGGTTCAGCTTGCGCACCGCGAGGAACTCGAGGATGCGCTTCTTGATGCGATCGAGGCCGTAGTGGTCTGCCTCGAGCACCCCGCGCGCGTGCGCGAGGTCGTGCTGCTCCGCGTCGAGCTTCGCCCAGGGCAGCTCGACCACGAGGTCGAGCCAGTTCCTGAGCATGGAGTTCTCGGCGCCGGCCTCGGGCATGCGCTCGAGGCGGCGCAGCTCCTTCATGGACTGCTTCAGCATGTCCTCGGGCAGCCCGGCGGACTCGAGCTTCTGGCGCAGCTCCTCCAGCTCCTCGCCACCCTCGCCGTCCTCGCCCAGCTCCTTGCGGATCTGCGCCATCTGCTCCCGGAGCAGCATCTCGCGCTGGCGCTCGTCGATCGCCTCGCGGGTCTGCTGCTGCAGCTGCTGCTGCAGCCTGAGCACCTCGATGCGGTGGCCGAGCAGCTCGGCGACGCGGTCGAGGCGCGGCACTAGGTCCGCGGTCTCGAGCACCTGCTGCTTCTCGGCGGGCTTGATGTCGAGGAAGCTCGCGATGGTGTCGGCGAGCGTGCCGGGAGACTCGATCGCGCGCACCGCGCCGGCGAGCTCAGCCGGTGCCTGTGGCAGCAGCTCGATGGCCTCGGCGGCGAGACGCTTGAGGTTGAGTGAACGGGCCTCGACCTCGACCGAGCCGCGCGCAGCCTCGGGCAGCGGCTCCACGCGCGCGACCAGGAAGGGGAAGCCGGGCTGGAAGTCGAGGACGCGGAAGCGCTGCTCGCCCTGAACGACGACGTGGCGGCTGCCGTCGGGCGCCGTCACGTAGCGGTGGACGGCCGCGACCGTGCCGACCCGGTGCAGGTCGGCCTCGCCCGGGTCGTCCACGGTCGGGTCGCGCTGCAGCAGGAAGCCGACCCTGCGGCCGCTCTTCACCGCCTCCTCCGCCGCGGCCACGGTCTTCTCGCGGCCGATGCTCACCGGGAGCACCACGCCGGGGAACACCACGAGATTGCGCACCGGCAGGATGATCAGGACATCCTCGGGCACCGCCGGTCCGCTGCGCTCTGCCTGGTTCTCGCTCATGTCAAACCCCATCGGCCGGGAATGGCCTGCTGGGGTGGCACATGGGGGCGGGCGGGCGGCCCTGCAAGCCCTGGCGGACGCCCGGCTGTCCAGCCGGCGGACGGGATACCGCGGACGCCGCAGTGGGGCTCGGCGGCCTGCCTCCCGGTCGAGGATGGCGCGTTGTGGGTCCGGAAGGGGCCCGTTACTGTACCGCGCCTGAATCCCGGGACCCGACCCTGACGATGCCGCTGCCCGCTGCCTGCGCCGAGCTGCCGATCGCGCCGCACCTGCCGAGGATCGCGGACTCGCTGGGTCGCGCGCGCGCCGCTGTGCTGCAGGCCCCGCCGGGCGCCGGCAAGAGCACGGCCGTGCCGCTGGCGCTGCTCGACGAGGCATGGCTCGGCGGCCGCGGCATCCTGATGCTCGAGCCGCGTCGCCTCGCGGCACGTGCCGTCGCCGTGCGCATGGCGGCGCTGCTCGGCGAGCCGCTCGGCCGCCGGGTCGGCCTGCGCACCCGCCTCGAGACGAAAGTTTCCCGCGACACGCGCCTGACCATCGTCACCGAGGGCGTGCTGACGCGCATGCTGCAGTCCGACCCCGCGCTCGAGGATGTCGGACTGGTCATCTTCGACGAGTTCCACGAGCGCAGCCTCGTCGCCGACCTCGGCCTCGCCCTCGTGCTCGACGTGCAGGCTCACCTGCGCGACGACCTGAGGGTGCTGGTCATGTCGGCCACGCTCGAGGCCGGGTCCGTCGCACGCCTGCTCGGCGACGCGCCGGTCATCACCGCCGAGGGCCGCGCATTCCCGGTCGAGACCCGCCACCTGCCGCGAGCGGAGCCGGCCACCCTCGCGCGTGACGTCGTCCGTGCCATACGCCTCGCGCTCGAGGAGCCCGCCGGCGACGTGCTGGTGTTCCTGCCGGGCGCGCCCGAGATCCGCCGCGTGGCGCGGTTGCTCGAGGAATCCACGCTGCCGGCGGGCGTAGCCGTGCAGCCGCTGTTCGGCGACCTGCCGCCCGCGGAGCAGGACGCGGCGCTCGCGCCGGCGCCGCCGGGCCGGCGCAAGGTCGTGCTCGCCACCGCGATCGCGGAGACGTCCCTCACCATCGAGGGCGTGCGTATCGTCGTGGACTCTGGCTTCGCGCGCCGCGCGCGCTTCGACCCTCTCACGGGCATGAGCGGCCTCGTGACCACGCGCGTCTCGCGCGCCGCGGCCGACCAGCGGCACGGCCGCGGCGGGCGCCTAGGCCCGGGCCTGTGCCTGCGGCTGTGGCGCATGGAGGACGAGCGCGGCCTCGAGCCCGCCACGCCCCCCGAGATTCTCGAAGCCGACCTGGCGCCGTTCGCGCTCGACCTCGCCGCCTGGGGCGTGTCAGACCCCGCCACGCTCAGGCTGCTCGACCCGCCGCCTGCAGCAGCGCTCGCCCAGGCGCGCGAGTTGCTGCACGGGCTCGGCGCACTCGCACCCGACGGCAGCCTCACGCCGCACGGCCGGCGCATGGCCGGCTTCGGCGCACATCCCCGCCTGGCGCACATGATGATCGAGGGTGCGAGCCTCGGCCTCGCTGCGCTAGCCTGCGAGCTCGCGGCGGTGCTCTCCGAGCGCGACCTGCTGCGCGGCCCGGGCGCCGCGCGTGACGCGGACGTCTGCCTGCGCGTCGAGGTGCTGCACGGCGCACCGCCGCCGGCCGAGGCTTCCGTCGACCGCGGCGCGCGTGAACGCGCCTTGCGGCTCGCGCGCCAGTGGCAGGCGGAGGTCGGCGGCGCGCGGGACCGT
>JBBINN010000237.1:0-4336 GCA_037443885.1 Gammaproteobacteria bacterium | reverse complement strand
GGTGGTGTACGGCACCTGCATGAACGCGGTGCTGAACGACCCGGGCCCGATCCGACTGGTCGAGCGGCGGATGGCCCGCGAGCTCGCGCGCGTGATGGCCGGCTACCTGCGGGTGGACGACTGAACGCATCCGATGGCACGCCGGTCCGTGCGGACCGGCGAACGACGACGGCCGGCGACGGCGAAGGAGACGACGAGATGGAGACGATCCCCAACCTGCGCCGCGCGGCGGTGGCCGGCGCGCTCGCCCTGCTGCTGGGCGCGCCGGTTCCCGCGGCCGCCCAGGACCGGCCGGTGACGCTGCGGCTGACCTCGAACAGCCCGCCGAAGGCGCCGTGGGCGCTGCAGATCGAGCGGATCATCGCGAAGGTCGCCGAGGAGACGAAGGGCACGGTGAAGGTCGAGGCCTTCTACGGCGGCCAGCTCGGCAACGAGCAGGACACGATGCAGCAGGTCGCGCGCGGCCGCATCGAGCAGCGACGGCGGGCTGTCCTCCCAGGTTCCGTCGACCGTCGGCAGCATGCGCACGGCCCAGCCCGCCCGTCGCAACAACGCCGCCTCGACGAAGTCGTGCGAGAGTATCGCGCCGCCGAAGGGCTTGCGGCCCTGCAGGGTCGGGAGCCCTGCCGACGATGCGAACGCGCGCACGCGCACGATGGCGTTGTGGCCCCAGTAGTTGCCGTCGTCGCCTTGCCAGGACGCGATGCCGCGCGCCACGATCGGCCCGTAGACGCGTCCCGCGAACTGCTGCAGCCGGGCGTAGAGCGTCTTGCCGCCCGCCAGGCGGGGCACCGTCTGCAGCAGGCCGAGGTCCGGATCCGCCACCATCTCGCGGACCATCAGGAGCAGCGTCTCCGCCGACAGGATGCTGTCGGCATCGAGCACGATCATGAAGTCGTAACGGCCATCCCACCGGGTGACGAAGTCGTGCAGGTTGCCGACCTTGCGGCCCGTGTTGTCGCTGCGGCGCCGGTACCACACGCGCATGCCGTCGCCGACCGCTTCGCGCAGGGCATGGAAGGCCGCCGTCTCCTTGACCCAGGTGTCCGGGTTGTTCGTGTCGGACAGCACGAACAGCTCGAACCCCTTCGCGTCCTGCTGGAGCAGGCACTCCGCCATCGCCTCGAGCGCGGCGAAGCTGGTCGCGGGGTTCTCGTTGTAGATCGGCATCACGAGTGCCGTGCGGTGCTCGACGGCCTGGCCCTCGCGGCCCCGCAGGCGCACACCACCGAAGAACACACCGGAGGCCGCCGCGGCTGCCGCGATCGAGATCCAGCCGAACGTAATCGCGAACAGCACCACCATCGCCCACTGCAGCGCCGAGATGCCGCCGACCGAAACGACGGCAATCATCTCGCGGGTCGCGTACACCGTCAGGGCGAGCGCGCCGCCGAAGGTGACGAGGCGCGCCAGGAGCGTCTTCAACGACGGCCAGCCGGGCCGGCGCTCGCGCGGGCAGCAGCGCAGGTTCTGCGCCGGCATGGCAAGCTCGGCGGGCGGCGGCACCGGGATCGCCGTACCCGATCCTCTACGCCGGGACGTTGCGGAACGTCATCGAGTCCATCGGTAGAGCCAGGTCTCGCCCCACGGCTTGCCCCTGGACAGCACCTCCGCCCGCAACTCGGCCAGGGCGGCGCGGCCGGGGTCGAGTTCGAAGCTCACGCGGAACACGCCGCTCTGCGGCACGAACTGCCCTCGCGGCGCGAGCACCTTGCCGGCGGAGCTCGAGATGCGCAGCCTGAGATCCGGCGGCACCGGTTCCGCCGCCTGGTAGTCGATGACGAACGAGCGCTGATCTTCGGACTGCAAGGCCTGGCCGATGCGCGTCGAAACCACCCGCGCCAGGGACTGATCGAGCGGTTCCGCCAGGAACCGCAGTTGATACGCGAACTTCGCCGGCCTGCCCGCCGCCAGCGACTTGCGCGGCTGCCAGTAGGCGACGATGTTGTCGTTGATCTCCAGATCCGTCGGGATCTCGACGAGTTCCACGTGGCCAGGGCCCCACCCGCCCTTCGGCTCGACCCAGGCCGAGGGCCTGCGATCGTACTGGGCTTCCGCGTCCTCGAAATCACCGAAGCGCCGCTTGCGCTGCAGGAGCCCGAAGCCCTTCAGGTTTTCATCGAGAAACGACGACACCTGCAGCATGCGTGGATTGGCGATCGGCCGCCACAGACGCTCGCCGCGGCCATTGAGTATCAAGAGGCCGTCGGAGTCGTGCACCGCGTTGCGGTAGTCGTCGAAGCGCGCGCGATTCGTGGCATCGAACAGGAACATCGACGTGAGCGGGGCGATGCCGAAGGCCTCGATATCCACGCGGGGGAACAGCGTCACGTCGACGTCGATCAGGGTCTCGTCGCCGGGCCGCGCGGTGAAGGTATAGGCCCCCACCACCGAGCGGCTCTGGAGCAACGCGTGAATCACGAGGCGATCGGCGCCCCTGGCCGGCCGTTCGATCCAGAAATCGGTGAAGGCGGGAAACTCCTCGCCCTCCGGGCGGGCCGTACGCACCGCCAGCCCGCGCGCCGAGATTCCGTAGAACTGATCGCGGCCGACCGCGCGGAAGTAGCTCGCTCCCTGGAAGACCAGGAACTCGTCCGGGTAGTCGGGCTTGTTGATCGGCGCGCGCACGCGGAATCCCGAGTACCCGAGCCCGTCGCGACTCTCGATGACGGGCACCTCGGGGCCGTACTCGAAGACGTCGTTCGTGAACAGCACCCGCCGCGCGGTCTTGCCGACGACGAGGTTCACGTTGACGGGCGTATCGAAGATGAACCCCGGGTAGAACAGGTCGAGCGAGAACGTCCGGTTCTCGCGCGCCCAGATGGACGCGCTGCGCTTGAACCGGATGGCGCGGTACTGATCGTAGGTCAGCCGTTCACGGTCGGACGCCTCGGGTCTCGGCCGCTGCACGTGCTTCCGCCTCGCCAGGTCGGCGGCACGGGCCTCGAGGATGGCCCGGTCGAATGGCTCCGTGGGTCGCTCCTGGGCGCTGGAGACCGCGCAAAAGCCGGCCGCCATGAACAGGAGGCCGATCCGGACGTACTGAAGCATGGTTTTTCGGAGCGCGGTCTGGGGGTGAAGGGAGGGATCTGCGATTGCCGGACGGGCACTACCCGCGCATTTCTTCGTGATTTTAGCAGAATCCAAGACCGCCTGACCCGGGGCGCAGATGCAAGCCGCATTTCTTGCGTGCAGTTGAGCCACCAAACTGGCACATTGCGGACGCGGACAGGCGCCACCCCGGCGCGCCCATGATCCCGACCAACGAGTCGCCGAGGGAGCCTCCCATGCCATCCGCCACTCCAGCGATACCCGGTGCCGACGGCACCCGGCGGTTCTTCTCATGGGCCGCGCTCATCATGGCGGCCATCGTACTGCTGAGTTTTCCTCTCACCTACTACGGACCGGTCCTCTCCGGGACACGGCAGTTCCACCTCCTGCACCATGTGCACGCCGCCGCGTATTTCGGCTGGTTCGGCATCTACGTCCTGCAGACCCAGCTCGTCGCTCGCGGCAACGTCGCACGGCACCGCGAGCTGGGTCTCGCGGGTTTCGCGCTCACGGGCGCAGTGATCCCGCTCGGCTACTGGATGGCCCAGCGCGCGGCCGAGATCCGCATCGCTGACGGGGCGGCACGACCATATGAGGCCTCCTGGTTCAACCTCACGGACATCACTCTCTTCTCTGCGCTGATGGTCGCTTCGATGCTGCTCGTCACGCGACACAGGGAATGGCACCGGCGCCTGACCTATGCCGCAGCGCTGTGCCTCGTCGCCCCGGCCGCGACGCGCTGGACATTGCAGCTGCCGTACCTCGATCCATTGGCCCTGGATATCGCCTCGTACGTAGTCATGTTCCCGTTCCTGGTCGCGCTAGGCCTCTACGACCTCCGGACACTTCGCAAGCTCCATCCGGCCACGCTGGTTTGCGCCATGATGATCGTGCCCGCTCAGGTCGCGGGTGCCTGGATTGCACGTTCGGAGTGGTGGAACGGCGTCGCGCCTGGTGTGCTCGGTGCCGTGCCGGGCTGACCCGCTGGACGCGAAGCCCGGCCGGCTCGGACTTGGCCTTGCGACCGTCCTGGTTGCAGGCAACCTGATCGGCTCGGGGATCTACCTGCTTCCCGCGACGCTCGCGACGCTCGGCAGCATCAGCATCTTCGGCTGGATCATCGCCGCCATCGGCGCCCTGGTGCTGGCGGGCGTGTTCAGCCTGATGATGATCGTTCGCCCGACCGAAGACGGCCTCGCCGACATCGTCCGCGCGGGGCTTGGCCCTTATTGGGGATTCCAGAGCAGCCTGCTCTACTGGATCGGTTGCTGGCTGGCGAACATCG
>JBBINN010000236.1:0-4406 GCA_037443885.1 Gammaproteobacteria bacterium | reverse complement strand
GAGACCACGCTTCTTGAGGCCTTCTCGCGGGGAGAAGACATTCACGTGCGCACCGCCGCGGAGGTCTTCGGCCTGTCGGAGGATCAGGTGGACGCCGTTCACAGGAGGTACGCGAAAGCCGTCAACTTCGGGATCATGTACGGCATATCGGCGTTCGGCCTGAGTCAGAACCTGGGACTCGACCGGGATGAGGCGGCGGCCTATATCGAGCGGTACTTCGAGCGCTTCCCGGGCGTCTGGCACCACGGCGACTACGCCGTGCTGACGCCGCGCGGCGGCATCGTGATCCTCGGGCGCTCAGACGCGGTGCTGAACCCCGGCGGCGTGCGCATCGGCACCGCCGAGATCTACCGCCCCGTCGAACAGTTCGACGAGGTTCTCGAAAGCCTGGTGATCGGCCAGGACTGGGACAATGACGTGCGAGTGGTGCTCTTCGTGCGGCTGCGAGACGGCCTGACCCTCGACGACGCCCTGCGCGAACGTCTCCGCGCCGCGATCCGTCGCAACGCCACGCCGCGACACGTGCCCGCGAAGATCGTCGCGGTGCCGGAAATCCCCCGCACCCGCAGCGGCAAGATCGTGGAACTCGCCGTGCGCGAGGTGGTTCACGGCCGCCCAGTGAAGAACACCGAGGCCCTGGCGAACCCCGGGGCGCTCGCGCACTTCCGCGACCTGCCGGAGCTCGCGAGCTGAGCCCCTCGCGCGCAACGGCCGGCCTCGCCGCCGAGTATGCGCGCGCGCTGGCGCGTCACGGCTACGCGCCCGACCCCGCGCAGGCCGCCGCCGTCGAGCGCCTCGATGCCCTGCGCCGGACGCTCGATCGCGCCGCGCGGGAGGAGCGCAGCCTCGCCGGCCGGCTGCGGGCGCGGCTGGGCGGCGGTCCCCGCACGGCCGTGCGTGGCATCTACCTGTGGGGCGGCGTCGGCCGCGGCAAGACCTTCCTCATGGACCTCTTTCACGCAGGACTCACCGTACCTGCGCGACGCACGCACTTCCACCGCTTCATGCACGAGGTTCACGGCCGGCTGCGTGAGCTGCGCGAGCTGCCCGATCCGCTGCAGCGGGTCGCCCGCGACGTCGCGGCGGACTGCCGCGTGCTGTGCTTCGATGAACTGTACGTAACCGACGTCGCGGACGCGATGATCCTCGCCGGCCTGTTCGGCGCGCTGGTGGAGGCCGGCGTCACCCTGGTCATCACCTCCAACGCCGCACCGCGCGACCTCTACCGGGACGGCCTCCAGCGGCAGCGATTCGTTCCCGCCATCGAGCTCATCGAGCGGCAGACCGAGATCGTCAACGTCGACGGCGGCACCGATTACCGGCTGCGCCAGCTCGAGCGGGCCCCGCTCTACATCAGCACGAAGACCTACGACGCCGACCGGCTGCTGGCGCAGCGCTTCGAGGCGATCGCAGGCGATTGCGGAGAAGCGGGCGGCACGATCGAGATCGAGGGTCGCGACATCACGGTCCGGCAGCGCCACGCCGGTGTCGTCTGGTTCGACTTCGAGGCGCTCTGCGCGGGCCCGCGCTCACAGGCGGACTACATCGAGATCGGCCGGAGCTTCCACACGGTGGTGATCTCCGGCGTGCCGCGCTTCGATGCCACCCGCGACGACGAGGCGCGGCGCTTCATCTCACTGGTGGATGAGTTCTACGACCGCGGCGTAAAGCTCGTGGCGTCGGCCGAGGGTCCGCCCACGGGTCTCTACCGGGGCGAGCGCCTCGCGTTCGAGTTCCAGCGCACTGCGAGCCGGCTCACCGAGATGCAGACGCACGCTTACCTCGAGCGCCCGCACCGGCCGTGAAGAGGTGCCGGTCATTCGGATTTGTTCGGATCGACGCTTCTGGGAGCTCCGCGGGTTGTACCGCGGGCGATCCGAACAAATCCGAATGACCGGCACCTTGATCCTACTCCCGCTCGCGGTGCGCGTAGGACCGAACGTCGCTCCAGTCGAACTCGAACCGGTCGAGCGACCCGTCGGCAGGCAGCCGGATCCTGAACGTCGCCGGCAGCTGCTCCGCGACGTACTCGTGCGGGCCGGCCGGAACGAACACGAACTCTCCGATCAGGTCGATCTCCACGCGCAGGTTCTCGCCTTCGGGTGTGACGACGTAACGGAAGAGACCGTCCTCGAACCGCCCGGCCGGGAGCCCGCCTGCGGGTCCGCCGGGAGGAGGCGGCGACATGCCGAGCAGTGCCGGCATCAGCTCGGTCAGCCACACGTAACCGCGGCTGGTGAGTATGACGAGCCCGAGGTCCCGGCCAGGGAGATAGGCGATCTCGCTGGTGTGACTGTCCACGTTGCCCCCGTGCCAGATGATTTCCTGGCCGAGGAACTCGCGCGTCGACAGCCCCGAGCCGTAGGGCACCCATGTGCCGTCCGCCAGCACCGCCGGCTCGGCGAGGCGCGCGCCGAGGCCGTCACGCGGCGCGAGGCCGACGCGGATCCAGCGCGCCAGGTCCGCCGCCGTGCCGCACAGCCCGCCGTCGCCCGTGTAGGCCGCCCGGCTCGGATCGAGCGGGGTCGGCTTGCCGGCCGCCGAGACGCCGGGCACCAGCTGCTCCGGCTCGAGGTCGTGGCAGGGCACGATCCCGTCGAGTCCCAGCGGGCGAAGCACGCGCTCCGCGAGCACCGCATCGAATGACTCGCCCGTCACGCGCTCGGCGATCAGGGCCAGCGCCTTGTAGTTCGTGTTGCTGTACGACCAGCGCGCGCCAGGCGCGAAGCGGCGCGGCGCCGACGCCCCGAGCGCTACGTAGGCGGCCATCGGCGTCGAGGCGTCTTCGCCGAGCGGCCGATAGCCGTCGAGCCAGAGGAAGTCCGCGAGGCCGGACGTCTGCCAGAGGAGATGGGAGACCTGCAGCCCGGGCTCGCCGGCAAACCACTCCGGCAGGTACTTCCCGACCGGATCGTCGAGCCGCAGCTTGCCCGCGTCGGCGAGCGACAGGATGGCCGCCGCCGTGAACTGCTTCGAGATCGAGCCCAGCGGGAAGATCGAGTCCGGACCCGGCGCCGAGCCTGCGGCACCGGTCGCGCCGTAACCCCGCTGGAAGACGACGTCCCCGCCGCGCAGCAGCGTCACATGCGCCGCCGGGATGCCTTCGCGCGCCACGAAGGCCTGCACCGCCGCCCCGGCCCGCTCGATGTCGAGGAAATCCGCGGCAGCCGATGCGGTCGCCGCCGCCGTCATGCCGGCCAGGACGATGATCGCGATCACGCCTGCCGCTGGCCTCGAGCGCGACACGGCTCGCGGGCGTCGCGCAACGGCCCGACGGGGCTTCGCGCCGGAAGGCCCGCGCGGCCGATTCAGAAGAAGGTCCACGTGACCCCGAGCGAGATCATGTCGACGTCCGCGTCGCCGAGCTCGAAGCGCTCGTACTCGGCGCGCAGGGCCAGGCTCCCGAGGCGGAACTGCGCGCCCAGGCCGTAGGTGAGATCGGTGCCGTCATCCTCGAAGTCACCGAGGCTGACGGAGGACACGTCGGCGCTCCAGTCAACGGCGCCCACCCGGCCGAACAGGTCGACCGGACCCACGGGAACGAACACGACCGCCGACAGGGACAAGCCGTCCACGTCGGCTTCGATCCGCTCGCCGAGCACCGTGTCGTCCGCCGATCCGAAATCCACGTAGTTGCCTTCGACCGCGAGCCAGTCGAGGAACCGCCAGCCGGCGATCACCTTGAAGCCGGTCGCGTCTCCGTCGAAGTCCAGCTCGTCTTCCTCGACGCCGGAGGTGCCGATGCTGGCGCCGAGGTAGATGCCGTTGTCGGCGGCGATCGCGGGCGAGGCCGCGAGCACCAGGGTTGCCAGCAGACAGGCAGGAACGGACTTGCGCATGCTTGCGTTCTCCTCGAGTGGAACGGGACGAGGCCAGTCTAGTCCGCCGGCTCGACGTCCATCCGGATCACGCGTCGCGGCCCGCCGACATGCACGCGATGGCGGTCCGCTGCGCGGACCCTCCCCGCCGTCCGGCGGTCACGAACCACGATCCGGGCTCAGATGACCCCTCGCCGCTCCTGGTCGAGCTCGATCGACTCGAACAGCGCCTTGAAGTTGCCCTCGCCGAAGCCCTCGTTGCCCTTGCGCTGGATGATCTCGAAGAAGATCGGGCCGATCACGTTCTTCGTGAAGATCTGCAGCAGGATCCCGGTTTCCGCGCTGCCGTCGATCAGGATGCGGCGCTTCTTCAGTTCCTCGAGGTCCTCGCAATGCCCGGTCACCCGCGCGTTCACGCCATCGTAGTACGTGTCGGGGGTGTCCTGGAACTCGACGCCGCGGGCGCGCAGCACGTCGACCGTCCGGTAGATGCCGTCCGCCGCGAGCGCGATGTGCTGGATGCCCTCGCCCTTGTACTCGCGCAGGTACTCCTCGATCTGGCTCCTGTCGTCCTGGCTCTCGTTGATC
>JBBINN010000235.1:0-4415 GCA_037443885.1 Gammaproteobacteria bacterium | reverse complement strand
CCCAAGCAGCGCGGCGAGGAGTGCCCCCCGCCGGATCCCGGTCGCGGCGCAGGCACCGCGAGGTCCTGCTATTCGAGGTCCGCCTTGCCGTAACCGCCACCGCCCGGCGTCTCGATCACGATCGCTTCGCCCGTCGCCACCTCGACGGTGACGCAGGCCGGCAGCTCGACCTCGCTGCCGTCGCGGCGCCGCAGCACGTTGCGGCCGGTCTTGCCGGGGTGGCCCCCCGCGAGGCCGAAGGGCGCGACGCGCCGGTGGTTGGAGAGGATGGACGCCGTCATGGGCTCTAGGAAGCGGATCCGGCGCACCAGCCCGTCGCCACCACGGTGGAGGCCCGCGCCGCCGGAGCCGCGCCGCAGCGTGAAGGACTCCAGCCTCACCGGGAAGCGTGCCTCGAGCACCTCGGGGTCGGTGAGCCGCGAGTTCGTCATGTGCGTCTGCACGCCGCTCGCGCCGTCGAAGCCAGGCCCCGCGCCCGAGCCGCCGGCGATCGTCTCGTAGTACTGCCGCCGGGCGTCGCCGAAGGTGAAGTTGTTCATCGTGCCCTGGGCCGCCGCCAGCACGCCGAGCGCGCCGTAGAGCGCGTCCACCACGCACTGCGAGGTCTCGACGTTGCCGGCGGCCACGGCGGCGGGGTAGCGGGGGTTCAGCAGGCAGCCCTCGGGAACGACGATCCCGAGCGGCCGCAGGCAGCCTTCGTTCAGCGGGATGTCGGCCTCGACGAGGGTGCGGAACACGTACAGCACGGCGGCGTGGCACACGGCGAGCGGCGCGTTGAAGTTCGTCGGCGACTGCTGCGAGGTGCCCGCGAAGTCGACCGTTGCGGCGCCGCGGGCCCGATCCACCGTGACGCGCACGGAGATCACGCCTCCGTCGTCCATCTCGTAGCGGCAGGCGCCGTCGGCGAGGCGGCCGATGGCGGCGCGCACCTCGCGCTCCGCGTTGTCCTGCACGTGGCGCATGTAGGCGGCGACCGTCGCGCGGCCGTGCTCGCGCACGAGCCGGCCGAGCTCTGCGATGCCGCGCGCGTTGGCGGCCAGCTGCGCCGCGAGGTCGGCGACGTTCTGGTCGGGATTGCGCGCCGGCCATGGCCCCCGGGCGAGCGCGGCGCGCAGCTCGTCCTCCAGCAGCTCGCCCGCGCTGGCGAGGCGGAAGCCGTCGAACAGTGCGCCTTCCTCTTCGATATGCCGGCTCGCCGGCGGCATCGAGCCCGGCGTCGTGCCGCCGACGTCGGCATGGTGGGCGCGGGTCGCGACGAAGAACTCCGCCCGTCCGCCGTCGCCCGTCACCGGCGCCACGATCGTGATGTCGGGCAGGTGGGTGCCGCCGGCGTAGGGGTCGTTCAGCATCCAGGCGTCGCCGGCCGCCATCTCGTGGCCGTGCCGCTCGATTACCGCCCGCACGCTCGCGCCCATCGAGCCCAGGTGCACGGGCATGTGCGGCGCATTCGCGACGAGGCCGCCCGCCGCATCGAACACGGCGCAGGAAAAATCGAGGCGTTCGCGGATGTTGACCGACACCGCGGTCGCCTGCAGCACGGCCCCCATCTGCTCGGCGACGTGCATGAAGCGATGGTTGAAGAGCTCGAGGGCCATCGGGTCGGGCCGGTCGAGCGGCGCCGTCGCGCGCGGCGTTCCGGACACTCGCAGCAGTGCGAGTTCGCCGCCGGGCAGCGCGCGCGCCTCCCAGCCCGGCTCGACGATCGTGGTGGCGTTGGCCTCCGTGATGATCGCGGGGCCGGCGACCGCTTGACCGGGCGCGAGCCCGCGCCGATCGAGGAGGGAAACCTCGCGCGGGCCGTCGAACCACGCGGTGACGGTTGCGGGAGGCCGTGCCGCGGCGGCGCCGACATCCGGCCGCGGCGTGACCGCCGGCTCGCCCGGCGCCACGGCCTCCGCCGCGAGAGCCGCGACCACCACGCCGAGCGGGCCCGCGTCGAACCCGTAGCGCCGGCGGAATTCCGCGGCGAAGGCAGCGTGCATGGCCTCGCCCTCGCCGAAGGGGACGGTGATGGCCATCTCCGTGCCGGCGGCCTTCAGCTCCGCGGCGAGTTCCACGCGTATGCCGGTGGCCGCCACGTCCTGCGCGACGAGGCGCTCGCGCGCATCGGCGCCGAGAGCGGCAGCCGCAGCCTCGAGTTCCGCGTCGCGGCCCGCAAGCGGGCGCTCGACGCCGCGGCGCAGCAACACCCGCGTGTCGGCGAGGCCGATGCCCCAGGCGGACAGCACGCCCGCGAGCGGGTGCACCAGCACCTCGCGGATGCCGAGCGCCTCCGCGACGCGGCAGGCGTGCTGGCCGGCCGCGCCCCCGAAGCAAAAGAGCGCGTAGTCGGCCGCGTCGTGGCCGACGCGCACGGAGACGTGACGGATGGCGTGCGCCATGGATTCCACCGCCACCTGCAGGAAGCCCTCGGCCAGCGCCTCGGGCGTGCGGACCACGCCGGTCTCCGCTGCGACCTCCGCCGCCAGCGCGCCGAAGCGGCGCCGGACGGCCTCGACGTCGAGCGTGTCGTCGCCGCCCGGGCCGAACACGGCCGGGAACCTGTCGGGCCGGATCCGACCGAGCAGCACGTGGATGTCGGTGACTGCGAGCGGGCCGCCCCGCCGGTAGCTCGCGGGCCCGGGGTCCGCGCCCGCCGACTCGGGCCCGACCTGGAGCCGGCCGCCCGCGAAGCGCAGCAACGAGCCGCCGCCCGCCGCGACGGTGTGGATGTTCATCATCGGCACCTGCAGCCGCAGCCCCGCGAAGCTGCTGTCGTAGCGCCGCGGGTAAGCCCCGTCGTAGAGCGCGACGTCGGTGGACGTGCCGCCCATGTCGAAGCCGATCAGGCGTCGGCGGCCGAGTGCCTCGGCGGCGCGCGCCATGCCGACGAGTCCGCCGGCAGGCCCCGAGAGCAGTGCGTTGGCGCCGCGAAATGCCGCCGGGGCGCACAGGCCGCCGTGGCTCTGCATGAAGGCGAGACGCGCGTTGCCAAGGCCGGCGCCGAGTCCGTCGCGGAAGCGGCGGACGTAGCGCGACAGCTGCGGCGTAAGGTAGGCATCCGCCACCGTCGTGTCGCCGCGGGCGACCAGCCGCGGCAGCGGCGAGACCTCGTGCGAGGTGCACACCTGCTCGAAGCCGGCGGCCCGCGCGACCGCGGCGGCCGCGCGCTCGTGGGCCGGGTGCGCGTGGCCGTGCATGAACACGATCGCCACGCTCTCGATGCCGCGTGCGCGCGCGGCTGCAAGGTCGTCCGCGAGTCTCGCGGTGTCCAGCGGGCGCAGGATCTCGCCGGCCGCGCCGACGCGCTCGTCGGCCTCGATCACCTCGCGGTACAGCGGCTCGGGCAGCTCGATGCGCTGCGCGAACAGTTCCGGCCGGTTCTGGTAGCCGATGCGCAGCGCATCCGCGAAGCCGGCAGTGACGACGAGCGCGGTCGGCGCGCCGCGCCGCTCCAGCAGCGCGTTCGTCGCGACCGTGGTGCCCATGCGGACCGCCTCGACCGGATCGCCCGGCCGGCCGTGCCGCGCCAGCAGCTCGCGGATGCCGTGGGCGGCGGCATCGGTGTAGCGCGCCGGGTCCTCGGAGAGCAGCTTGTGGGAGAGCAGCCGTCCGTCGGGCGCGCGCGCCACGACATCGGTGAACGTGCCGCCGCGGTCGATCCAGAACTGCCAGCCGCGCCCGGCCGTCATGCGAGGGAAACCTTCGGGAAAGGCCGCCCGGGCGCGGCGTGCCGAGTGTACAACGACGCCGTCACGCGGGAGACTGCCGCGATGTCGCCCGTTGCCGCCGCGTGGCTCGCCATCGCCGTCTACTGTCTCGCCATGCTCGGCATCGGCGCCTGGTCGGTGCGGCGCACCCGCGACGCCGAGGAGTTCTTCCTCGGCGGGCGGCGCCTCGGGCCGTGGGTCGCGGCCCTCTCGCAGGGCGCCACGCAGTCCTCGGCCTGGACCATGGTCGGCGTCAGCGGCGCGGCTTTCGCCTGGGGCCTGCCGGCGGTGTGGATCTGGCTGTCCGTGGTGGCGGGCTATGCGGTGAACTGGTTCTGGGTGGCGCCGCGGCTGCGGCGCATCTCCGCGGAGGAGGGCAGCCTCACGCTGGTGCAGCTGCTAGCCGGCAGGGCCTCGGACCTGCAGTCCCTGCGGCTCAGGCGCTCGGCCTCCGCGGTCTTGGTGTTCTCTTTCCTTTTCTACGTCGCTGCACAGTTCCAGGCCGCGGGACAGGCTTTCGCGATCACGCTCGACTTGCCGCTCTCGGTCTGCATCGTGGCCGGCAGTCTGGTGATCGTGGCCTACACGCTGGCCGGCGGTTTCTGGGCCGCCAGCGTCACCGACTTCGTGCAGGCGCTGCTCATGCTGCTGGTCGCCGTGGTCCTGCCGGCCGCCGCGCTGCAGGCCGCAGGCGGCGCAGGCGCGCTGCTGGCCGGGCTCGAGGCC
>JBBINN010000234.1:0-4416 GCA_037443885.1 Gammaproteobacteria bacterium | reverse complement strand
GCGCTGCTTCGGTCCGCGCAAGGCCGCCGCCCAGCTCGAGGGCAGCAAGGCCTTCACGAAGGAGTTCCTCGCGCGCCACGGCATCCCCACGGCGGCCTACGCGAAGTTCACGCGGACGAACTTCGACCCGGCCTGGGTGCGCGCGCAGCGCCCGCCGATCGTGGTCAAGGCCGACGGCCTGGCCGCGGGCAAGGGCGTGGTCATCGCGCAGTCCGCCGACGAGGCGATCGCTGCCATCGAGGCCATGTTCGCTGGCAGCCTCGGCAGCGCCGGCGAGACGGTGGTGGTGGAGCAGTTCCTCGAGGGCGAGGAAGCCAGCTTCATCGTGATGGTGGACGGAGAGCACGTGCTGCCGCTAGCCACCTCGCAGGACCACAAGCGCGTCGGCGACGGCGATACCGGCCCGAACACGGGCGGCATGGGCGCCTATTCGCCGGCGCCCGTGGTCACCCGCGAGGTGCACGAGCGCGCGATGCGCGAGGTGATCTGGCCCACGGTGCGGGGCCTCGCGGCCGAGGGCACGCCCTACACGGGCTTCCTGTACGCAGGCCTGATGGTGGCGCCGGACGGCACGCCCAACGTGCTCGAGTTCAACTGTCGCTTCGGCGACCCCGAGACCCAGCCGATCATGTCGCGACTCGCCTCCGACCTCGTCGGGCTGTGTGAAGCCGCCCTCGACGGCCGCCTCGATACGGTGACCGCCGGGTGGGATACGCGGGCCGCCGTCGGTGTGGTGCTCGCGGCCGGCGGCTACCCGGACACGCCGCGCAAGGGCGACGTGATCCACGGCCTCGAGGCCGCGGCCGCGCTGCCCGGCAAGGTGTTCCACGCGGGCACGCGGCTCGACGCGGAGGGTCGCGTCGTGACGAGCGGCGGGCGCGTGCTGTGCGCCGTCGGTCTCGGCGGCAGCGTCGCCGCCGCGCAGGCCCAGGCCTACGCGCTCGTCGACTGCGTCCGTTTCGAGGGCATGCACTGCCGCCGCGACATCGGCTGGCGGGCCATCGAGCGCGAGCGCGGCGGCGGCTGACCGGGACAGGCCGCCGCCTGGCCTTGCGGCTCAGTTGCAGCCGCCGGCCTTGAAGAGGTCGTTGGCGACCGATGCCACGGCGGACTGCAGGACCGCCAGCTCGACCTGCGCCCCGCTCGTCCCGAGCCCGGGTGGCGGGATGAGGTCGCCCGAAGCGAGCTTGGCCAGCGTCGCGCCACCCGCTGGCGTCATCTCGACGTTGAGCATCACCGTGTGCACGAGCACAGTCTTCGGCGTGGTGCTCGCGTTCTTGCGGCCGGTGGCGCACATCTGCTCCCACACCCAGCCGTTCTTGCCGCACATCTTCAGCTGGTTCTCGACCGTCGCGTACTGGGGGTTCGGGCCCTGCTTGCGCTGCCAGTCGAGAACCTCCACGCGCAGGTCGCAGCGCGCGGCGGGATCGCCGGCCGGCACGATCGAGCGGCCCGCGCGCTGCAGCAGCCAGGCCTCGACGTAGGTGCTCCAGTTCGCATGGCGCCGGCCGCCCTGGAGCACGCCGGCGAAGCTGAGCGCGCCGCCCGCATCCACCCTGCGGAAGCGGTCGCCGACCAGCTGGTCGATGGTGTCGAATCTCAGTACCTGCACGCGATCCTCGGCCGGATCGACAGACTGCACGATCCCCGCCGGCGAGTCATCCAGCATCACGATCGAGCCCGAGTCCGACTCGACGATGCGCAGCTTGTCCACCGGGGCCAGCTGCAGGTGCTGCGCAGTGCCGCCGGCGTAGCGCAACAGCACCAGCGTCTCGCGGCCATCCGGGTAGTGACGGATTGCCTCGAACTGGGTCTTCGAGGACATGCGCGCGGCCTTGAGCGCACTGACGTCCGGCCAGGCCGTGGAGCACGCCACCGCCGTGTCGTCGGCAAGGCTCAGCAGGGCCAGGTCGTAGGCCTCGTTCGCGTAGGCCGGCTGGGCCACGGACTTGGCGCCCGAACGATCGAGCACGGTGATCGGACCGGCCGCATCGCGGATCACGTGCTCGGCCGTCAGGACGGTGCAGGTCGTGCCGCGGCGGAACGTGTAGCCCGCGCCGACGCCGCCGTCGTGCCGGATCTCCACCGGCTCGGCATGCGGTGCGTGCGGCGACGGCAGCAGGATCGCCGCCAGGCCGGCTGCCGCGCAGAGGCGCGCCCTGTAGAACGATCCGTCACTCACGACATTCCTCCCGAAGTTCCTGCCTCGGCCGGCTCCCGCGGCGCAGCTGCCGAAGGCTGCGGCAGGGAATCCGCAACCTTCGGCGCTTCCCCAGGCAGGCGAAGCTCGCGGTAGGCGAGTCGACCCTCCTGGGAGGCGATCCACAGGCCGAGCAGGCCGCCGAACACGCCCACGATGCTGGCCACCAGCTGCAGCAGGGGCGAGTTCCACCACACTTTCCAGCGCGGCACCTCCAGGCGCCGCGGTGTGCCGTCGTAGGGGGTCACTGCGATCGAGCGGCGTTGCGAGAGCTGCACCAGCATGTCGCCTTCACCACTGAGGACGAAGCCGGTTGCGGCCCGGTCGCTTGCCTCGTCAGCGGCCTTGTCGGCGCCAGCGAGCCGCGGATGCGTGTCCACGATGCTGCCCGGATCCAGCTCTTCGTCGAGCAGCGTCAGACGCTCGCCGGTCCCGACCGCCACGTCGCGCCCGAATACGCGCCCCTCGGACAGGGTCGGCGAGTGCACGTCCGACCAGCCGCCGCCGAACTCGACGAACTGGCCGACGATCACGCGCCCGGCGAGGGGCAGCGAGAATCCGGGCGGCGGCGCGTCAGGGCCGGCAGGCTCGGCGACATAGAAATAGCCAAGCGCGTCCGCCGGCAGCTCGGCATAGTCGGCCGTGATGCGGATCGGCGAGTCACCGGCATCGGCGCAGGCGGGCCCGTCCAGCCGGCCGAACGTGACGCCCCACCGGCGATCAGCCCGCATCTCGATGCGCGCGGTCGAACCACCCGCCAGCGTCACGGTAACCGCGTCGCGCACGCCTCCGCACTGTTCCGGATCGTCCGGGTCGCAGTCGCGAGCCAGCACGCGGCCGGCCGGCAGGTCCCAGATCAGGCTTCTGCCACAGGCCGGATGGACCTCGAGCACGCCGGTCCGCGCCTGCATCGCGAACACCGTCTCGGGAGAGGGTCGCAGCCCGAGGGGCGCATACAGCGGCGCTGTCGCGACGATCCCGGCGAGGACGAGCAACGGCGGCCACCACAGCTCCAGCCGTCCCGGCAATCCGGCGAGCCACGGCCTCACTGCGCGATCGTTCGCGGCCATGGCTTGCGCTCAGCGCGCAATCCTGACCTGCTGGGGCAGTACGTTGAAACCGTCGCGCCGGACGAGCGTCACCACGCCATCCGCCGGGATGCTGCTCCAGGGAATGTCGCAGACCATGTCGAAGCGCAGCAGCCGCTGGCCTTCGAGGCGGCCACAGCGGAATCGCTGCCCGGCGGCCTGCACCGACATGTCGCCCCGCCGCCCGTTGACGTACAGGCGCACGACGAGGTCGTCCTCGGCGGCGGGCTCGTCGCCCCAGTGCACGACGCGGAACTCGTTTGGCGCCTTGCCGCGCGCAGCCACCGCCAGCGCGGCCGGGTCGGCCGGCCGCGACTTGCCGTCGGTCCCGAGCAGGAGGGGCGCCCAACCCGCCCGCTCGACCGTGCCCGCGAACTCGCCGCTGCCGCGGAAGCTGCCGTCGGCCGTCGCGGTCTCGACGACCAGCCCTCCCGCATACGGCTCGCCGAAAAAGACATGCAGCACATTGGAGCGCTGCGCCTGCGGGTCGGGCACGATGGCCACGCCCACCAGCGCCTCGCCCTTCACGGGGTTCGGCTGGTTGAAGTACTCCCGGTACTCGCGCGCCGGTATCGGCGTAAAGGCGGACTGGGCCGTTGCGGCGACCGGCACGAGCGCCAGCACGGCGACCAGGATTACAAGGCGCATCGCAGCCTCCCCTCGCTGCGCCGCGGCCAGCTGCCGCGGACCTCGCGGGCATTATGCGGCGATCCACCGGACGGTGCACCCCTGTCCCCGCTTCGGCTATGCTGCCCCCGGTTCGAGGAGCCGCGAGCCAGGGTCAGCGCCGAATGAGCCGCATCAACATCCGCCGCCGGCACAAGCTCGGCCACGCCGAGCTACGCGACCGCGTCAGCCACCTCGCCGAGCGCCTGAGCGAAAAGTACTCGGCGGACTGCACCTGGGACGGCGACGTGGTCCACATCGACCACTCGAACGTGACCGGCACGGTCACGGTCAGCAAGACCGAGATCGTCATCGACGCGAAGCTCGGCTTCTTCCTGTCGATGTTCGGCCACCGCGTCGAGGAGGAGATCACGAAGATCCTCGACGAGGAGCTCGAGCGGAAGTTCTAGGGGACATTCCCTTTCCTGATTACGCAGCTGGGTCAGCCAGTGAACCAGGGGG
>JBBINN010000233.1:0-4437 GCA_037443885.1 Gammaproteobacteria bacterium | reverse complement strand
AGCAGTGACGACCGTGCGTCCCTGACCTATCCCGCTGATCGGTGAAGAACCAAAAGAAAGGGGTAACCGGGCCAATTGGCACCGGCACCCCCCGACATGGAAATCGTTGGCCTCGCGCGGTCCGGCCGCGCGGTCAGTGGCCGGCGTAGCTCTCCATCCTCAGGCCCGTGCCCCCGCGGGTCACGTGCGCCACCACGGCCTGTCGGCGATGGATCTTCGTCACCTTGCCCAGGTTGATCGCGAACGCGAGCTCGACGATCGTGCCCTTGGCCAAGCCCAGGTTGTTCGTCTGCACGAACACTCCGTTGGCGCTCAGGTTCTGCGCGCGGCACAGCTTGCCGCCGCGTCCCGGCACGCTGATGTAGACGGTCGTACGCGCGCGGTGGCGCGTGTGCAAGCGACGTTCCATCTCCCGATCCCCGTTTCTTTTTCGTGGAGAGGCCAGCGGGACCGAGTATGCCGAGGCTGGACCGGCGAGGGAAGGGTCCTGTCGGGAATCCTGGTCCGAGAGGCGGACAGGACTTGAAAATCAAAGGATTACGTTCAAATCGGCCGGATTATGTCGTGCCGATTCCGGTCGTGGCGCTGCCGACCGGTCCGCCCGATCACTCGTCCTTGCGACGGATGGCCAGGTGGCTGGGGGCTTCGATGCCCACCTTCACGCGTCGCCCGCTGCCGCCCAGCAAAGTGATCTGGATCGGGCCCTGCGCGAACAGTTCGGCCAGGGTCATGCGGGTGTCCGTACCGTCTGCGGGCGCGATGACGATGGACTCGTCGGCACGGCGGGTCAGCACGAGCATGGGAAACCTCGATCGTCTTGCGTATCAGGCGCGCAAGGAACCGCGGCCGGCGTTGTGGCCGACCGGCAGGCCTGCAGGTCCGTAGGTGGAGGTCTCGGGCAAGCCGCCGCGGAGGATTCCGAGCGCCTGCTGCACCCGCCGGTGCAGGCTGCCCACCAGCGTCCCGTTCACGTCGTTCGCCTGGCGGCAGGCCCGCAGCAGCGTCGTGAGCGCCTCGAGCCGTGCGCGCAACTGGCGCGCCGGCCCACCGCCATCGGAGAAGCTGTCGAGCCAGGCCGCCAGCTCGGCCTGGCCAGGGCCCGCGCCGATGCGCGCGCACAGGGGCCGCCGGTGCTGCTCCAGGGTCTCCAGCAGCGCGATCGCACGACTCTTGTCGGCGCCTGCGCGGGCAAGTGCCTCGGCATCGCGCCGCTGCAGCGCAGCATGCTCGTCCTCGAGCGCTGCACGCAGCGCGCGCGAGGCCTCCAGCTGGGCCGTCACCAGGGAATCGAGTTCGGTGAGGAGCCTGCCGCCATCCATGCGGGAAGCCGGGTTCACTGCCCTGCCAGCTCGCGCTCGAGCGCGATCAACCTGTCGGCCACCCGCTGGGCGTCGGGCCGGTATTCGCCTCGGCCGACAGCCTCCTTGAGCTCAGCGACCCTGGCGGCGTCGAAGTCCGGTGCCGCTGCCACCGCTTCCGCGAGCCGCTGCAGCTGGCGGGCCGAGTCGGTCAGCGTGACGCGATCGGCCGCGCTCACGGGAGCGACCGCGCGATCGTCGCCACCGCGCCCGGCACGCTCGGCCCGGCTGGCGCTGTCGACCTGCGAGGGTCGCTGCCCGAATCCGTCGATCTTGTTGCTCATCCGAAGAGTCTCCGCGCCCTTGGGCGCCTGTTGCTCCAGCTATCGTCCCGCCGCCGGCAAACTTGAGTACCCCGGGTCACATCAGCACCTCGACCACCCCGGCCGAGCGAACGACGCCCTCGAGTTCCCGGGCCGACGACAGGTTGCGCACCCGGACCCGGTGGCCGACGCCGCCGTCGCTCAGGGCCTCGCCCTTCATCCGCACCGCTACTCCGTCCGTACGGGCCAGCAGGATGACCTGCTGGCCACGGCGCACGACGGTCCCGGCCCGGGCGGCGGCCGGTGAGACGGCCTCGCCGGCGCCGATCGCCCGCCCCACCTCCAGCCCGACCGCGTCCTCGATCCGCGTGTAATACCCACGGGGCAGGGCATGCACGTCGCGCTCGCTGAGCACGAGATCCTCTGCCGTCAGGGCCACACCCAGCGGGAGGGGACGGGCCGCGACCACCACCGGCACGCGGGCCGCGATCGTCACGGGCACGAAGACCCGCCACGCCGGCGACGGGCAGGCGACCTCGATCGTCGTGCGTCCGCCGGCCCGGCTCCCCGGGGCCGCCTTGGCGGCGAGCGGACGGCTGCAGCGCGCCAGCCTGAGCCGCGGATCGACGCGAGCCTCGGCCACCTCGAGGCCGCGCGCCGCCGGGTCGGCGAGGCGCAGCGCCTCGGCGCCGGCTGCGTCCGCGATCTCCCCGACCGGGTGATCCGCCGCGAGCGCGGCGCCCGGCAGGACCAGGGCCACGGCCAGGGTGGCGAATGCAAGGCGCAGGGCGTTCATGATGATGGCTTTGCAAACCGCGTGCCAATCGCCCTCGAACGACAAGTCCTTGATTTACTGAGCCGCACGAGCCTCCTTCCAGAAGGCCATCGGCCGTTCGTGCGCGCTGATGCCTGCCGGCGTCAATTTCCCGGCACGGGCGGCCAGCGGCAGCGGGCGTTGCCGCCCGGGCGGCCAGACCTTGCCGCTGCCGCTGCCGCTCGCGGGCCGCGCGAGCTCCCTGGGACGGCCTTTCGGGCGCCATGGCGGCTCGAAACGGCGTTGGCACGCGACTTGCTACAGGACGACCAGGGACCGGCGCGGGGCCGGGCAGGACGGACCGATGGGCTTCTTCAACGGCGCTTTCGGGATCCACGAGAACTCGCTGCTGCTGCGCGGCCAGCGCGCCGGGGTGCTGGCGGCGAACATCGCCAATGCGGACACCCCGAACTACAAGGCGCGTGACCTCGATTTCGCGGCCGTCCTGGCGGGCGAGACCGGCTCGGCCGGCCTCGGCCTCGCGCGAACGCGGACGGCTCACATCGCGCCGGCGGCAGACGTCGTCGACGGGGCCCTCAGGTACCGCAATCCCTTCCAGCCCTCGCTCGACGGCAACACGGTCGAGGCGCAGGTCGAGCAGGCCGCCTTCGCGGACAACGCCGTGCGCTTCCAGGCGAGCCTGATGTTCATCAACCGCCGGATCAGCACGCTCCAGCTGGCCATCACCGGGCAGTGAGGAACCGGACCATGTCGCTCTTCAACATCTTCAACGTGGCCGGATCGGCGCTGAACGCGCAGAGCATCCGGCTCAACGTCGTGTCCAGCAATCTCGCCAACGCCGACTCGGTGGCCACCGATCCGGGCTCTGCCTACCGTGCGCGCCACCCGGTGTTCCAGGCGGCGATGCAGACGGCCTGGGGCGCGGAGCCGGATGCCTCCGCGGGCGTGCGCGTGCTCGGCGTCTGGCAGAGCCCGGAGGCGCCGGCGAAGCGCCACGCGCCCGGCCATCCGCTCGCCGACGGCGAGGGCTACGTCTGGGGTTCGAACGTCAACGTGGTGGAGGAGATGGCCAACATGATCTCCGCCTCGCGCTCCTTCCAGACCAACGTCGAAGTGATGAATACCTCGCGCGACCTGCTGCTCAAGACGATCGCGATGGGCCGCTGAGCGGACGGACGGAGACACGCATGAGCATACCCAGCATCAACCCTGAGCTCGAGGCGCTCGGGCTCTCGCGCAGCCTGCAGCCAAAGAAACAGGAGGAACTCGGCGCCGAGGCCTTCCTCAAGCTGATGATCACCCAGTTCCGGAACCAGGACCCGTTCAAGCCGCTCGAGAGCGGCGAGTTCCTGGGCCAGCTCGCGCAGTTCGGCACGGTGTCGGGCCTCACGGAACTCAAGAAGGAGTTCCAGGGGCTCGCCGGGTCGCTGGTGTCGAACCAGGCGCTGCAGGCCTCCTCGCTGCTCGGGCGCGAGGTGCTCGTGGCGCGGCCAACCGGCTTCCTCGCCGCCGGCGGGGAGGTGACCGGCGCGGTCGACCTGCCCTCGGCGGCACAGCAGGTGCGGGTGCAGGTCGTCACGCCGGCCGGCGCCGTCGTGCGCAGCATCGATCTCGGGCCGCAGAGCGCCGGCCTCGCCCGCTTCACCTGGAACGGCGTCGCGGACGACGGCTCGGTGATGCCCGAGGGCGCCTACACCTTCCGCGCGCAGGCCATCAGCGGCACCAGCCAGACGGCCGTGCAGGCCCTGGTCGCGGCCCCGGTCGAGAGCGTCACGCTCGGCGGCGGCCAGGCCGGCCTCTCGCTGACGCTGCGCGGCCTCGGACAGGTTCCCTTCGGCGACGTCCGGCAGATCGGCTGACGGCGCCCGGCCAACAGATCCATCGAAGGAGCTGAGAGATGCCTTTCAGAATCGCCTTGAGCGGCCTCAATGCCTCGAGCTCCCAGCTCGACGTCACGGCCAACAACATCGCCAATGCCAATACCACCGGCTTCAAGGGCTCGCGCGCCGAGTTCGCCGACGTATTCGCCGCCGGGACGCTC
>JBBINN010000232.1:0-4487 GCA_037443885.1 Gammaproteobacteria bacterium | reverse complement strand
CCTGTCCACCTATCCCGGGCAGGACTGGAACCTGGCCCATGCCGTGGGCCTCGACGCCGTCGCCTCGGCCGAGACGATCCTCGCCCGGCTTGCGGAGGAGGGGCTCGCCACCGCCCCCCCTGCGCCGCCCGGGCTCGCCGCGCTCGCCGAGGCGCTCGCCCGCGATACGCTCGCCTGGCCGCTCGACGCCTACCTCGCTGCGGTGGAGGCCCCTTCGGACGAGGAGCGCGGGCTGGCCCTGCGCCGCCACACGCAGCACGTCGCCGAGCGCGTCCGGCTGCTGTCATCAAAGAACTACGCGGCGCAGTTCCCCACCGCGCCGCAGTTCGTCATCCTGTTCATACCAGGCGACCAGTTCCTGTCCGCCGCGCTCGACCAGCAGCCGGAACTCCTGGAGTCAGCGATGCGAAGCGGCGTGATCCTGGCCACGCCGTCGAGCTTCGTGGCCCTGCTCAAGGCAGTTCACTACGGGTGGCAGAACGTGCGGCTCGCGGAGGGCGCCGAGCAGGTCCGCAAGCTGGCCGAGGACCTCTACGGTCGCCTCGGAGCCTTTCGCGGTCACCTGGTCAAGGTCGGGGCTGGCCTCGAGAGCAGCGTGCGGGCCTACAACGCGGCGGTCGGCTCCCTGGAGCGCAACGTGCTGCCGGGCGCACGCAAGTTCACGGAACTCGGCGTGCGCGGCGAACGCCCGCTCGACGAGCTCGCCCCTGTCGAGACTGCCATCCGGCCGGTGGGCGGCGCGGCCAGCGAGTTGCCCCCGCCGGACAGCGAACCCGGCGACCGCTGATGACTCTCGATCCTCGATTGGCGGCGCGCGGGGCGCCGCAGGGCTCCATGCGCTGGCACTCGCTCCTGTACGCGCCGCCCGTGGCCCGCGACCGGATCGCCGCTGCGTTCGCGATCGAGGCGGAACTGCGCGAAATCGCCGGCGGCAGCCTGGAGCATGCTGTTGCACATGCCAAGCTCGGCTGGTGGCGCGAAGAGGCTTTGCGTCTGGAGCAAGGCGAACCTCGGCATCCGTTCACCCGGGCGTTGCTGGGCTCAGCCGTCCTGCCGGCCGTACCGGCCAGGTGCCTCGTGGCCGCGCTCGGTGCCGCGGAAATCGAGCTCGCCCAGGCTGTGCTGCAGGACGAGGCCGAGTTCGGGCAGTACCTCGACGGCGCAGGCAGTGCGCTCGCCTGTCTCGCGCTGGGCACAGCGGACCCGGCCGACGCTTCGACGGCCTTTGCATCTGCTTGCGGCAGGTCGATCCGGTGTGTGGAGATCCTGCGCGACCTGCGCCGTGACGCCTGGCGCGGGCGCGTCTTCCTGCCCTGGTCGTGGGTCGAGGAGGCAGGCCTCGGCCTCGACGAGCTGCGCGGTGAAACGAGCGACGACAGGACCCGCTCCCTGTTCGGACGTGTGGCCGCGTTCGGCCGGCACTTCCGGGAAGAGTCCCTCGCCGCGACCACCGACCGCCTGCCCGACGGCTGGCGAGCGCTGCACGTGCTCGCCGAACTCCATCTGGCCGTCCTGGCGCGCATCGAGCGCAGCGGCTTCGCCGTCGGACGTGAGCCCGTCGAACTTCAGCCGCTCGCGCGGCCGTTCATCGCCTGGCGCGCAGCGCGCCGGGCCTGATCCCCACGGAGGACTCCAGGTGACGATCCAGGATCCATGCAGCTACCGACCGGGCCCTGGCTCGCACCAGGGCCGCGTCATCCTCGTGACCGGCGCCGGCGACGGCATCGGCAGGGCCCTCTCCCTGGCGCTCGCGGCGCAGGGAGCGACGGTCGGACTGCTCGGCAGGACACAGCGCAAGCTCGAGCAGACCTACGATGCGATCCGCTCGGCGGGCGGGCCGGACCCGGCGCTATTGCCCTTCGACCTCGAAACCGCCACCGCCGCAGAATACGACGCGCTACATGACGCGCTGGAAAAGGAGTTCGGCCGCCTCGACGGGCTGGCGCACGTTGCGGGCATCCTTGGTTCGCGGACGCCGATCGAGCACTTCGACGTGCCGTTGTGGTGCAAGGTACTGCACGTCAACCTGACCGCCGTCTTCGCGATGACGCGCTCGCTGCTGCCGCTGCTGAAGAGATCCGAGGATGCCTCGATCGTCTTCACCTCGAGCGGCGTGGGGCGCGTCGGCAAGGCCTACTGGGGCGCGTATGCCATCTCCAAGTTCGGTATCGAGGGGCTGATGCAGGTGCTGGCAGCCGAACTCGAGGGTACTACGCGCGTGCGCTCGAACAGCGTGAACCCCGGCAAGACGCGAACCTACATGCGCCTGCAGGCGTTTCCCGGCGAAGACCGCAGTGCCCTCGCAGCACCGGAGGACGTGCTTGCGCCGTTCCTCTACCTGCTCGGTCCCGAGAGTCTTGGAGTCAACGGACGCGCTTTCGACTCGCAGCCGCTGGCCGGCCCTTGACCTTGGCGCCTTCCGGCCGCTGACCTGCGGGCTTGCGCCTGCGCGGCTGGCGCGGTGCAGCCAGTCCGACCGACTCCTGGAGCGCAGCCAGCTCCCCGTCCGTCAGTCTGCGGCTGCGCCCGCGCGAGAGTGCACGGTCCATCACGACGGGCCCGAAGCGCGTACGGATCACGCGGTTCGCCTCGAGCCCGCAGCGCTCGAAGATGCGCCGCAGGTCGCGCGGGCGCAGGCCCACCGACACGATGCGGGCCCAGCGATTGGCCGCCTCGCCACCGGTCGCCTCCACCGTCTCCAGCCTGCCGGTGCACTCCGGGTCGGAAGCCGCGGCTTCGAGCAGTTCGGCCACACGCGACTCGTCGAACTCGCCGCGGATTCTGACGCTGAACTCCGACGACAGCTTGTCGGTGCCGCGCATGACCGCCGCCGCCAGCGTTCCGTCATTCACGAACAGCTCGAGCCCGCCCTCCCCTACGCCGAGGGGACTGAGCGGTATCCAGCGTCCGCCCGGCGGCCGCGGCAGCCGCTCGAGCGAGGCGCGCGCCCCCTCCGCGGCACCTTCCATGATTCGTTCATGGGCCGGCCGGTGATACACCAGCGCGGCGACGGTCGTCTCATCGCGCCAGTCGACCCTGAGGCGCCGGCCGTCGAGGCGTATGTCGTCACGCGGACCGACCGGCTGGCCTGGCTGCGCCGCTGAACCGTTGACCGTGATGCGTCCATCCGCAATCCAGCCCTCGACCTCGCGCCGCGACCCGATGCCACGTGCAGCGAGTACCTTCTGGATGCGTTCCCGCCGTGCCGTTGGCTTCATGGCAGGCTCAGCGCGTCACGGCCTCTGGGTCGTTCGCCGCCTGCGGCAGCTCGCAGGCTTCACCCGTCGCCACGGCCTCGGCCGCCTCGACAACCTCGGCGACGCTCTCGTCCTCCGCAACCGGCTGCACGCGGCCCGCCCGTTCGGCCGAAGCCGGCGAACGATCGGCGCCGGCGGCGGCCGTGTCCGCGAACTCGAGCTGAACGCCGACGTTGTCCATGTCCTTCAGCTCGGCCAGGGTCGGCAGCTCGTCGAGGCTCCTGAGTCCGAAGTAATCGAGGAACTCCCGAGTCGTGCCGAGCAATTCCGGCCGGCCCGGGACCTCGCGGTGCCCCACGGTCCGGATCCAGCCGCGCTCGGTCAGCGTGCGGATGATGTTGGGGTTCACGGCGACTCCGCGCACGTCCTCGATCTCGCCGCGCGTGATCGGCTGGCGGTACGCGATCAGTGCGAGTGTCTCGAGGAGCGCACGCGAGTAGCGGGTGGGACGTTCCTGCCACAGCTTCGACACCGGCGCCGCATAGTCCGCGCGCACCTGTGCGCGCCATCCGCTGGCGACCTCGACCAACTCGACCGCGCGATCCGCATAGTCGCTCACCAGCTCCGCCAGGGCGGCACGGATCTCCTCGGCGGGCGGGCGCTCGTACTCCTCGAACAGCTCGCGCAGCAGGTCGACTTCGAGCGGCCGCTCCGCCGCGAGCAGCGCAGCCTCGACCACGTTCTTGATGTAGCGATTGTCCATCCGCTCCTCCGGGAGACCGCGCCTCAGGACGCCGATTCGCCGCCCGCCTCGTTGTCTTGCGCGCCTGCCGCCGCGGCGATGGCGGCGATGCGCTGCGAGCGGTCCGCGCGCCGCAGGTGCAGCGGCGCGTAGGGTTCGGCCTGCACCACGTCCACCAGGCCCTCGCGTACCAGCTCGAGCAGCGCCACGAAGGTCACCGTCACACCCATGCGCCCCTCCTCCGCGCGGAACAGCGCGACGAAGGGGACAAGGCCGCCGACTTCCAGCGCCGACAGCATGTCGGACATGCGTTGCCGCACCGACAGGCGCTCACGCTGCACGTGGTGGTGCGCAAACATCGCTGCCCGCTGCACCACGTCCTTGAACGCCAGCAGCATCTCCTGGAGGGTCACCTCCGGAAGTATCTTGACGACCTTGCGCTCGACGACCTCGACCGACGCCTGGAATACGTCGCGATCGAGGCGCTTCAGCTGGTCGACGTCCTCCGCCGCGCGCTTGTAGCGCTCGTACTCCTGCAGGCGTCGCAC
>JBBINN010000231.1:0-4487 GCA_037443885.1 Gammaproteobacteria bacterium | reverse complement strand
GCGGCTTCCTCGCCGCGGGCGCAGGCGGCGCGCTGGCCGCCGCGGCCGGCGGCGCGACGCCCGCGCGAGAGCCTCCACCGCCGGGCCGCCGGCTCCTGGTCCGCGGCGGGTGGTTCCTCACCTGCGACCCGGCGCTGGGGGAACTGCCGGGCGCCGACCTGCTGATCGAGGATGGGCGCATCGTGGCGGTCGGCGCGCGCCTCGAGGCTGCCGCCGACGCCTTCGTGCTCGACGCCACCGGCATGATCGTCATGCCTGGCTTCGTCGACACCCACCGTCACCTCTGGCAGGGCGTGTTGCGCCACGCGCTTCCGGACGGGACGCTGCAGCAGTACTTCGACCGCATCATCGGCGAAGTCCGTCCGCGCCTCTCCCCCGAGGACGTCCATGTCGGCAACCTGCTGTCCGCACTCGGCGCGCTGCACGCCGGCATCACCACGGTCCTGGACTGGTCCCACGCCAGCAACTCGCCGGCGCACAGCGACGCCGCAATCGATGCGCTGCGCGAGTCCGGCATCCGCGCCATCTATGCTTTCGGCACAGGCCACCGCGGCCCAGATCACGCGTGGCCACGCGACCTGCACAGGCTGCGTCGCGACAGGCTTCCCGGCGACGACGGACTCGTGACGCTCGCGCTCGCCGCCGGGCTCGATCCGGCCGACTGGGCGCTCGCGCGGGAGACCGCCCTGCCCATCACCTCGCACGTCAACGGCACCGGCACGCTGCTCCCGCTCGCGGAGCGCATGGGCCCGGACAACACCTACATCCACTGCTGCAACCTCACCGACGAGGAGTGGCGCCTCATTGCGAACACCGGCGGTGGCGTATCCATCGCAGGCCCGGTGGAGATGCAGATGGGTCACGGTGTGCCGCCCTTCCAGGCGGCGCTGGACCGCGGCGTACCCCTTGGCCTCGGCAACGACGTCGAGACCAGCGTGTCGGGCGAGTTCTTCGGCCAGATGCGCATGGCGCACGCGCTGCAGCGCATGCTGGTGCACGGCCGCACCCGGCGCGGCGAGCGGGACCTGCCGCCGCTCCTGACCGTGCGCGAGGTGCTCGCCATGGCCACGCTCGGCGGCGCTCGGGTCAATCACCTGGCCGACCGGATCGGCTCGCTCACGCCCGGCAAGCAGGCGGACTTCATCGTGCTGGACCCCGGCACCATCAACGTGCTGCCGCTCAGCGACCCTGTCGGCGCGGTCGTGCAGTCCATGGACACCGCGAATGTGCGGCACGTCTTCGTCGCGGGCCGCGCGCGCAAGTGGGACGGCCGGCTGCTGGGCGTGGACGAACCGCGCCTGCGGCGGCTCGCGGAATCATCCCGCGAGCGGTTGCTGGGTCCGTTCAGAACGTAACGACGCGCGCGCCCTCCCGCGACGCCGCGGCGTGGAACTCGTTCATGCCGGCCGTTTTCACGCGCGGGTCGAGGGCCGCTTCGCCGATGTGGCGCACCTCGGCGCAGGGCCTGCAAGCGAGCACCGTCGCGTTGGGGTGCGACACCACTTCTTCGTAGCGTTGCGGCGGGCCGACGGGGACGATCTTCGCGGCCGTGCCCTGTGTCGCCATGTGCACCGCGTCGTGGAAGAGCATCAGCGTCACGGAGTCGCCCGCCTGCAGCGCGGAGGCCGCGAAAATGAAGGGCAGCATTGCGCGGGTCGGGTCGGTGGGGCCCCAGGTCGCGGAGATGGCGAAGTGCATGCGGGTGGCTCCTTGCAGGATCGGAGGTGGGACGACGGGCCGGGTTCAGCGACCGAGGACGAAGATCTCGTCCGGGATGCTGGTGCCGAGCTCGGCCGACGTCCAGTAGATGTCCACGCTCTTCACCCCATCGTAGTAGTGGCGCACGCGGCCGGGCTGCAGGAAGCCCGCCTCGCCACCGACGCGGTAGAACCCGGAATAGAGGCGCTGGTGCCAGCCTCGCGGCGACTGCCAGGCCGCCGAGCGGATGCTGTAGTCCTGCTGGTCGATTCCGAACAGCGTGGTCTGGCCCGAGGGGTCGGTCACGCGCAGGATGAAGCACGGGCGGCCCTCGACCTGGTCGTCCGTCAGCCGCTCCACCTTGAATCCCTCGTCCAGCGCGAAACGGATGGCGCTGAAACCGAAGCCGGAGCCCTCGTCGGTCTGCGCGCGCGGCCCGGGCACGACGCCGTTCTGGTCGTATGACTGCTGGCCGTCGAAGGCCATCTGGAACAGGACGCGGTCGCCGACGTAGGCGTCGAGGCGGAACTTGCCGCTGCCCGCGTGGGCCCTGGCGAGCTCGGTCGGGTACACGCGGTACATCTCGTAGCGGTCGGCCGTGACGCAGGCCTCGGGCCGTCCGTCGCGGCAGAGCGTGGCGTGGCCGCGCATGATGTTGCTGCCTGCATGCAGCCAGGCCTCGCCGCCAGCCGCAGCGTGGGCACGGACGACGACGTCACGGGCAGTGAGCTCGGGCTGGCCTACGGCCGCGACTTGCGGACCGATGGCGAGTCCGGCGCCCAGGATGAGCACGGCACGGCGCATGACATTTCTCCTCGGCGATGCGGCGGACCCCATAGTCTAGCCTGCATCGGCGGTACTTCAGGCCGTGCTATAAACGACCGGCGCGCGATCACGCCCGCGCGCAGCGTGTGGGGGATGCGTGACCGCGGAAGACCTGCGCCTGACGCCCGATGCCATCGAGCGCCGTCTCGCGGCGCGGCGCCCCGACCCGGCACTCGACGCGCTGTTCGGACCCGAGGCGCACCACGAGCTGCGCTGGCTCGCCGCCGAGGCGCGCCGCTGCCGCCGCCGCGGGCCGCGCGTGCTGATCCTGCCCGGCATCATGGGCTCGACCCTCGGGACGCGACGCGGCGGGCGCCGCAACCTGCTCTGGTTCGACCCGATCGAGATCGCGCTCGGCCGGCTGACGCGGCTCGCGCTGCCCTCCACGCGCCGCATCGAGCCGTTCGGCGTCCTTCTGTTCACGTACCTGCGGCTCAAGCTTGCGCTGCGCGCGGGAGGGTTCGACGCCGACTTCCATCCCTACGACTGGCGACACAGCGTCGCGGACGCGGGGCGCATGCTCGCCGAACGCATCGCGCGCGAGCGCAGGCCGCCCGTGCATGTCGTCGCCCACAGCATGGGAGGGCTGGTTGCCCGCGCCGTGCTCGCGCACCCTGGCGCTGCCTCGCTCGGCCGCGTGGTGCAGCTGGGCACGCCGAACGGCGGCGCCTATGCGACGATCCAGGCGCTGCGCGGGACGTACCCGCTGGTTCGACGCCTGGCGCGCCTCGACCTCGCGCACTCCGCCGAGGCACTCGCGCGCGAGGTGTTCGTCACCTTGCCCGGCATCGCCGAGCTGCTGCCGTTCGCCGCCGACTGCATGGGCTTCGACCCGCACTCGGCGCGGGAATGGCCGCCCGGGCCGCGGCCCGGGCAGCCCCTTCTCAAGGCCGCCTGGCGCGCGAGGCTCGCGCTGCCCTCGCCCGACGAGCGCTTCGCCCTCATTGCCGGAGTGGGACACGAGACGGTCACCGGTCTTCGCATGCGTGCAGGGCAACTCGAGCTGCGCCGCGGCCCCGAGGGCGACGGCACGGTACCGCTTGCACTCGCGCGCTGGCCAGGCCTCGCCACCTGGTACAGCGGCGCGGAGCACGGCCGCCTGCCCGGCGACGAGCAGTCGACCCGCGCCCTGCTCGAGCTGCTCGAGCAGGGCAGCACGACGGAGTTGCCGGCCGAGTGGTCGGCCGACCGTCGCCGCGCGCGCTGGGAGCCCGACGTCGCCCCGCCGGCGCCCGAGCCGAAGATCTTCTGGGACGACCTCAGTGCCGACGAGCGCCGCGAGTTCCTGCACGAGTTCGACGCCGCCGACGAGCCGCCTGCCCTGATCACCGATGCGACGGCCGCAACGTCCATGCGCGCGCCCGGCAGCGCACCTCGCGCGACGTCGCGAGCGCCCGCGCCCCGCGGAGCGTCTGCCGCGCCGGCGCAGGCGGGGGATGCCCCCTCGCGGAGCATCCGGCGAAGCGCGACGCGAGGGGGCGCCCCCGCCGATCAGCCGGCGCGAGGCACCAGGGAGTCCGGGCGCGGGCGTAAAGCAGCTTCCCCGGCGACGACCTTCGCCTTCGCCACCGGCGACATCGCCAAGACGCGCGCCGAGGCCATCGTGCTCGGCCTGTTCGACAACGTCGACCCCGCGGGCGCGGCGCTCGCGGTGGACAGCCGGCTCGACGGCGCCATCCGCGACCTCACTCGCCGCCGTGCGCTCGTTACCCAGTCCGGCGGTGTGTTCGTGCTGCCTGCGGCCGCCGGCCGGCTGGCGGCGCGTCACGTGGTCTTCGCCGGACTCGGCGATTTCTCACGCTACGGGCCGGACGTGCAGCGCCTCGCCGCCGCCAACGTCACTCGCACGCTCGCCATCGCGGGAATCCGCGACTGGGCGCTGGTGCCCTGGGGCACCGCCTCGGGCTTCGCGCCGGGCCCCGCCGCGGCGGCGCAGGCGGAAGGCCTTCTCGAGGCGCTCGCGG
>JBBINN010000230.1:0-4609 GCA_037443885.1 Gammaproteobacteria bacterium | reverse complement strand
CCGGGGACGGGGCAACGACCTCGTGTGCGCCGCCGGATGCGCCGCGACCACGACGACGCACCCGCCCGAGGGTCGGCCTTCCCGACTCCGGTCCCGGAGAGGAAGGCCGGCCCTCGGGCATTCCGTGCGTCGTCGTTGAATCGGCGGTCCGAACAGGCGAGGGCAGATGCGGGTCAGGCCGCGGCCGGGAAGACTCGCTCGGCGTCGAACACCGGCCCGTCCACGCACACGCGCTTCATGGCCGGGCCCTCCGGCCCGTGCACCATCACCGCGCAGCCCGCACAGCCGCCCACCGCGCAGGCCATGTACTCCTCGAGCGAAACCTGGCAGGGCAGCCCGAAGCCGCGGGCGAGCTCCGCGCAGGCTCTGAGCATCGGCGTCGGGCCGCAGGCGAAGATCTCCACTTCCGCGAGGGCACGCGCATCGAGCGTGCGCAGCCACGCGTCGGCGAGCTGCGTGACGTAGCCGTGGAAGCAGCCGGGGAACCCGGCGAGCGACGCGAGCCGGCTCGGCACGCCCCAGCCGTCGAGCAGCGGCATGCAGGCGATGGTCCCGTCCGGGATGCCCGGCACGAGGATCGTCGAAGGCCGGCTGCGGAACGGGAAGGGAATCTCCGAGCCCATCAGCACCAGGGGCTGCCAGGATCCCTCGGCGTCCGCGGCGAGCGTCTCGGCGAGGAACACCATGGGCGGGATGCCGACGCCGCCCCCGATCAGCAGCGTGCGTGGCCGTTCCAGGTGTACCGTGAAGCCCCGCCCGATCGGGCCCATGCTCGAGAGCCGCTCGCCCGGCCTGCGCTCCGCGAGCGCGGCCAGTCCCTGGCCGACGACCTTGTAGAGGATGTCGATCCAGCCCTCGCGTGGATTGGCGCGCATGATGGACAGCGGCCGGCGCATCGGGATGCCGGGGCCGCAGGCGAGGTGCACGAAGCTGCCCGGCTGCGCCGCGGCCGCGCACTTAGGCGACCGCAGCCGGATGACGTACTGCCCGCCCTCGAAGGCCTCGTGCGCGAGGACCTCGCCGTCCTCGACGAAGATCGTGCCACGGTGGGCGCGATCGGCGCCGCTCATCCGCGGCTCCGCCGCGCCGCGGCGAGATGCGCCAGCACGGCCATGCGCACCGCGACGCCGTTCGCGACCTGGCGGCGGATCACCGACTGCGGGCCGTCGGCCACCTCCGAGGCGATCTCGACCCCGCGGTTCATCGGGCCGGGATGCATCACGATGGCCTCCGGCCGCGCGCGCCTGAGGCGCTCGGGCGTGAGGCCGTAGCGGTCGAAGTAGCCCGCCGCGTCGGGGATGTGGGCCTGCTCCATACGCTCGTTCTGGATGCGCAGGATCATGACCACGTCGGCGTGGTCGATGCCCGCGTCCAGCGAGGAGAAACGCCGGGCACCCGGGAACTCGTGCGCGTCGGGCATCAGCTCATCCGGGCCGATGAGGCGCAGCTCGCCGACGCCGAGGACGCCGAGCACGTGGGCGGCGGAGCGGGCGACGCGGGAGTGGCGGATGTCGCCGACGATCGACACCACCAGGTCGCGGAAGCCACCCTTGAACTGCAGCATCGTCAGCGCGTCGAGCAGTCCCTGCGTCGGGTGCGACAGGTGGGCCTCGCCTGCCGACACCACGCTCACGTGGTCGGCGACGTGCTCGGCGACGTACTGCGTCACGCCCGGCTGCGCATCGCGGATCACGAACACGTCCACGTCCATCGCCTGCAGCGTGTAGATCGTGTCCAGCATGGACTCGCCCTTCACGCGCGAGGAGAGCATGACGTCGACGTTGACGACGTCGGCCGACAGCCGCTTGGCCGCCAGCTCGAAGGACGCGCGGGTGCGGGTCGAGGGCTCGGTGAAGAGGTTCGCCACCGTGAAGCCGGCGAGATCCTTGCCGTGGGCCGGCACCTGCCCGGGGCGCGTGACGTAGTGCTGGGCCCGCGCGAGCAGTTCGCGGACCAGGTCGGCGTCGAGCCCGGCGAGCGTGACGAGGTGGCGCAGCCGGCCGGCCGGGTCGAGCTGCGAGAAGCCCTGGGGATCCTGTGCCTTCATGGTCCTCACCGTCCGGTCCCGCCGAGCCACTGCCTCAGCAGCACGCTGGCCGCTTCGCCATCGACGTCCTCGCGCCGCAGCCGCCTGCGCAGGGCGCCGCTGCGACGCCGCTCGCGGAGGGTCTGCTCGGCCTCGCGGGAGGACAGCCGTTCATCGACAGTCACGACCTCGGTGCCGAATCGGGCGCCCAGCTCGGCGGCAAAGCCCTCGGCGGCCGACGCGAGGCGGCCGCGGGTGCCGTCCATATTATAGGGAACCCCCACCACGACCACTTCGGGACGCCACGATTCGAAGCAGCGCGCGACGGCCTCCCAGTCCGGACCCGAGGCCTTGTTGCGCAGGGTCTCGAGCGGGGTGGCGGTGGCGGTGAGGGTGTTGCCGGCGGCGACGCCGATGCGCCGCTCGCCGTAGTCGAAGGCCAGCACCGAGCGCGCCGGCCCGGCCGGCATGTTCAGGCCCGGCCCGCGACGTGGCTCAGGCGCGAGAGGTCCACGCCGAGCAGCCGTGCGGCGGCGTTCCAGCGCTGCTCGAAGGGCAGGTCGAAGACGACGCTCTCGTCGCAGGGCACGGTCAGCCAGGCGTTCTGGCGCATCTCCTCGTCGAGCTGGCCGGCGTCCCAGCCGGCATAGCCCAGGGCCATGGCCGCCCGCTGCGGGCCCTGGCCGAGGGCGATCGCCTCGAGCACGTCGCGCGAAGTGGTCACGTGCAGCCGATCGGAGACCTCGAGCGTGGAATCCCAGCTGCGCTCCCCGGGCGGATGCAGCACGAAGCCGCGATCGGTCTGCACGGGCCCGCCACGCAGCGCCTGTCCGGCGCGCAGCCCGGCCTCGCCGCCGGCGAGCCCGAGCTGGTCCAGCACCTCGCCGAGGGTCATGTTCATCGGTCGATTCAGCACGATGCCGAGGGCGCCGCGCTCCGAGTGCTCGCAGACCAGGGTCACGGTCTGCGAGAAGTTCGGGTCCGCGAGCGAGGGCATCGCGATCAGGAGCTGGTTGCTGAGGAAGCGGCTCGTCGCCATGGCCATAGTATCCGGCGGGGTCCGGCGGGGGTCAAAGCCGGGGCGGCCGGGAGATCAGTGCGTCGCGGGGACCTGGACGGCCGAGCCCGTCAGCTGGCCGCCCTCGAAGTGCCATTCGTACGCAAAGCGCAGCACGTCGTGCCGCGCCGCGAACTCGCGCGGGAACGGATCGAAAGGCGCGGCGAGCCGCAGGACCTCGATCGCGGCCTGGTCGAGTTCCGGATGGCCGCTCGAGCGGCGGACCAGTGCCTCTGCCAGACGGCCGTCCGAGGCGAGTGCGACCTCGACTACGGGGCTGCCGGACAGGCCGGCCCGGCGCGCGGCAGTCGGGAAGTTGAGCGTGCCGACGCGCTCGACGCGGCGCTTCCACGCGTCGAGGTAGACCGCGACACCCGACTCACGCGTGCTCGGCGTGACCATCAGCTCGCGCCGCGACGTCCCGCGCAGGCGCAGCTCGAAGTCGTCGGAACTCGACGGCAGCGTGGCTTCTGCGCCCGCCAGCAGCTGGCGCGGCACGGCGTCGTCAGGGCTCGCCGGCTGCTCCGCATCGGCCGCGAAATGCAGCCGGCCCGCCCCTGCGGCGGCCAGGGCGGCGGACTCGCCACCCGTCGGTCCCCCCGCATCGGCGCCCGGGCTGCCCTCGCGCTCGCCGACCTGGTCGACGGGGGCATTCGCGTCGGTCGGCACGCGCGACCGGCCGGCCTCGCGCAGGTTGCCGGCGCCCTGCTGGGTCCGCTGTGCGAGGTAGCGGGCATCCTCGTTGGTGAGCGACTCGGGCAGGGCCTCGCTGACGAGCAGCACCTCGAGCGTTGGCGCGGCGCCGCGGTCGCGGGGCGCCGGCAGCGAGAACGACACGCCGAGAATCACGATCAGGTGGAACAGGCCGGCGAGGAACAGCGTGGTGACCATGCGGTCCCCGGGGCGGGTGGATTCCGTGCCGAAGGAGGTCTCGTCTGCGGTGGACGCCGGCGCCATGCAGAGGCCTCAGGCCCGGCCGAGCCGGCGGAGGACCGAGTCCATCATCAGGCCGCCGATGTCCAGGCCGAACTGCCGGTCGAGCTCGCGTATGCCGGTCGGGCTGGTGACGTTGATCTCGGTGACGAAGCCGCCGATCACGTCGAGGCCCACGAACATCATCCCGCGCTCGCGCAGCGCCGGGCCGATCCGCGAGCACAGCCAGCGGTCCCGGTCGTCGAGCGGACGGCCCTGCCCCTGGGCACCGGCGGCGAGGTTGCCCCGGTTGTCGTCGGGCGCGGGGATGCGCGCCAGTGCGAAGGGCACCGGCTCGCCGTCCACGAGCAGGATCCGCGAGTCGCCCGTCGTGACGATCTCCGGGATGTAGCGCTGCACGATCGCGTAGCGGCTGCCGTACTCCGTCAGCGTCTCGAACACCACGTTGGCGTTCTTGTCCCCGGCCTCGAGCACGAAGATCGAGCGGCCGCCCATGCCGAAGAGCGGCTTGCAAACGGCGCGGCCGTGCTCGGCGAGGAAGGCGGCCATGTCGGCCATGTCGCGGGTGATGAGCGTCGGAGCGCAGCACTCGG
>JBBINN010000229.1:0-4639 GCA_037443885.1 Gammaproteobacteria bacterium | reverse complement strand
GAAGCAGCCGTAGTCGGCGATGTTCGTGACCTTGCCAAACAGGCGCGTGTTCGGCGGATAGCGCCGCGCGATGTTCTGCCACGGGTCGGCGCCGAGCTGCTTGATGCCGAGCGAGACGCGCTGGCGCTCGCGGTCGAACTTGAGGATGCGCACGTCGATCTCGTCGCCGACCTTGACCACCTCGGACGGGTGCTTGACGCGCTTCCACGCCATGTCGGTTATGTGGAGCAGGCCGTCGATGCCGCCGAGGTCCACGAACGCGCCGTAGTCGGTCAGGTTCTTGACCACGCCCTTGACGACGTCACCCTCGCGCAGGTTGTCGAGGAGCTGGCTGCGCTCGGCGCTGTACTCCTGCTCGACGACCGCACGGCGCGACACGACGACGTTGTTGCGCTTCTGGTCGAGCTTGATGACCTTGAACTCGAGGACCTTACCCTCGAGATAGGACGGGTCGCGGACCGGGCGCACGTCGACGAGCGAGCCCGGCAGGAAGGCGCGGACGTTCTCGATCTCGACGGTGAAGCCGCCCTTGACGCGGCCGTTGATGATGCCCTGCACGACCTCGCCCTTCTCGAAGGCCGTGTCGAGGCGCGACCAGGTGCGGGCGCGCTTGGCCTTCTCGCGGGACAGGCGTGTGGCGCCGGAACCGTCCTCGACCGCGTCGAGCGCGACCTCGACCATGTCGCCGACGGCGACCTCGAGATCGCCCCGCTCGTTGCGGAACTGTTCAACCGGGATGACGGCCTCGGACTTGAGGCCGGCGCTCACGATGACGACGTCGGGCGTGATGGCGACGACGTGACCATTGAGGATCTGCCCGGCCTTGATCTGGGTGTTGGCCAGGCTCTGCTCGAACAACTGTGCGAAAGATTCAGTCATGGTGGGTTGGTGGGCCTGCGGCCCGGGTCTCTCTGTGCTTGCCTGCCGGCTTCCTGCCGGCGAGGGTTTGTCTGCCTTCGGTGCCCCTCCCTGGAACACCGTCCTAGTCGTCGACGCCGGCCCGGGGGAAGCGCTCCCCCGCGAGGGCCAGGATCCGCGACACGACCTCGTCGATCTCGAGGCCCGTGGTGTCGAGGGTCACGGCGTCTGCACAGGCGACGAGCGGGGCCACGGCCCGGGTCGCATCGCGCCTGTCGCGTTCGGCGATCTCCGCCGAAAGGGCGGCGAGGTTAACACCAAGGCCCTTTTCCTTCAACTGCTTATGGCGCCGACGGGCCCGTTCCGCGGCGCTGGCGGTGAGGAAGATCTTGAGGCCGGCGCCCGTGAAGACCACGGACCCCATGTCGCGACCGTCCGCAACGAGACCCGGCGTCCTGGCATAGCGCCGCTGCCTTTCGAGCAGCGCCGAACGGACCGCGGGCCAGGCGGCCACCCGCGAGGCCGCCGCACCCGTGGACTCTGAACGCAGTTCAAGGGTCACATCCGTTCCTGCCAGGGTGACCCGCTCCTCGCCGGCGGCGTCCGAGGCAAATTCGGCATCGAGATTCGCGGCCAGGCGGGCGTGACCGGCCTCGTCGTCGGCGGCAAGCCCCGCGCGCATACCGGCCAGCGCGACGAGTCGGTACAGGGCGCCACTGTCCAGCAGGTGCCAGCCGAGCGCGCGGGCCACGAGCCGGCTGACCGTCCCCTTGCCGGAACCGCTCGGGCCGTCGATGGCGATCACCGGCACCATGCGTTATGTCAACGGCTGGACCGCAAGTCCGGCGGCCCCGGCGACCTCGAGGAACCCCGGAAACGACGTCGCCACGTTGGCCACGTCGTCGATGCGAATGTCGCCCTCGGCCCGCGACGCCGCCACGGCGAACGACATCGCAATCCGGTGGTCGCCGTGGCTGTGGACGTGGCCGCCGGTCAAGCGGCCGCCACGGATCAGCATTCCGTCGGGCAAGGCCACGGCATCGGCACCGAGCCCGCGCAGTCCCTCCGCCATGACCGCGATCCGGTCGCTCTCCTTGACCCGCAGTTCCGCCGCGCCCGTCACGAGGGTTTCCCCTTCCGCGAACGCGGCGGCGACGAAAAGCACCGGGAACTCGTCGATGGCCAGCGGCACCAGTTCCGGCGGCACCGCGATGCCCTGGAGCGGCCCCGGGTACACCACGAGGTCCGCGACTGGCTCGTCGCCGGCCAGGCGGGGCTCGACGACCTCGATGTGCGCGCCCATCAGCCGCAGGATGTCCAGGAGGCCGGTACGGGTGGGATTCACCCCGACGTTGGCGATCGTCAGGGGCTCACACCCCGCGATCAGCGCCGCCACGATGAAAAATGCGGACGAGGAAAAATCGCCGGGAACGGCCACGCTGGTCGCCGACAGCTGCGCCGGGGTCAGCCTTGCGGTCAGGCCGCGCGACTCGACCGGCACGCCGAAGGCCCGGAGCATGCGTTCGGTATGGTCACGGGTCACCGCCGGCTCGGTCACCGCCGTGGTGCCCGACGCATACAGTCCAGCGAGCAGGATCGCCGACTTGACCTGGGCACTCGCCACCTCCAGCGTCCAGTCGATGCCGGACAGCGCACGGCCGCCCGCGATCCGCACCGGTGGCCGTCCGTCCTGCGTCTGGATCGCCGCCCCCATGCGGCGCAGCGGCACCGCCACGCGTTCCATCGGCCGGCGCATGAGGGAGCTGTCGCCGACGAGCTCAGAGTCGAAGCCCTGTCCGGCCAGCAGGCCGGTGAAGAGCCGCATCGCCGTGCCGGCGTTGCCCATGTCGAGCGGACCCGGGGGGGCCTCGAGCCCGCGCAGGCCGACGCCGCGGACCAGCACCTCGGTGCGCGCGGGCCGCTCGATCGAGACGCCCATGGCGCGCATGGCGCCCAGCGTCGCGAGGCAATCCTCGCTGTCGAGGAATCCGGTGACCCGGGTAACGCCCTCGGCCAGGCCACCGAGCATCATCGCGCGGTGGGAAATCGACTTGTCGCCCGGCACGGAGATACACCCGCCGACACCGGCGCCGCTGCGCGCAATCCAGCAGTCCATCAGAGGATCGCCCGCGGATAGGAGCCGAGAACCCGGAACAGCGACGCACGGGACTCCAGTTCCTTCAGCGCACGCGCGACGGCCGGGTCCTCCCGGTGCCCCTCGATGTCGATGAAGAACACATAGTCCCACTTGCGCCGGCGCGACGGCCGCGACTCTATCCGGGTCATGCTCACGTTCTCGCGGGCCAGCGGCTCAAGCAGCTTGTACAGCGTGCCCGAGGCGTCGGTGTGGCCGGTCGATACCAGGAGCGTGGTCTTGTCCACGCCGCTCGGGCGGAACGACTTGTTGCCGACCACCAGGAAGCGCGTGGTGTTGTCCGGCCGGTCCTCGATCTCCGCGACCAGCACGCCGAGGCCGTAGACCTCGGCGGCCGCCTGCGGCCCGATCGCCGCAGTGCCCTGCTCGTCCCGGGCGCGGCGCGCGCCTTCGGCGTTGCTCGAAACGGCGATCCGCTCGACCTCCGGCAGGTGCTCGTCGAGCCACTGGCGGCACTGCGCCAGCGACTGCTGGTGCGAGCAGATCCGTCGGATGTGTTCGAGGGAGGTCATGCGGCCCATCAGGTACTGGTGGATGCGCAGTTCCACCTCGCCGCAGATGGACAGCGGCGACACGAGGAAACGGTCCAGGGTGTGATTGACCGTGCCCTCGGTCGAGTTCTCGATCGGCACGACGCCGAAATCGGCAGTGCCGGCCTCTACCTCGTGGAACACGTCCTCGATGGCCGGCAGCGCCAGCGCCCGGACCGAGTGACCGAAGTGCTTCAGCACGGCCTGCTGGGTGAACGTGCCCTCCGGCCCGAGGAAGGCCACCTTGAGCGGCTCCTGCTGGGCAAGACACGCCGACATGATCTCGCGGAAGAGGCGGAGGATCTCCTCGTCGCGCAGCGGACCCTTGTTGCGCGCGAGCGCCATGCGCAGGACCTCGGCCTCGCGCTCAGGACGGTAGAAGTCCACCGTGTGTCCAGAGGCGTGCTTGGAGATGCCGACCTGCTGCGCATGTCGCGCGCGCTCGTTGAGCAGCGCATGCAGCTGCTCGTCGATCGCGTCGATGCGCTCGCGAACGGCCGCGAGGGATTCCGCCGGCGGCTTATCCGTGCTCACGCTCGAACACCTGCAGATACTCGACCAGCGCATCCACGGCTGCTTCCGGCACGGCGTTGTACAGGCTCGCGCGCATGCCGCCGACGCTGCGATGCCCCTTGAGATTGGTGAGTCCGCGCGCCTCCGCGCCTTTCAGGAACGCCGCGTCCAGCGCGGGGTCGGCGAGGGTGAACGGCACGTTCATGAGCGAGCGGCACCCGGGCGCGACCGGGGTGCGGTAGAAGTTGCTGTTGTCGAGCGCCTCGTAGAGCTTGCCCGCCTTGCGCGCGTTGATGGCGGCGATCCCGGCGAGCCCGCCACGCGCCTTCAGCCATTCGAACACGAGGCCAGCCAGGTACCAGGCAAAGGTCGGCGGCGTGTTCGACATGGAATCGGCTTCGGCGTGCACCGCGTAGTCGAGCATGCTCGGCGTACCCTTGCGCGCACGGCCGATGAGGTCGCGGCGCACGATCACCACGGTGAGCCCGGCCGGGCCGATGTTCTTCTGGGCACCGGCATAGATCAGGCCGAATCGGCTCACGTCCACCGGTCGTGACAGGATATCGGACGACATGTCCACCAC
>JBBINN010000228.1:0-4688 GCA_037443885.1 Gammaproteobacteria bacterium | reverse complement strand
GGCAGCGCGAACCGGTCGCGGAACTCGAGCAGCGCGTCCCGGTCGAGCTTCTTCTGCTGGTGGGTCGTCATCCGGCCCTGGCCGGCGCGTCCCATGCCGAATCCCTTCTTCGTGTGCGCGAGGACGACCGTCGGACGACCCCGGTGGTGCGCGGCCGCGTGGTAGGCCGCGTACAGCTTCACCGGGTCGTGACCGCCGCGCGTGAGCCGGTCGATCTGCTCGTCGGTCATCCCCTGCGACAGCGTGCGCAGCGCCTCGTTCTGGCCGAAGAAGCGCTCGCGGTTGAACTTGCCGTCGGTGGCCGCGTAGGTCTGGAACTGACCGTCGACGGTCGCGTCGAAGGCGTCGATCAGCGCGCCGTTCCGGTCGCGCGCGAGCAACCCGTCCCAGTCGCTGCCCCACAGCAGCTTGATCACGTTCCAGCCCGCGCCGCGGAACAGGGCCTCGAGCTCGTCGACGATGCGGCCGTTGCCGCGCACCGGGCCGTCGAGCCGCTGCAGGTTGCAGTTGACGACGAACACGAGGTTGTCCAGGCGCTCGCGCACGGGCAGCGTCAGGGCGCCCATGGACTCGGGCTCGTCCATCTCGCCGTCGCCGAGGAAGGCCCAAACCTTGCGGTCGCTCTCGGGCACGAGGCCGCGGTGCTCCAGGTAACGCATGAAGCGCGCCTGCATGATCGCCTGCATGGGCCCAAGCCCCATCGAGACGGTCGGAAACTGCCAGAAGTCGGGCATCAGCCACGGGTGGGGGTAGGACGACAGGCCTTGTCCGCCCACCTCGCGGCGGAAGTGGCGCAACTGCTCCTCGCTCAGCCGACCCTCCAGGTAGGCGCGGGCGTAGATGCCGGGGCTAGAGTGGCCCTGCACGAAGACGAGGTCGCCGGGGTGCTGGTCGGTCGGGGCGCGCCAGAAGTGGTTGAAACCGACCTCGTAGAGCGTCGCGGAGGATGCGTAGGTCGCGATATGGCCGCCGTACTCGGAACTGATGCGGTTGGCGTTCACCACCATCGCCATCGCGTTCCAGCGGATATAGGCCTCGAGGCGCCGCTCGAGCGCGCGGTCGCCGGGATACGGCCGCTCCTGCGACACCGGGATCGTATTCAGGTAGGCGGTATTGGCGCGAAAAGGCAGGTAGGCACCGGCCCGCCGCGCGTGGTCGATCATCCGGTCCAGCAGGAAGTGCGCGCGCTGGGCGCCGTGCGCCTTCAGCACCGAGTCGATCGACTCGAGCCATTCCTGGGTCTCGAGCGGATCGATGTCCTCGGGCCGGGAAATGCCTGTCATCGCGCCCCCTCCGTCATTCTCGCCCGCTTCCGCACCATCGTTCAGCCGAGGACCCGGGCGCGGTATGATCGGTGCCTCGTACCGGTCGGTCAAGGATACTCCGTGCCGTCACTGCTGCCCGACAGCCGCGCGCCGCGCCTCTCGGCGACGCGCGACGTGGACCCCGGCACGGCCCTCGGCGCGCTCGATGCCCTGTTGCTGTTCGTGCCCGCCGACCGGGCCGCGGCGGCGCTGGACGGTCTCGAGCACGCTGCGCTGCTGCGCGCCCGCCTCGAGCGCTCGAAGCGCGCCCCGGGGGCGCACTTCTGCGTTTGGCTGCCCGCGCAGTGGCCCTTGCTTGTGGTCGTGGGCCTCGTGCCGAAGGCCCCGACTCCCTTCGCGCTGCTTTCGCTCGCGGGCGACATGACGCGCGCAGCGCAGGCGGCCGAGCCCGCTTCGCTCGGCGTCGCCGCCCGCGGTCTCGACGCGGGCGACGCCGCTCGTGCCCTCGAAGCGGGCGCGTCGGCCGCCATGGCGTCTGGCTTCCGTACGCCGCGCTTCAGTGCGAAGCCGCGCCGCGCCGCGATGCTCGCTGCGGTCAAGGTGTTCGGCGGCCGGGACCTCGACGCGCGACCGCCGAAGGCACCGACCTCGTGCGCTGGCTGACGCTCCTGCCCCCGGACCGCCTGACGCCAGGCGGCTACCGCCGGCTCGCGTCGGGCCTCGCGCGCGAGGCCGGTGTCGCGGCGCGTTTCTACGGCGAAGGCGCGCTCGCGCGCCTCGGCGCGGGCGCCTTCCTGGCCGTCACGCGCGGCAGCGCGCGGCGCGATGCAGGCATCCTGCGGCTCAGCTACCGGCCGCGCGGCGCCGGCAGGCGGGCGCCGTTGGCGCTGGTCGGCAAGGGAATCTGCTTCGACACCGGCGGCACCAACCTCAAGCCGCACAAGTCCATGCTCGAGATGCACACGGACATGGCCGGCAGCGCGGTGGCGCTCGCCACGCTGCTCGCGCTGGCGAAGAGCCGCTACCCGAGGCCCGTGGACGCCTGGCTCGCGCTCGCCGAGAACCGCATCGGCCCGGCGGCCTACCAGCCCCAGGACGTCGTCACGGCGCTGGACGGCACCACCATCCAGGTGATCCACACGGACGCCGAGGGCCGCATGGTGCTGGCGGACACGCTGGCGCTCGCCTCGCGCTCGAAGCCCGCCGCAATCATCGACCTGGCCACGCTTACAGGCGCCTGCGTGTCGGCGCTGACCGAGCGCTACAGCGGCGCCTTCACCAACCGGCCGGCCTGGCGCGCCGCGATCGAGCGCGCCGGTGCGGCAAGCGGCGAGCGTGTGTGGTGCCTGCCGATGGACGAGGACTTCGACCACGAGCTCGAAAGCAAGATCGCCGACGTCATCCAGTGCACGGTAGACTCCAAAGGCGATCACATCTACGCGGCGCGGTTCCTGTCGCGCTTTGTCGCCCCCGGCATCCCCTGGCTGCACGTCGACCTGTCCTCGGCCACGCGCGCCGGCGGCCTCGCCCACGTCTCGACCGATGCCACCGGCTTCGGAGTGCGTTTCCTGACGGCGCTGCTGCTCGACGAACCACTGCCGGCCCGGGAGTCCCGATGACCACGCTCACCCTCGCCCGTCCCGACGACTGGCACCTGCACCTGCGCGACGGGGAGGCGCTGCGCGCGGTCGTCGGCTTCACTGCCGCGCGCTTCCGCCGCGCCGTCGTGATGCCCAACCTCAAGCCACCGGTGACCACCACAGCGCAGGCGGCGGCCTACCGCGACCGCATCGTCGCAGCGCTGCCGGCAGACTGCGGATTCGAGCCGCTGATGACGCTGTACCTCACGGACAACACGCCGCCCGCCGAGATCGACCGCGCGAAGGCAAGCGGCATCGTCTGCGGCGTGAAGTACTATCCCGCCGGCGCGACGACCAATTCGGATTCCGGCGTCACGGACATCGAGCGGGTGTTCCCCGTGCTCGCGCGCATGGAGGAAGCGGGCGTGGTGCTGCAGCTGCACGGCGAGGTGACCGACGCCGATGTGGACATCTTCGATCGCGAGCAGGCCTTCATCGAACGCCACCTCGCGCGAATCGTGGAGCGCTTTCCGCGCCTGAAAGTCGTCCTCGAGCACGTGACGACCCGCGCCGGCGTCGAGTTCGTGCGCGCCGCGGGGCCGCAGGTCGCGGGCACGCTGACGCCGCAGCACCTCCTGCTCGACCGCAACGCCATGCTGGCGGGCGGCATCCGGCCCCACCTCTACTGCCTGCCGGTACTCAAGCGCGCGCGCGACCGCGAGGCCCTCGTCGAGGCCGCCACCAGCGGCAGCCCGAAGTTCTTCCTCGGCACCGACAGCGCGCCGCACGCGCGCCACACGAAGGAGACGAGCTGCGGCTGCGCCGGCGTCTTCTCGGCGCACGCCGGCATCGAGCTCTACGCGGAGGCCTTCGAGCAGGCCGGCAGGCTCGACCGGCTCGAGGGCTTCGCCAGCCGCTTTGGCGCGGACTTCTACGGCCTGCCCCGCAATGCGGACAGCATCACGCTCGTCCGCGAAGCGTGGCAGCCGCCGGCGAGCTACGCCTTCGGCCAGGAAGCGCTCGTGCCCTTCCGCGCCGGCGAGAGCATCTCCTGGCGGCTCGCCGGGGCAGGTTCCGCGTGAGCGAAACCCAGCGCAACACGCCGATCGGCCAGCGCTTCCGCGGCTTCCTGCCGGTGGTGGTGGACGTCGAGACGGGCGGCTTCGTGGCCGCGACGGACGCGCTGCTCGAGATCGCGGCGGTCGGCCTCGTGATCGGCGAGGACGGGCGGCTGCGACGCGGCGACACCTGGCGCTACCACGTCAAGCCCTTCGATGGCTCGCGCATCGACCCGGCCTCGCTCGCGGTCAACGGCATCGACCCCTGGCACCCGCTGCGGCCGGCCGTCCACGAGCAGGATGCGCTCGGCAACATCTTCCGGGAGGTGCGGCGCTGGGTTCGCGAGGAGAACTGCACGCGCGCGATCCTCGTGGGGCACAACGCGTCCTTCGACCTCGGCTTCCTGAATGCCGCGGTGGCGCGCGCTGGCATCAAGCGCAACCCCTTCCACCCGTTCTCGAGCTTCGACACGGCCACCCTCGCCGGGGTCGCCTACGGGCAGACCGTCCTGTCACGCGCCGCCATCGCCGCGGGGCTCGACTGGGACGCGGCAGCGGCGCACTCCGCCGCCTACGACGCCGAGCGCACGGCGGACCTCTTCTGCGCGGTCTGCAACCAGTTCAGGCCGCTGTTCGACGCGGGGCAGGCGCGTCTCGCCGCCCGGTCGGCGCCGGCGGACGCCGATTCGAACCCGCTGCTGGAGCCCGCGGCGGAACCGGCGGGGCCGGACTAGCAGGCCGTTGAAAAAGGCTGATCTGAGGCGGTCATGAGCATGGCGCCCATC
>JBBINN010000227.1:0-4715 GCA_037443885.1 Gammaproteobacteria bacterium | reverse complement strand
CGATCGTCACCGTGCTCGGCGGCATCCACGGCACCTTCATGTACCCGCAGGTGCTGAAGGAGGCGGCCTGGATCGATGCCGTGGTGCGCGGCGAGGGCGAGCAGGTGTTCCTCAACCTGGTGCGCGCGGTGGACGACGGCGGCTTCGCGCGCGACCGCAGCCAGGTCAAGGGCATCGCCTACCTCGACGCCAGCGGCAACGTGATCGCGACGCCGGCCGAGCCGCCGATCGCCGACCTCGACCGCATCGCGCCGGACTGGGGCATCCTGGAGTGGGACAAGTACATCTACATCCCGATGGGCAAGCGCCTGGCGATCCCCAACTTCGCGCGCGGCTGCCCGTTCACCTGCAGCTTCTGCAGCCAGTGGAAGTTCTGGCGCGACTACCGCGTCCGCGACCCGATCAAGGTCGTCGACGAGATCGAGACGCTGGTGAAGAAGCACGACGTCGGCTTCTTCATCCTCGCCGACGAGGAGCCGACGATCCACCGCAAGAAGTTCATCCAGTTCTGCGAGGAGCTGATCGAGCGCAAGCTCGACGTGCTGTGGGGCATCAACACGCGCGTGACCGACATCCTGCGCGACGAGAAGCTGCTGCCGCTGTTCCGCAAGGCCGGCCTGATCCACGTCAGCCTGGGCACCGAGGCGGCGGCGCAGCTCAAGCTCGACCGATTCAACAAGGAAACGACGATCGCGCAGAACAAGAAGGCGATCCAGCTGCTCAAGGACGCGGGCATCGTCACCGAGGCGCAGTTCATCGTCGGCCTCGAGAACGAGACCGCCGAGACGCTCGAAGAGACGTACCAGATGGCGCGCGACTGGAACCCCGACATGGCCAACTGGGCAATGTACACGCCGTGGCCGTTCTCCGACCTGTTCCAGGAGCTCGGCGACAAGGTCGAGGTGTTCGACTTCGAGAAGTACAACTTCGTGACCCCGATCATGAAGCCCGACGCGATGGACCGCGCCGAGCTGCTCGACCGGGTGATGAACAACTACCGCCGCTTCTACATGAAGAAGGCTCTGTTCTCCTACCCCTGGCAGGGCACCGGCCAGCGGCGGCGCTACCTGCTCGGCTGCCTGAAGGCCTTCCTCAAGGCCGGCGTCCAGCGCCAGTTCTACGACCTCGGCCGCAACAATTACTGGGGCCCGCAGTCGAAGCGCGGCGTGAAGTTCGACTTCGACACGAGCCGGCAGCGGCCGGACATGCAGAAGATCGACTGGCGGCCGCGCCACGACCCGCGCATCAAGGGCGAACAGCAGGCGCAGATCATGGCCTGCGGCGGCGGGGACCAGCAGCTGTCGGACGAGGAGCTGGAGCGGATCGAGGCGCTCGCGCGCGCCGAGCCGGTGCCAGCCGAGGTGGCGCGGCCGACGGCATAGGCCCGCCCTCGCGCCCGGGAGAGGCGTCGGCGCTTTAGGTGAGCAGGCGCTTGGCTTCGTCGAGCGTCGGGACCTTGCCTGAAAGCTTCACCTGGCCGTCCACCACGAGCGCCGGCGTGAACATCACGCCGAAATCGGCGTAGCGCAGCACGTCTGTCACCTTCTCGAGCTCGTACTGCAGGCCGAGCTCGCGGGCGGCCTGCTCGGTCACCTCCGTGAGCCGGTGGCACCTGGTGCAGCCGGAACCGAGGATCTGGATCTTGGTCATGGCGTGTCTCCTGGATCTGCCGGACTCAGCCCGCCCAGGCGCCGTATAGCCACCCGGTCAGCGTGGACATAACGACGACGAGGGCGACGTAGGTCGTGGTTCGCCGCGGCCCGAGAATCGAGTTGATCACGATCATGCTGGGCAGGCTCAGCGCGGGACCGGCGAGTAGCAGCGTCAACGCCGGGCCTTGGCCCATGCCGCTGCCGATCAGGCCCTGAAGGATCGGCACTTCCGTGAGCGTGGCGAAGTACATCAGCGCGCCGGCGACGGCGGCGAAGAGGTTGGCGCCGATGGAATTGCCGCCGACCATGGCAGCGACCCACGCCGACGGGATGATGCCCTCGTGCCCCGGGCGGCCGAGCAGGAATCCGGCCACCAGCACCCCGGCGAGCAGTAGAGGCACGATCTGCTTGGTGTAGCTCCAGGCCTGAGCGAACCACTCGCCAGCCTCGTCGTCGCGGCCGGCAGTGAGCCAGGCAAGGCCGAGCACGCCTGCGAGGAACGCCCAAGTGGGATGCTCAGGCACAGCCAGCGCAAGCAGCGCGACGGCGCCGGTGACCGCCAGCAGCCGCCACGGAGCCAGGTGAAACCAGCGCCAGAGGATCAGCGCGAGCGTCGCGGCCAGCAGCGAGGTGATGGGCCACTTGATCGCTTGAATACTGGCGAAGAATCCCCCGTCGCTGGACCCGCCGCTCCAGTTGGCGAAGACGAGGATGCCGACCAGCACGCCAAAGAAGGCAGCAGTCTGCCAGAGCGGCCGCGCCGGTTCGTCCGCGGGCGCGGCGAAGGCGGCCGGATTCTTCTCGCGCTCGTCGTGGCGAAAGAACAGCGCCATCAGCAGCCCGATCACGATGCTGAAGGCGATGGCGCCAACGGCTCGCGCCACGCCCAGCTCCACGCCCAGCACCTTGGCCGTCATGATCACCGCGAGCACGTTGATGGCGGGGCCGGCGTAGAGGAACGCCGTCGCGGGACCGATACCGGCGCCCATGCGGTAGATGCCGGCTACGAGCGGCAGGATGGTGCAGGAGCAGACCGCAAGAATCCCGCCCGACAGGGAACCGACGCCGTAGGCGAGCGGCCGGGGCGCGTTCGGCCCCAGGTAGCGCATCACGGAGGCCTTCGAGACGAAGGCGGCGATTGCGCCCGCGATCCAGAAGGCCGGCAGCAGGCACAGCACCACGTGCTCGCGGGCGTACCACTTGGTGAGCTCGAGTGCCTCGGTCAACGCGCCGTCGAAGCGCGGCTGCCCGACCGGCAGGAAGTAGATCGCCGCGAATGCGGCCGCGAGCGCTGCGAAGACCTTGAGTTCGTGCCGGGTCTCGGGGCTGACGCTCAGGGTATTCATGTCGGCGTGTCGCTCAGTCGCGGCCGCAGCTTGTCGGGCGGAAGTTCCGCACCGCACCGGCGCCATCGAGGCAGGCGAGGAATCCCGGGACACAGGCGAGCGTGAGCCGGTAGAAGACCTGCTGACCGCGCTTCTCGCTGCCGACGACGCCGGCCTCGCGCAGGATCTCGAGATGGCGCGAGGTCGTGGACCAGCCGAGCCCGACGGCTTCCACTAGGTCGCAGACGCAGTGCTCGCCGCCCTGCAGCGTCCTGACGAGCGTCAGGCGGGCAGGGTTGCCGAGGGCCTTGAACACGGCTTCGGGCGCGGGGACCGGGGGTTCCTTTCTCACGCCGTGCAGTATTTCGTCATAAGGCGAAATATGAATCCGCAGCTTCCGCAGCTTCCGCAGGTGACGCCGGGACGACGATTCGCCCCGCCGACGGTTGCCGGCAATGCGAATGGCCCCGCTCCCGGTTCCCGCTACACTCTTCACGAACGACGAGGAAGCTGCCATGAAAGACGCCCTTGGTCCGGCCATCGATCCTGAGGCTTTCCGCGTCGAGGGGCACTGCTGCGGTATCCGACTGCCGGTGCTAAAGACCCTCACGGAGGAGGGGCTGTGTTTCGCGTTCACGCCGCAGGTGAGGGCGGAACTGGTCGCGACCGGCATGCAGCTGCCCAACGAGGTCGTTGCGCCGCCGGGTCCGGACAGGCGACAGGAGCCGGCGGCCCGGACAGCCGGCAACCACTGAGCGTTGTCGAAGGGCGATCCGGTGCTGGGGTTTCCCATGCTCGCGGGGAAGGAATTCCGCCGGGCATGGATTGGCTATGGCGTGGCGCTGGCCGTCTTCGCGGCAGGCGTGGCGCTGGCCGTTGCCGTCTATCCGGGCGGCTTCGACTGGCAGTACACGGTCATCTCGCGGCTCGCCTCGCGCAAGCACAACCCGGACGGCAGCCTCTGGTTCTCGATCGGCCTCGCGGTGTCCATGCTGCTGCTGTGGCCGGTCTTCGAGAGGATCCGTCCGCGCGGGCGCGACGCGTGGTCGCGCTCGGCAACGCTGGCGCTGCGCGCCGGTCTGGTGTTCGCCGCGCTGGTCGGCGTGGAACGCGCGCTCTTCCTGCACCTGTCGGCCATCGTCGACAAGAGTCACGAAGCGCTGGCGCTGCTCGCCTTCCTGAGCCTCTACGTCGGCCTGCTGGCCGTCTACGTGCTGCGTGTCGCCGCCGGGGAGACGGGACGCTGGCGGGCGATTGCGGGGATGAGTCCGCTCGTGCTGGTAGGCCTCGGCAGCCTGGCGCTGTACGTCCTGCAGCGCGACGTCGGCTGGGTCAAGCCGAACTGGCGCGAGCTCGGCGTGCCCGTTTGGCAGAGCTTCGCGTTCTGGCAGTGGCTGATGGTCGGGGCGCTGTGGTCCGCGGTGGCGCACCTGCTGGCCACCATACGCGCCCGGACGTGAAGCCACGGCGCCGCTCACTGGTTGCCGCCCGGGGGGCGCCGGGGGTGCTGCAGGGAGCGACGGATTTCGTCTAGTCTCGCGGCATGAACACGCTGACGCGCTGTCTCGCCGGATCCATCGCCGTGGCGCTGGCCGCAGTCGCCGATCACGCGCCCGCCGAGACCCGGTCAGGTGCCGCCGACCTCGCCGGCGAGTTCGACAACTTCGCGCAGGTGGCCGCGCTCGCCGAGACCCGGTCAGGTGCCGCCGACCTCGCCGGCGAGTTCGACAACTTCGCG
>JBBINN010000226.1:4483-4723 GCA_037443885.1 Gammaproteobacteria bacterium | reverse complement strand
CCCGGCCACCGCGGCGCGCCAGGCGGAGGTGGACGCGGTGCGGGAGCGGCTCGGCGGCGACTGACGCTTCGCCGTGCAGCAGGCTCTGATGCCGTACGAACACCTCCTGCCCGGGTCGCTTCGAGGGCCCAACGAGAGGCTCGGGGAGCCGCTGCCATGACGACCACACCCGCGCCGCGCCGGTTGCGCGTGCACATCCTGCGCTGCAACCCGGCCGATCCGGCCTCGACCTCCCGCATC
>JBBINN010000226.1:0-4473 GCA_037443885.1 Gammaproteobacteria bacterium | reverse complement strand
AGGTCGCCGAAGGCGAGAAGCTGACCGTCAGGGTCATGCGCTACAACCCGAAAGACCCGGGCAGTGTGCCGCACCTGCAGGCCTACGAGCTGGAGCAGAGCGCCGGCATGACGCTGTTCATCGCGCTGAACGAGATCCGCGAGAAGCGGGACCCGTCGCTGCAGTTCGACTTCGTCTGCCGCGCCGGCATCTGCGGCAGCTGCGGCATGGTGGTGAACGGCCGCCCGGGACTCGCCTGCCGCACGCTCACCGCCGAGCTGCCGGCCGACATCACGCTCGCGCCGCTGCCGACCTTCGAGCTGATCGGCGACCTGTCCGTCAATACGGGCAAGTGGATGCGGGAGATGACCGAGCGCCTCGAGGCCTGGGTGCATGCGCGGGAATCCGGGGTGGACCTGCGCCGCCACGAGGAGCGCATGGATCCCGACCTCGCCGACGAGGTTTACGAGCTGGACCGCTGCATCGAGTGCGGTTGCTGCGTCGCGGCTTGCGGCACGGCGCACATGCGCCAGGACTTCGTCGGCGCGGTGGGGCTCAACAAGGTGGCGCGCATGCGGCTCGACCCACGCGACGTGCGCGGCGACGCGGAGTTCTACGAGCTCGTCGGCACCGACGAGGGCGTGTTCGGCTGCATGTCGCTGCTCGGCTGCAATGACCTGTGCCCGAAGGAGCTGCCGCTGCAGGCCCAGATCGCGTTCCTGCGGCGGAAGATGGCGGCAGCCGGCCGGTAGCGCCGCCCCTCAGTCCCGGAAGTTCTTGAACTGCAGCGGCACCTCGAGGCCGGCGTCGCGGATGTGCGCGATCGCGGCCTGCAGGTCGTCGCGCTGCTTGCCCGTGACGCGCACCTGGTCGCCCTGGATCGCGGCCTGCACCTTGAGCTTCGAGTCCTTCAGGAGGCGCTGGATCTTCCTGCCGGTGTCGGCGTCGATGCCGTGCTGCAGGACCACGGCCTGGCGCGCGGCATTGAGAGTGACCTGCGGGTCGCCGGGTTTCGCGCAGGCCACGTCGATGCCCCGCTTGGCGAGCTTCGGCAGCAGGATGTCGAGCATCTGCTTGAGCTGGAAGTCCACCTGCGCGTGCATCGTCACGGTGAACCCGGCGAGTTCGTACTTCGCGCCGGTGTCCTTGAAGTCGAAGCGCTGCGAGACCTCGCGGTTCGCCTGATCGACCGCATTGGCGACCTCGTGGGCATCGAGCTCGGAGACGACATCGAATGAAGGCATCGGAAGACCTCGCGATCAGTGTCCACGGAACGATCGTATGCGCACGCCGTCGGCCACGGCATCGCCCGGGTGCACGACGACCCGCTCGCCGGCCGCGAGGCCCTCGGTGATCTCGGTCAGGAGCCCGCTGCCATGGCCGGGAACGACGGCCCGCACCCGGGCGCGCCCGCCCTCGACCACGAAGGCCGCGTGCCCGCCGTCGCGCCGGAACAGCGCGCTGGCGGGCACGGTGAGGGCATCCGGCCGCTCCCACACGATGAATTGTGCCTCGACGCGATAGCCGTCGCCCAGGCGCCGCCAGTCGGCGGGCGGGGAGGTGATGTCCACGATCACGCGCACACGCTGCTCCTCGACGCCGAGCGCGCTGACCTTGGTGAATCCGGCCGGCTCGATCACGCGGACGGTCCCCTCGAGCGGCGCGTCGCCGCCCCAGCGCTCCAGCACCACCCGGCCGCCGGCCTCGATCCGCACCGCGTCCTTCGACAGGACCTCGGCCTCGACCTCCAGCTCGCCAGGGTCGCCGACCTCGAGCAGCGGCTGGCCGGCCGCGACCACGCCGGCGCTCTCCTGGTGAACCTTGAGCACCACGCCCTCGACGGGCGAGCGCAGCGGGACGGTGCCCACCGGCCGTTCGCCCGCGGCGGCCGCGGTGTATCGCAGGGCGGCACGCGCAGCCTCGAGATCGTAACGGCCGACGTCCACCGCCGAGTCTGCCGCGCGCTTCGCCGCGGCACTGGCCCGCAGGCCGGCCTGCGCGTAGTCGAACTCGCGCTGCGACACCAGCCGTCTCGCCAGCAGGTCATCCATTCTCGCGAACTCCGAGGCCGCGAGCTGCGCCTCCGCCTCCGCCTGCCGGGCGCCAGCCTCCCGACGATCGAGCTCGGCGCGCGCCGCCGCCACGCGGGCCTCTGCCTCGGCACGGCTGCGCGGGTCGAGCACGGCCGGAAGGGTCGGGTCGAGCGAGGCGACCACCGCGCCCAGCGGCACGGTGTCGCCGACCTCGAGGTCGATGCGCCGCATGAGTCCTGCCACGGGAGCGTAGATAACGTAGCGCTCCTTGACACGGGTGCGCGCTTCTTCCTCGACCGTGATGGCGAGCGGCCGCCTTGCGACCTCGGCGGTCTCGACGGGCACGGCCCGCGGCCAGAAGCCCCAGGCAAGCGCCGCCAGCACGGCGGCGGACAGGATCGACAGCCCCTTGAGTCGCTTGCTCAGCACCATGTTTCCGTCACTCCCGGGTCTTCAGCACTTCGACGAGATCGAGGCGCGAGACCTTCCGCCAGATGAAGAGGCTGCTCACGGCGAACGACGCGATCACGACGCTCGCGGCGAGCGCGTAGGTGCGGGGTTCGACGACGAGTGCCACGCGATACAGGTCCGAGGCGAAGGCGGCCGCGAGGTAGGCCGACAGCCCGATGCCGAAAGCGAATCCGAGCGGTATCGCCACGAGCGTCAGCAGGCCGATCTCACCGAGCAGGATATAGCCCACCTCGCCCCGGGTGAATCCGAGCACGCGCAGGGAAGCGAGCTCGCGCCCCCGCTCGGACAGCGCGATCCGCGCCGAGTTGTACACGACGCCGAAGGCGATGAAGCCGCCCAGCAGCGCGGTGATGAAGGAGAAGAACAGGATCGTCTCCTCCATCATCTCGTTGAACTGGCGGATCGAGTTCTCCCGGACGACGGTGCCGGCCACGCGGGGCATCTCCCGGAGCTGCCGGTAGATGTCCACCTGCCGGGCCGCGTCCACCGACAGCCGCGCGCCCGAGATCGCCGGCCCCTCGCGCATGAGGCGGTTCAGACCGTCGCGGTTCATGTACGCATTGACGCCCAGGTACTGGCGGGTGATGCCGGCGACCGGCACCTCGAGCACGGGTCGGCGGCCCTCGAGGACCTCGATCACGAGCGTCTGGCCCGGCGCGATCCCGAGGATCTCGTTGGCGAGATAGTCGGTCAGCACCACGCCTTCCGCCGGCACCATCACCGGCGCGAGATCCGCATCGAGCACCTGCTGCAGCGCCGCGTCCGGCTCGACGCCCTCGACCGCGGTCCGGTAGCTGCGGTGCCCGAAAACGAGCCGCGCGGGAACGGCCCTGAACCCCTCGGCGTGCTGCACGCCGTCGAGGGCGGCGAGGGAGTAGAGCGCGCGCCGTGGCGTCGGGTCCGTGAACATCACGGTCATGTCCTCGCGGCTCGACAGCACGTACTGGACGTCGAGCATCCAGCCGATGGCGTCGCGCTGGAAGTTGGTGATCATCAGGATCCCGGCCGCGGCGGCGATGCCGAGCACGGTCAGCGCCGACTTGGCGGGCCGGCGTGCGAGGTGGCGCAGGATCATGCGGGTCGGCTCGGCGACGCGGCGCGCGAGGCCTGCGCGCTCGAGCAGAGTGGCGCGATAGACAGGTGGCGGTTCCGGGCGCATGGCCACCGCCGGCGGCAGGGACGCGGCCCGGCGGACGGCGAAGAGCGTGCCGGCGAGCGCCGCGGCGAGCGTGACCGCCAGCGCCTGCACGAACACGGCCGGGTCGAGGACGAGGTGCAGGTAGGGGAAGCTGTAGAAGACCTGGTAGATGCCGGCCATGCCGCGTGCGAACCACAGGCCCAGCCCCGTGCCCGCGACGAGCCCGATAGACACCATCGCCAGCACCAGCTTGAGGTAGTGCCCGGTGATCGCGCCGGTGCCGTAGCCGAAGGCCTTGAGCGTGCCGATCTGCTCGCGCTCCAGGCTGATGAGCCGCGTGATCACCACGTTGAGCAGGAATGCCGCGACGCCCAGGAAGATCACCGGGAACACGGTCGCCATCGTCTGCAGGCCGCGCAGCTCCTCGGTGATGAAGCGGTGGCTGAACTGGTCCTCGCGCGCATAGGCGCCGAGGCCGCCGTAGCGGGCCAGCACGTCGTCTATCCCGTCGATCACGTCCCCGTGCTGCGCGCCCGCCTGCAGCGAGAAGCTGGCATCGTTGAACGCGCCCTCCATGTCGTATGCGGTCGCGAGCGCGCGGCGGTTCATCCACAGGATCCCGTAGCGCTCGTAGTCCGGGAAGATCGCGCCGGGCGGGATGGCGTACATGTACTCGGGCGAGAGCGCGAGGCCGACGACCATGAGCTGCTTGCGCCGGCCCTTGATGATGGCGACGAGCGAGTCGCCGGGGCCGAGTCCATGGGCCTCTGCGAAGTCCTCGCTGATGGTTACCTCGGCATCGGCGTGGCGGTCCGGCAGGCGCCCCAGCCGCAGCCACGGGACGTTGAGCAG
>JBBINN010000225.1:0-4737 GCA_037443885.1 Gammaproteobacteria bacterium | reverse complement strand
ACCCCCTGGTTCACTGGCTGACCCAGCTGCGTAATCAGGAACAGGAATGTCCCCTATCTGGCGCGGATGATGCGGATGGCATCCTCGGGCGTGGCAGCGTCGTGGATGAAGTCGGCGTCCTCGGCGCTGATCGTGCCTTCGCGGTACATCGTGTTCACGGCGAAGTCCCGCAGGTCGGCCCAGAACTGGCCGCCCATCGAGATCACGGGGAACCGCTCGAGCTTGCCGGTCTGCACCAGCGTGATGACCTCGAAGGCCTCGTCGAGCGTACCGAAGCCGCCGGGCATCACGATGAAGGCGCAGGAATACTTGACCAGCATCACCTTGCGCACGAAGAAGTGCTCGATCTCGATGAAGCGGTCGAGATAGGGATTCGGCTTCTGTTCGCGCGGCAGCCGGATGTTGCAGCCGACTGAAAGGCCGCCGGCCTCGCGCGCACCACGGTTCGCGGCCTCCATGATGCCGGGACCGCCGCCGGTCATGACGACGAAACCGGCGCGGGCGAGCGCACCGCCCAGCTCGCGGGCGAGCCGGTAGTGGGCGTGATCCTCGGCGAAGCGTGCCGAGCCGAACACCGTGACCACCGGCGCCTCGAACTCGAAGCTCTCGAAGGCGCGCAGGAACTCCAGGAAGATGCGCACCGTGCTCTCGAGGTCGGCCGCGCGATTGCGCCGTCCCGAGAGAAAGGACTTCTCGGCACCCTCGACCTGTTCGAGCAGCGGCTCACGGCGGTCAACGGGGTCGTAGCTCACGGTTCGCTCCGAGGTGCCTTCGTTGGCGTCGAAGATAGTTTCCCGGCGTCAGTCTGCCAATCTGCGAGGCCAGGGCCTGCCCGAAGCAGGCCTGCTGGCTGCGCCGGCGGCACCTGCCGTCAGGGCAGCGTCACGACCCGGTCGTGCGGCGGCAGCAGGCTCGGATCGTGGGTGATCATCACCGCAGTCCGGCCCGCGAGCCACTGGTCCAGGGTCGCGGCAAGCCGGCCGGCAGTGGCCTCGTCCAGTCCGGTGGTCGGCTCGTCGAGGATCACCACCGGACAGTCGGTCAGCACCAGCCGGGCGAGGGCGATGCGACGTGCCTCGCCGCCGGATACGTTGGCCGCATCTTCCTCGATCCAGGTGTCGAGCCCCTCGGCAAGGCCCGCCACGAAATCGCCAAGCCCTGCGATCTGGAGGGCACGATGCAGGTCCGCGTCGCTGGCCTCCGGGCTGGCCAGCCGCAGGTTGGCGGCGAGGGTGTCGCGAAACAGAACCGGGCGCTGCGGCAGCAGCCCGATGTGCCGCCGCAGGCCCGCAGCGTCCAGTTGCCTCAGGTCCGTGCCGCCGAGCCGCGCCACCCCGGCCTGCGGATCGATCTGCCGCATCAGCAGCATGGCGAGGGTGGTTTTTCCAGCCCCGCTGGGCCCGACCACGGCAATGCGTTCACCGGGGCCGACGGTGAGGCTGAATTCCTGCAGCACCGCGGGCAGGTCCGGCCGGTAGCGGAAGCCGACCCGCTCGAGCTCGAGGTCCTGGCCATGCGGTGGCAGCGGGTGGCGAGGTTGTGGCAGCAGGGGAGCCTGCGCCAGGGTCTCGCCGAGCCGCAAGGCTGCGCCGCGACACTGCTCCAGCCGCCGCCACGCCCCGGGCAGCGCGCTCCACGCCTCACCAAGGGCCAGCACCCCGAGGACCAGCAGGCCGAGCACCGGGCCGTCGATGACGCCGCGTTCGAGCAGCCCGACGCCCAGGACCATGGCCAGCCACGTTGAGAGCAGGCTGGTGAACGTCACCAGCCCCTGGCTGGTGGCGTCCAGTCGGGCCAGCGTCTCCTGCAGGCCGATCACCCGCGCGGAGCGCAGGCCGATCTCCCGGCCCTGCCGTGCGCCGAGATCGAAGGCCACCAGCTCCTGCAGTCCCTCGAGGCTGTCGCTGCCCTCGCGCCGCAACTCCGGCAGCGCGGTCACCAGCGCATGGCTCGAGCGCCGGCCACGACGGCGGGCCTGCTCGGCCAGCACCGGACCGGTCAGCAACAGCAGGCCCAGGGTCGCCGCGGCCAGCCACGGATCGACCAGGATGCCGAGCAACAGGGCCGCAACCAGCGTCAGCAGCAGCGCGGAGGCCACGGGCCCGATCACGCCGATGAACAGGTGATCCAGGCTGTCGACGTCCGCGGTCAGCCGGCTGAGGGTGTCGCCGCGCCCGAGCGCGCGCAGCTGCGCCTCGTCCAGCCGCAGCAGCCGGTCGAAGATCGTGCGGCGCAGGTCGGCAAGCAGGCGGAAGGTCGCCTCATGCGTCGCCAGGCGCTCGAAGTAGCGGGCGACGGTGCGGGTCACGGCAGCGAGTCGGATGCCGGCGCCCGGGGTGAAGATGTCGAGCGCAGCGATCAGGCCGAGGCCGGCCAGCGCGCAGGCCGAGATGAACCAGCCCGACAGCGCCAGCAACGCGACCCCGGCCCCGACGCTCAGCATGATCAGCGCCAGCCCGGCCGCCAGCCAGCCCTTGCGGTGGCCCAGCAAGCGCGCCATTCCGAGCTGGCGGATCATGCGCCGCACTCCCGCAGCCGGCCGCCTTCCAGCGCCAGCGCGCGGTCGGCCCAGGCGAGCGCCTGGCGGCTGTGGCTGGCGCAGATGACGGTCATCGGGCGCTCCGCCAGCGCGCGGCCCAGGTCCGTCCAGAATCTCGCCTCGGCAAGGGCGTCGAGACTTGCCGTGGGCTCGTCGAGCAGCAGCAAGGGCCGCGGCCGCAGCAGAACGCGCGCCAGCGCGATGCGACGAGCCTGGCCGCCCGACACGCCGAGCCCGTCCTGGCCCAGGCGCGTGTCGAGTCCGGCCGGCAGTCCGGCGAGGAACTCGGTGAGCCCGGCCAGCCGGATCGCGCGTTCCAGCTCGGCCGCCCCGGCCTCCTCTCCGAGCAGCAGGTTGTCGCGGATGCTCGCCGCATGCAGTAAAGGCTGCTGTCCCAGCCATGCCCGGACCTGCGACAGCTGGGTCCGGGTCATGTCGGCCACCGGCACGTCGCCGAGCACGATCGTGCCGCCGTCCGGCGCCGCGAAGCCGCCCAGCAGCGCGAGCAGCGTGGATTTGCCGGAGCCGCTCGGACCCGTGATCACGAGCTTCTCACCCGGCCTGGCCGACAGCGAGAGTCCGTCGAACAGCGGCGGACGGCCACGCGGGACCAGCACGAGGCGATCCGCGTGGACCGCGCAGGCCGAAGCCGGCAGACGCCCGGCCGGCGCCGCGGGCTCGCGCCGCGCCGGCGGCGCGCGCATCACCTCGAGAATTCCGCCGGTCGCGGCCAGCGCGGCAGCCCGGTCGTGCCAGTGCTGCGCCAGCGTGCGCAGGGGGTTGTAGAACTCCGGCGCCAGCAGCAGGACGAACAGCCCGGTGAACAGCGTGAGCGACTCGGCCGGACCGAGCTGGATGAAGCCCAGCAGCCCGAGGCCGATGTAGGTCGCCAGCACGGCGATGGCGACCGAGCTGAAGAACTCCAGCACCGCCGAGGACAGGAACGCGACCCTGAGCACCTGCATCGTGCGCGCGCGGAAATCCTCGGCGAACTCCGCGATGCGCGCCGTCTCGCGCGCCTCGGCGCCGAAGCGGCGCAGGGTGTCGAGCCCTCGCAGCCGATCGTGGAAGATGCCGCCAAGGCGGGCCAGCGACGCCTGCTGCTGGCGACTGACCTGCTCCGCACCCCAGCCCACCAGCACCATGAAGACCGGGATGAGTGGCGCACTCAGGAGCAGGAGCGCGCCGGCCAGCCAGTCGGCCCAGGCCACGGCGACGAGGATGGCGACCGGCACCACCCGCACCGTCACCAGCTGCGGCAGGAAGCGGGCGAAGTAGGGATCGAGCGCCTCGACCTGCTCGACCAGTACGGTACCGAGAGCCCCCGTGCCGCGCCGGCCCCTGAGCGCGGGGCCGGCGTCGACCATGCGCGCGAACAGCGCGGCGCGCAGCGCCTGGCGCGCGGCGCCCGAGGCCCGCGCCACGAGACGGCCGCGCAGGCCGACCAGCAGGGCGCGAAGGCCGTACACCGCCAGCAGGATCCAGAAGAACGTGGCCAGCGTTGCCCAGGCAGCGCCATCGAGCATCGCCGAGGAGAGTATCCAGGCGGCGAGTCCCGCCTGGCCGATCACGCAGGCGGCCTCGGCTGCAGCCAGCCCGAATGCCGCGGGCGCGAGCCAGGCCGGCGCCTGCGACCTAAGCCAGGCCGAATGGCCGCCAGGCTCAGTGGCCAGCGTACCCGGCTCCCGAGCCGACCTTGCCCCGGAAGACCCAGTAGGTCCAAGCGGTGTAGCCGAGCACGATCGGGATCAGGAACATGAAACCGATCAGCAGGAACAACTGGCTGCCCGGGTCGGATGCTGCGTCCCAGAAGGTGTAGTCGGGAGGCACGGCCAGCGGCCACATGGAGATCAGGATGCCCAGGTAGAACAGCGAGAAGAGCGTCATGGAGCCGAGGAACGGCGCCACCTCGGCGCGCCGGGCGAGCCTGCGGTAGACCCAGGCTGCGAGCACCACCGTCAGGATCGGGAACAACCAAAGCCAGTTAACGTTGGCGAACCAGCGCTCCGCCACCCGGTCGTTGGCCAGCGGTGTCCACACGCTGACGATGACGAAGAAGGCCATCACGATGGCCAGCAGCAGCGGCGCCTTGCCGAAGGCCCAGTCCTGGGTCCTGCCCTCGGTCTTCATGATGGTCCAGGTGACGCCGAGCAGCGCATAGCCCGCGACCACACCGAGGCCGGTCATCAGCGTGAACG
>JBBINN010000224.1:0-4766 GCA_037443885.1 Gammaproteobacteria bacterium | reverse complement strand
CCATGCGATACGCCACTGTGCAGCATCAGCGGACTTTTTCAACAGCCTGCTAGACTCTAGACTCGGTGGAGCCAGCCGTGGCGGTCGGTGGTCTCGCCCTGCTGGATGGCGACGAGCGCGGCGCGCAGCTTGCGCGTCTCGGGGCCGACGTCGCCACCACCCACCGGATGCGTGGCGCCGCGTGCGACCAGCGTGCCGACGCCCGCGAGCACGGCGGCGGTGCCCGAGAGCGCGGCTTCGCCGGCCTTCGCCCACTCGAGCATCTCCTCGACGGTGAACACGCGCTCCTCGACACGGAAGCCCATGTCGCGCGCCATGGTGAGCAGCGAGTCGCGCGTGACGCCGTGCAGGAACGTGGAGTCGAGGCTGCGCGTGAGGATCTGGCCGGGGCGGATCAGCAGGAAGTTGGCCGCGCCGGTTTCCTGCACCTCGCCGCCCGGGCAGAACAGCACCTGGTCGACGCCGTGCGCCTTGCGGGCTGCGAGCGTCGGGCCCATTGCAGCGGCGTAGTTGCCGCCGGTCTTGACGACGCCGAGATGCGAGGCGCAGCGGGTGGCCTGCTCCTCGACATAGATCTTCAGGGGCTTCATGCCGCCGGCGAAGTAATCCCACACCGGGCTGGCCATGACGAGCAGCATGGCCTCGGCCGGGGGCGTGGCCGCTGCGCCGATGTTGGGCGTCGTGCCGATCAGCAGCGGCCGCAGGTACAGCGCGCCTGGAGCCTCCGGCACCTGGTCGCGCACGCGGTCGATCACCGCGAGGATCATTGCCTCGAGCTGCTCCGCGGCGGGCTCCGGCAGGCACAGCGCGCGCGCGCTCTGGCGCATGCGCTCGATGTGGCGGTCCATGCGGAATACGTTCACGCTGCCGTCCGCCCACCGGTAGGCCTTGAAGCCCTCGAAGCAGGTGCTCGAGTAGTGCAGCACGTGGGCCGCCGGCGAGATCTCGATCGGGCCTACCTTGCGCAGCTCGTGCTGCGACCACTGGCCATCCCGGAACGTCGCCACCGCCATGGTGTCGGCGAGGACGCTGCCGAAGGCGGGACGGGCGGGAGTCTGGGCGGGCTGTACCTGGGCGTTCATGGCTGCATCAGTCCTGTATGAAGATCGTCGCCGGGTGCTCGAGGCGGTCCTTCAGCGCCTGGATCATGGCGGCCGCGTCGAAGCCGTCCACGAAGCGGTGATCGAAGGAAGACGAGAGGTTCATCACCCTGCGAACCGTAATGGCGCCATTGTGCACCACCGGCCGCTCGACCGCCTTGTTGACCCCCACGATGGCGACCTCCGGAGCGTTGATCACCGGGGTCGAGACGATGCCGCCGAGCTTGCCGAGGCTCGTCACCGTGATGGTGGAGCCGGTCAGCTCCTCCTTCTTCGCCTTGCCGCTGCGCGCTGCGTCGGCAACGCGGCGGATTTCCTCCGCAACGCCTGCGAGCGTGCGCGCCTCGGCATTCCTGACGACCGGCACCTTCAGGCCGTCGGGCGTCTGGGTCGCGATGCCGACGTGCACGGCGTGGTGGCGAACGATGACGCCGCGGGCCTCGTCGTAGTGGGCGTTGCACTGGGGGAACTGCGCGACCACCCGCGTCAGCGCCGCGACGATGAAGGGAAGGAAGGTCAGGCCGGGCTCGCCGCGGGCCAGCCTCGAGTTCAGGTGCTGGCGCAGGGACTCCAGCTCGGTGACGTCGACTTCCTCGACATAGGCGAAGTGCGGAATGTTGCGCTTCGCCTCGCTCATGCGCTGCGCGATGAGCCGGCGCACGCCGATGACCTTGATCTCCTCGACACCCGTCCGAGGCGCCGTGACCGCCGGCGCCGACGTCGATGGCTTCGCCGCCGGCGCTCCTGCCAGCAGCCGGTCGAGGTCCTCGGGCTGGATGCGGCCACCCGGGCCCGTGCCGGCGACCCCCGACAGGTCGATGCCCGCCTCGCTGGCCCGCCGGCGGGTTGCCGGCGACGCCATCACGCGGCCCGTGCCCGTGCCCTCGCCCTGCGGCGCGGCCGCCGAAGGCCCGGCCGGCGTGACGACGGCAGGAGCCGGCTGGGACGGCGGCTCGGTGACTGCCGGAGCGGCTACTGCGGCCGGCCGAGCCGGCGCCGCGGCTGCCGTTGCCGCTGCCGCTTCTGCCGGAGCCGGCGCCGCAGCAGCCGCACCACCCGTGTCGAACACGATGAGCTCGGCGCCCACCGCAATCATGTCGCCCGGCTGGCCCGTCAGGGCGACCACCGTTCCGGAAACGGGCGCCGGCACTTCCACCGCCGCCTTGTCGGTCATCATCTCGGCGATGACCTGGTCCTCGTGGACGTGGTCGCCGACCTTGACTCTCCACTCGACGATCTCGGCCTCGACGGTGCCCTCGCCGAGATCCGGCAGCTTGAATGAGAAGCGGCTCATCGCGCCTCCATCACGGCGGTGAGCGCGCGCGCGACGCGCTTCTGGCCGGGGAAGTACTCCCATTCGAACGCGTGCGGGTAAGGGGTATCCCAGCCGGCGACGCGCAGGATCGGCGCCTCGAGATGCCAGAAGCACTCCTCCTGGATGGTGGCCGACAGCTCGCCGCCGAAACCGCCGAAGCGCGTGGCCTCGTGCACCACGATGCAGCGGCCCGTCTTCTTCACTGAGCTGACCAGCGTCTCGACATCGAGCGGCACCATGCTGCGTACGTCGATCACCTCGGCGTCGATGCCCACACTCCGCGCCGCAGCCTCGCACACGTGCACCATCGTGCCGTAGGTGACGACGCTCACGTCGCTGCCCTCACGGACGATCTCCGCCTTGCCGATCGGCACCGTGTAGTGACCCTCCGGTACCTCGCCCTTCGGGTGCGTGCTCCACGGCACCGCGGGCTTGTTCGGGTCGCCGTCGAAGGGTCCGTTGTAGATGCGCTTGGGCTCGAAGAACACGACTGGGTCGTCGTCCTCGATGGAGGCGATCAGCAGGCCCTTGGCGTCGTAGGGATTCGACGGCATCACGACCTTGAGACCCGACACATGCGCGAAGATGCCCTCCGGGCTCTGCGAGTGCGTCTGGCCGCCGCGGATGCCGCCGCCGCAGGGCGTGCGGATGGTCACCGGCGCGAAGAAGTCGCCGGCGCTGCGGTAGCGCAGCCGCGCGAGCTCGCTCACGATCTGGTCATAGGCGGGATAGATGTAGTCGGCGAACTGCACCTCGGCGACCGGGCGCAGCCCGTTCACGCCCATGCCGATGGCCGCGGCGACGATGCCGCCCTCCGCGATCGGCGTGTCGAGCACCCGGTGCTCGCCGTACTTGCGCTGCAGGCCGTCGGTGACGCGGAACACGCCACCGAAGTAGCCGACGTCCTCGCCGAGGATCACCACGTTGGGGTCGCGTCCCAGCATGATGTCCATGGCGGAGTTCAGCGCCTGGATCATGTTCATCTGGGCCATGGTCACTCCCCCGCCAGCTCGGCGCGCAGCTGGGCTTCCTGCTTCTTCAGGTGCGCGGGCATGTGCTTGAACACATCCTCGAACATCAGGTGCGGGTCGAGCCGCGGCGGCTCGGTGAGGGTGCCGTAGGTGACGGCCTGCTTCCACGACTGGGTGACGTGTTCCTCGAGCTCGGCGGCGAGCGCCGCATGCCGCTCCTCGGACCACTCGCCGAGCCCGATGAGGTGGTGCTTGAGGCGCTCGACCGGGTCGCCGAGCGGCCAGCGCTCGTAGTCGTCCTTGGGGCGGTAGCGCGACGGATCGTCGCTGGTCGAATGCGCCGCCGCCCGGTAGGTGACGAGCTCCATGATGGTCGCGCCCGCGCCCATCCGAGCACGCTCGGCCGCCCATTGCGTGGCCGCGTATACCGCCAGGAAATCGTTGCCGTCGACCCTGAGTCCGGCCATGCCGAAGCCGGGGCCGCGCGCGGCGAAGGAGCGGTGCTCGCCGCCGGCGAAGCCCTGGAATGTCGAGATCGCCCACTGGTTGTTGACGACGTTGAGGATCACGGGCGCGCGGTACACGGAGGCGAACAGCATCGCGTGGTGGAAATCGGCCTCGGCGCTCGAGCCCTCGCCGATCCAGCTCGCCGCGATGTCGTCCTGGCCCTTGATGGCCGCGGCCATCGCCCAGCCGACCGCCTGTGGGAACTGCGTGGTGAGGTTGCCCGAGATCGAGAAGATGTTGCCCTCGCGCCAGTGGTACATCACCGGCAGCTGGCGGCCCTTGCACATGTCGCGCGTGTTGGAGAGCAGCTGGCACATCAGGTCGACGAGCGGCCGGCCGCGGACCATGTACAGGCCCTGCTGGCGGTAGGCGGGGAACAGCATGTCGGTGGGCCGCAGCGCCATGCCCTGCGCCACGGCGACCGCCTCCTCGCCCAGCGAGCGCATGTAGAAGGAGATTTTCCCGGAGCGCTGCATGCGCTGCATCCGGTCGTCGAAGGCGCGCGTCAGCATCATGTGGCGGAGCCCGACCTGCAGCTCCGACGGATCGAGGTGCGGATTCCAGGGTCCGACCGCCCGGTGATCGTCGCCGAGCACCCGGACGAGCTGGTAGGCGAGCCCGTTGATGTCGCGGACCCGGACGTTGACGTCGGGGCGGGGCGCCTCCCCGGCTGGCGTCAACTCGAGGTAGGAGAAGTCGGGCGTCTCGCCCGGGCGGGCGTGGGGCTTCGGAGTGTGCAGGCGGGAACGGCGCATCGGCACGCCTCGCATTCATTGCTTTGCGATGAGCCCTTATCCTACGCAGGCTCGCCCCAGGCGGGGCAAGAATCCTTGCTGTCTTGCACAAAAACGGAATCTATGTTTCGCCTGATTG
>JBBINN010000223.1:0-4800 GCA_037443885.1 Gammaproteobacteria bacterium | reverse complement strand
TGCCGCGCCGCGGGCCCGGACGGTGAAGCGTCAGGTCGGCGTTGCGGCGATCCGACGTGCCTGCCACAGCAGCAGGGCGCCGACTCCGAACAGCAGCAGCACGGACAGGATCCCGGCCCGGTTGCTGCCGGTCACGAGCGCCGTGACGCCCACGAGCGTCGGCCCGATGATGGCCGAGAACTTGCCGACCATGTTGTAGAAGCCGAAGAACTCGCCGCGCTTCTCCACCGGCACGAGGCAGCCGAAATAGGAGCGCGACAGCGACTGGATGCCGCCCTGCACGAGCCCGATGGCGACGGCCAGCGCGTAGAAGTGCGCCGAGGTCTGCATGCCGTAGGCGCCGATCGTGGCGGCCACGTAGACGGCGATGGCGATGAAGATGCCGTTGACTGCGCCGATCCTGGAGCCGAGCCAGCCGAAGGCCAGCGCCGCCGGGAAGGCGACGAACTGCGTCAGAAGCAGCGCGACGATCAGGCTCTCCTGCGGGAACCCGAGCGACAGGCCGTAGTCCACGGCCATCTTGATGACGGTGTTGACGCCGTCGATGTAGAGCCAGTACGCCAGCAGGAACCACAGCAGCGGCCGGTAGCGGCGTACGTGGACGATGGTGGACTTGAGCTCGCCGAAGGCCGCGCCGGCCGCCGCGAGCAGTCCGAGCGGCGCAGCGGGCTTGGCCTCCCGCACGAACAGGAATACAGGCAGTGCGAACACGATCCACCACAGGGCGACGGTCACGAAGGACAGGCGCACCGCCTCCGCCGCCGAGGCGAGCCCGAACAGCTCCGGCTGCAGAGTCATCGCGACGTTGACCGCGAACAGCAGGCCGCCGCCCACGTAGCCGAGCGCGTAGCCGTAGGCCGAGATCAGGTCGAGCTCGTCCTTCGACTCGGCGACGTCGAGGATCAGCGCGTCGTTGAAGGTGATGCCGCTCCAGAAGCCCACTGAGGCGAGCAGGTACAGCGCCACGGCGAGCTGCCACTGCCCCTCCCCCGCCAGGTACAGCCCGCCGGTCGCGGCCGCGCCGAGCACGGTGGCGAGCAGGAGCAGGCGCACACGGATGCCGCTGCGGTCGGCAATGGTGCCGAGCAGCGGCGCGGTGAGGGCGATGATCAGGCTCGCCGCGCCGTTGGCCATGCCGAGGCGAAACGTGCTGACGGAAGCCTCGACGCCGACGTTCCAGTACTGCTTGAAGAAGACCGGGAAGAACCCGGCCATCACCGTCGTGGCGAAGGCGGAGTTGGCCCAGTCGTACAGGGCCCAGGAAACGACCGGACGGCGGAAGAACGGCGACTGTCCCTTTTTCCGCGCCACCGCTGCCTCAGTCACCGGCGCAGGCTCCAGCCGGACGGAGGGAGGGACTGTCCCCTTCTGGAGGGCGCAGTCCCCAATTCCATTCTGCAACCGTCAACGCCATTTGTGGACGCTCCTGCCAGAATGGAAACGGGGACTGAAGTTTCCTAGTGCTCCCGCGTCTCGCGGAAGCGTATATCGGGCGAGCGCTCGATGGCGAGCTGAAGGTTGACGCGGCTCGGCGCGAGATAGACCAGCGCACCCGCGTGGTCGACCGCCAGGTTCTCGTAGGCCTTGTGGCGGAACTCTTCGAGCTTGCGTGCATCCGCGCAGTCCACCCAGCGGGCCGTGGCGACGCTGACGCCGTCGAAAGCGCACTGCACGCCGTACTCGTCGGCGAGGCGGAACGCCACGACGTCGAACTGCAGCGGGCCGACCGCGCCGAGAATCAGGTCGTTGTTGCGGAGCGGCCGGAAGATCTGCGTGGCGCCCTCCTCGCAGAGCTGGTCGAGGCCCTTCTGCAGCGCCTTCATGCGCAGCGGGTCCTTCAGCACCGCGCGGCGGAAGATCTCGGGTGCGAAGCTCGGGATGCCGGTGAAGGCCAGCTCCTCGCCCTCGCTGAAGGTGTCGCCGATGTTGATCGTGCCGTGGTTGTGCAGGCCGATGATGTCGCCGGCCCAGGCCTCCTCGGCCCGCTCGCGGTCCGAGGCCATGAAGGTGAGCGCGTCGGCGATGCGCAGGTCCTTGGCGAGGCGCACGTGGCGGATGCGCATGCCCCGCTGGTAGCGCCCCGAGCAGAGCCGCAGGAAGGCGATGCGGTCGCGGTGCGCGGGGTCCATGTTCGCCTGGATCTTGAAGACGAATCCCGTGAGCTTGTCCTCGCCCGGCTCGACGATCCGCGCCGTCGTGGCGCGCGGCCGCGGTGGCGGCGCGTGCTCGACGAAGGCGGCGAGCAGCTCCTCGACGCCGAAGTTGCCGATGGCCGAGCCGAAGAACACCGGCGTCTGCCTCGCGGCGAGGTACAGCGCCGGGTCGAAGGCAGGCGTCGCGCCGCGCACCAGCTCGACCTCGTCGCGCAAGGCCTGCGCACCGTCGCCGAGGAACGCGTCCGCCTCCGCCGAGGCCAGCCTGTCGATGGTCAGGTTGCGACCGACGCGGCCGCCTTCGGCCGCGTCGTAGGCGTAGATGCGGTCCTCGAGCAGGTGGTAGATACCCCTGAGCGCCCGGCCCATGCCGATCGGCCAGGTCACCGGCGCGCAGGTGATGCCGAGGACGCGCTCGATCTCATCGAACAGCTCGATAGGGTCGCGTCCCTCCCGGTCGAGCTTGTTGATGAAGGTCATGATCGGCGTGTCACGCAGCCGGCAGACCTCCATCAGCTTGATGGTGCGCTCCTCCACGCCCTTGGCGCAGTCGATCACCATGAGCGCGGAGTCCACCGCCGTGAGCGTCCGGTAGGTGTCCTCCGAGAAGTCCTCGTGGCCGGGCGTGTCGAGCAGGTTCACGATCCGCCCGCGGAACGGAAACTGCATCACCGAGGAGGTCACCGAGATGCCGCGCTGCTGCTCGAGCGCCATCCAGTCGGAAGTGGCGTGGCGCGCGGCCTTGCGGCCCTTGACGGTGCCCGCCATCTGGATCGCGCCACCGAACAGCAGCAGCTTCTCGGTGAGCGTGGTCTTGCCGGCGTCCGGGTGCGAGATGATCGCGAAGGTCCGGCGACGCGCGATTTCGGGGTCGAGTTCGGCCATGGCTCTGTCGCAAGGGGGGGGCGGGCCGCCGCGGGGGCGCGGGCGGCCGCGAAGCGCGCGATTCTACCCGAAAAGCCTCAGGAGCCGGGCAGCCGCGCGAGGTCGAGGCTCAGCACCATCGCGTCCTCGCGCCCGCCCTCGGCCTGGTAATAACCGCGGCGCAGGCCGATGGGCTCGAAGCCGACGCCGCGGTACAGGGCGATCGCCGCCGGGTTAGAGGGCCTGACCTCGAGGAAGGCGTGCTCCATGCCGGCGTCGCGCGCCCGGCGCAGCAGCTTGAGGAGCAGCGAGCGGCCCGCGCCGCGGCGCCGCAGGCCCGGGTCGATGCACAGGTTCAGGATGTGGCACTCGCCGGCGCCCATGGACATGATCCCGTAGCCCGTGACGGTGTCTGCCGAATCCACCACCCAGCAGTCGTAGCCCACCCTCAGGCAGTCGCGAAATACCTGCTCGCTCCACGGGAAGCGGTAGCAGGACTGTTCCAGTTCCAGGACGTCCATGACGTCCGCCGCGCCCATGGGGCGGAAGCGCCAGGCGGCCCGGCCGAAGGCCTCAGGCGCCGTCGCCATGTTCCACCAGCGAACTCGCGAGCCTGAGATCGTCCCAGGCGCGGCGCTTCTGGGCCGGCGTCCTGAGCAGGTAGGCCGGGTGATAGGTCACCACGACGGGCGTTTCGCCGAGCCTCAGCACCTGCCCGCGCAGGCTGCCGAGATTGGCGTCCGTGCCGAGCAGGTTCTGGGCCGCGATGCGCCCCACGCACAGCAGCGCGCGCGGCGCGACCAGCTCGATCTGCCGGCGCAGGTATGGCAGGCACCGCTCCGCCTCAGCCGGCTCGGGGTCGCGGTTGCCGGGCGGGCGGCACTTGAGCACGTTGGCGATGTAAACCTGCCCGCGGGCGAAGCCTACCGAGCGCAGCATCGCGTTGAGGAGCTGCCCCGCCCGCCCGACGAAGGGCAGGCCCTGGCGGTCCTCCTCGGCGCCTGGGGCCTCGCCGACGACCATGAGCCTGGCCGCGCGGTCACCGGTGCCGAAGACCGTCTGCCGGCGCGACGCGCAAAGGCCGCAACGCGTGCAGCCGGCGACCGCCCGCTCGAGCGCCTCCCAGTCAGGCCCCGGCGAATGCTCGCCGGCGGACAGGGCCGCCCGAGCGGCCGACGGCGTCCAGGGCGCCGCACGCGACACGTAGCGGGTCACGCCGAGGACGTCGAGGACGGCCTGCCGCCGCGCATCCACCGGATCAGCCCGCGGCGGTGTCGCGCGGCTTGCGGCGCAGCTTGCGCACGAGCCACTGGATCGGCGCCGACAGCGCGAACCCGCCGAAGAGCGACAGCAGCACGACCGGCGGGTCGATCGCGATCAGCGCGAACACGAGCGGCACGATCAGGAGCTTCGAGAAGCGCACCCGCTCGCCGGCCGCCCGATCCTTGAAGCTGCGGTAGGAGAACTTGCTGACCATCAGCGCCCCCGCGCTCGCGGTCACGGCGAACGCGAGCACGAGGCCCACCAGGCCATCCTCGATACCGTACTTGTGGGCGGTCCAGACGAACGCGGCCACGATCGCGGCGGCCGAGGGGCTCGGCAGGCCTTCGAAGTAGCGCTTGTCCTGCGTGGCGGTCTTGGTGTTGAAGCGCGCGAGGCGCATGGCGGCCGCGGCACAGTAGAAGAAAGCCGCCACCCAGCCGAAGCGCCCCCAGGCAGCGCCGTACTCGGTGATCCTCTCCATGCCCCACTGGTAACAGACGAGCGCCGGGGCCAGCCCGAA
>JBBINN010000222.1:0-4809 GCA_037443885.1 Gammaproteobacteria bacterium | reverse complement strand
CCGTCACGGGCGGCGCCGCGGCCGAGGCGGGAGTCGCGCTGCGTGAAGTCGGGCGCGGCGACCCGACCGTGCCCGTGGAAGTGGCGGCCGCCGCCTTCCGCGCGCCGGCGTCGGCACCCCTGCCGGCCCACGGCTCCGTGGAGCTCGCCTCGGGCGACGCCGCGGTCTGGACGGTGGTGCGCGTGCGGCCGGGCACGGAGTTCATGTCCGAGCCGACGCAGCGCGCGCTCGCCCAGCAGGAAGCCCGCGAGTTCGCGAGCTTCCAGGACGCCACGGCGTACGTGACGCAGATGCGCGCCAACGCCAAGGTCAAGGTCAACCCGCAGCTGTTCAACTGACGTCGCGGCCCGCCTGGCCGGGCGGTGCGATGGTTCCGGCCGGCGCCAGGGCGGCGGTCGGCAACGCCACGAGGAGCCAGGCATGACCGTGAAGACAGGGCCACGCCTCGCACTGCACTGGCAGATCCTGATCGCGATCGCGATCGCCGTGCCCGCGGGCCTGCTCGCCGGCGAGGACGCCGGCATCCTGGGCGTGAGCTTCTACAGCATGTTCGACTTCGTCGGCACGCTGTTCATCAACGCGCTCAAGATGCTGATCGTTCCGCTCATCGCCTCGTCCATGATCGTGGGCGTGGCGAACATCGGCAGCGGCGGCGCGCTCGGCCGGCTCGGTGGGCGGACCGCGTTCTTCTACGCCACCACGAGCCTCGCCGCCATCGTGGTCGGGCTCGTGATCATCAACGTCGTCCGGCCCGGCATCGCCGACGGTGTGCCGGCCGGCGAGCGCCTCGCGCTCGAGGCGGACGGCGCCGACGTCAGCGCCCTGATCGGCGACCGCGGCCCGGGTGACATCGTGCAGATCTTCCTGCGGATGGTGCCGGAGAACGTGTTCGCGGCGGCGGGCAACAACGGCGCGATACTGTCGATCATCTTCTTCAGCCTGCTGTTCGGCTTCTTCATGACGAAGATCGACGTCGTGCACCGGCAGGTGCTGATGTCGTTCTGGAAGGGCGTCTTCGAGGTCATGACGAAGATGACCGAGTGGATCATGACGCTGGCGCCGATCGGGGTGTTCGGCCTGGTCGCGAAGGTGGTGGCCAAGGCCGGCCTCGCCGCGGCCGGGCCGCTCGCGATCTTCGCCGCCTGCGTGCTGGCGAGCCTCGCCATCCACCTGTTCGTGACGCTGCCGCTGTTCATCCGCATGGCGACCGGGCTCAATCCCTGGCCGATGTTCCCCGCCATGGCGCCGGCGCTGCTGACGGCGTTCTCCACCGCCTCGTCCTCCGCGACCGTGCCGGTCACCCTGGACTGCATCGAGAAGCGCGCCGGGGTGTCGAACCGGGTCGGCAGCTTCGTGGTGCCGCTCGGCGCGACCATCAACATGAACGGCACCGCGCTCTACGAGTGCGCGGCCGTGCTGTTCATCGCCCAGGCCTACGGTGTCGAGATGAGCGTGCTCACGCAGTTCACCGTGGTGATCCTGGCGCTGGTCACCTCGATCGGCGTCGCCGGCATCCCCGCCGCCTCGCTGGTCGCGATCGCCGTGATCCTCACCGCCGTCGGCCTGCCGGCCGAGGCCATCGCCGTGTTGTTCGTGTTCGACCGCATCCTCGACATGTCGCGCACGGCGGTGAACGTCGCGGGCGACGCCACCGCCGCGATCATCGTGGCGAAGATGGAAGGCGAGAAGGGACTGCTGGGGCAGCGCTGACAAAGGTACCGGTCATTCGGATTCATTCGGATTTGTTCGGATTGGTTCTGCCTGCTCCAATCCGAACAAATCCGAATGACCGGTACCTCACTCGTCGAAGCTCATCCCGACGTGGCTGTAGCCGCCGTCCACGTACAGCACCTCGCCGGTAATGCCCGCCGCGAGGTCGGAGCACAGGAAGGCCGCGGCGTTGCCGACGTCGTCGATCGTGACGCTGCGCTTGAGTGGCGCCACCTTCTCGACGTGGTGCAGCATCTTGCGGAAGCCCGGGATGCCGGCCGCGGCGAGCGTCTTGATCGGGCCGGCCGAGATGGCGTTGGCGCGGATGCCCATCGGGCCGAGGTCCGCCGCCAGGAAGCGCACGTTGGCCTCGAGGCTCGCCTTGGCGAGGCCCATCACGTTGTAGGCGGGCACCGAGCGCACCGCGCCGAGATAGGAGAGCGTCAGCAGCGACCCGGCGCGGCCCTTCATCATGGTCAGGCCGGCGCGCGCAAGCGCCGTGAGGCTGTAGCTCGAGATGTCGTGGGCCGTGCGGAAAGCCTCGCGTGAGGTCGCCTCGACGAAGCCGCCCGTGAGCGCCTCGCGCGGCGCGAAGGCGACCGAGTGCACGATGACGTCGAGGCCGTCCCAGGCACCGGCGAGCGTGGCGAATGCCGAGTCGATCTCGCCGTCCACGGCGACGTCCATGGGCATGACGAGATCGGAGCCCAGCGAGTGGGCGAGCTCGATCACGCGGTCCTTGATTCGGTCGTTCTGGTAGGTGAAGGCGAGCTCGGCGCCCTCGCGCTTCATGGCCTGCGAAATGCCCCAGGCGATGGAGCGGTCAGTGGCGAGGCCGACGATCAGCGCCTTCTTGCCGGCGAGGAATCCCATGCGTGTCTCCCGTGTTCAGCCGCCGAAGTCGCGGCGCGCGTCGACGTGCAGCTTCAGGCTCTGCCCGCGCTTGATGTGGCTGCTGGTGAGGCCGTTCCAGGCCATCAGCTGCTTGACCGAGACGGAAAAGCGCCGGGCGATGGACGACAGGGTATCGCCCGATTGAACCTTGTACGAAATGGTGCGCGTGCCCGAGCCGGTGGGCGCGGAGGCGACCCTGGTGCCGCTGCTGCCGCTGGCGCGCACGGAGAGGCGCTGCCCGGGCTTGAGGACGCTCGCGGTCTTGAGATTGTTGGCCTTGGCCAGCTGGTCCACCATCATGCCGTAACGCCGCGAGATGCTCCACAGCGACTCGCCGGACTTGACGATGTGGACCGCCGTCGTCGACCGGTTCAGGTTCTCGCGCAGCGGCGCGACCGTGCCGGCCGGCACGTAGAGCTCGCTGCCCGCGCGCAGGCTGTCGCCGTTCGCGCCGTTGACGGATTGCAGGAAGGACACGGGCACCCGGTGCCGCTGCGCCAGCGAGGCGAAAGTGTCGCCCGGCCCCACGCTGTGTCGCGCGAGGTTCGCGCGCTGCGCCGGTGTGAGCGCGGCGAAGCGCACCTCGAACCCGTCGGCGACGGCGACCGGCACCAGCAGCCGGTGCGGACCGTCCGGGGCGGTGATCCACTGGTTCCAGCCCGGGTTCAGCGCGTGCAGTTCCTCGACGTCGATGGCCGCCAGCGACGCCATCACCCGCAGGTCCACCGGCCCGCCCGTCTCTATGACCCGGAAGTAGGGTGCGTCGGGAATCGGCGGCAGCACAAGCCCGTGGCGAGCCGGGTCGCGCATGATCCGCGCCAGCGCGATCAGCTTGGGCACGTAGGCGCGGGTCTCGGCGGGCAGCGACAGGGAAAAGAAGTCCGTGTTGCGCCCGAGGACCATGTTGCGGTTGATGGCACGGCTGATGTTGCCGCCACCGTAGTTGTAGCTCGCCACCGCGAGGAACCAGTCGCCGTGCTTCTGGTGCAGGAAGCTCAGGTACTCCAGTGCGGCGCGCGTGGACTCCAGCACGTCGCGGCGCTGGTCGGCCCAGTAGTCCTGCGGCAGACCGAAGAGCCTGCCCGTGGCCGGGATGAACTGCCAGAGCCCGGAGGCGTGCGCCCGCGAGTAGGCGAACGGGTTGAACGCGCTCTCGACCACCGGGAGCAGCGCCAGCTCCATGGGCATCCCGCGCGCCTCGACCTCGTTGGCGATGTGGTGCAGGTAGCGCTGGGCACGGCCGAAGACGCGCGCCATGTAGTCGGCGTTGCGGACGTACCAGTTGAACTCGGCCTCCACCCAGGGATGGCGCACGTCCGGAAGTCTGAAGCCCGCCCGAACGCGCTCCATCACGTCCGGGTAGACGATCGGCTCCGGTGGCAGCTCGTCCGCCATCGGCGCCATCTCGGTCGGCAGCGGCAGCGGCCTGGGCTCCCGGGCCTGCCGCTCGCCGGGCACATTGCGGATGACCGACTCCGGCAGTGACGATGCGGGAGTCGTGGGCTGCTGCGCGCAGGCCGACACCAGCGCGGCGAGCGCGAGGGTCGCGAGCCTGAAGGATCGGGTCATGTGGAACCTCATCGGAAGCCGTCCTTCCAGCGCCGGATCTCGGCGAACACGGCGACGGGTGTGTCGAGCACCGCGCCCGCGCGCGCCTCGGCCGCGGCCCGGACCGCCGCCGCGCGGCTGCGAAGAAACGGGTTGATGCGCTTCTCGAGACCGATGGTCGAGGGCAGCGTGGGCTCGGCGCGTTCGCGCCGGAGCCTGGCCTCGCGCGCATAGTCCGCGAGGTCGCCGTTGCCGCGCTCGACCTCGAGCGCGAAGCGCAGGTTGGACAGGGTGTACTCGTGCGCGCAGTAGACGCGAGTCCCGTCCGGCAGCGCGGCGAGGGCGTCGAGCGAGGCCAGCATCTGCGACGCGGTTCCCTCGAACAGGCGGCCGCAGCCGCCGCTGAAGAGCGTGTCGCCGCAGAACAGGGCCTCGTGGCCGTAGTAGGCGATGTGGCCCGCGGTGTGGCCCGGCACGTCGAGCACGTCGAAGCCGAGGCCGAGGCGGGCCAGCGTGACCCGCTCGCCGCCGCGCAGGCGCCGGTGGACCAGCGGCAGGCGCTCGCCAGCAGGGCCGTAGACCGTCGCGCCCGTGGCTTCGGCGAGGGCGGCCACGCCGCCCACGTGATCCGCGTGGTGGTGGGTGATCAGGATGGCG
>JBBINN010000221.1:0-4848 GCA_037443885.1 Gammaproteobacteria bacterium | reverse complement strand
CTTGTCTTCAATGATAAAGCCTACCGAGGCGATCACAAACGCATCTTCAGGAATGTGATAATCGCGGCGCAGGCGCGGCCCATCATACTGGCTCAAATCCGGCGGAAGAATCCCCATCGGAATCATCTCCACCCGGTAGGCCGGCGTGGCGAGTTTCGCCTCTACCGTGGCCCGCGCCGGCTTGGCGTCCTGCGGTACCCAGGCGTCCCACACGGAGTTCATGGCGGCGAAGTCGGCCATGTCCGCGAGATAGATGGTGACGCTCACGATACGCGAGCGGCTCGACCCCGCCGTCGCGAGCAGCCGGTCCACTTCGGCGAGGACTTGCCGCGTCTGGTCGGCCACAGGCCGGCTCGGGTCTGGCGCCACCTGCCCGGCGAGGAATATCCAGTCGCCGGCAATCACCGCCTGCGAGAGGCGCGCGCCGGGCTCCAGTCGTTCGATCTCGAGGGTCATGCGTTTCGTAGTCCTTTCTCGATGCCCAGCCAGCAGCACGCCCGCGGCTGATAGCCGTCTGCATCGGCAGCCGTCCGACCCGCATTCCGCAGCCGCATGCCGGACCGAAGTAAGCTAGCGTATCGTCCCGCCGAGCCGAGGCAACGATGAAACAGAACATTATCCAGTTCAAGCAACCCTTCGCCATCTTCCTCGGTGACGTGACTGACGACACTTACGCCAAGACCGGATTCGGTCTCGTGCAGTGGCGGCGCGAGGGCTGCCTCGGGCAGGTTCGGCTGCCGGGCTCGGCCGTCGATGCGGGCGTGCCGGACCTTACGATTGCCCAGGCGAAGGCCGCTGGCGTGCGCAGCCTCATCTTCGGCGTCGCCGCAGTGGGCGGCGGGATCCCCGAGCACTGGCTGCCGACGCTTCGCGAGGCGGCCGCGGCGGGAATCGACGTCGTCGCCGGCATGCACGTGCGCCTCGCGAGCCTGCCCGGCCTCGCGGAGGCGGCATCGCGAGGCAACGCACGGCTCGTCGACGTTCGCGTGCCGCCGCCAGGTCTGCCGGTCGGCACCGGCCGCAAGCGCACCGGCAGGCGACTGCTCACCGTCGGGACGGACTGCGCCTGCGGCAAGAAGTACACGGCGCTCGCGCTCGACGCCGAGATGCGCCGCCGCGGCCTGAAGAGCGACTTCCGGGCCACGGGCCAGACCGGGATCATGATCGCGGGCCAGGGCCTGCCGATCGACGCGGTGGTCTCGGATTTCGTCACGGGCGCCGCCGAAGTCCTCTCGCCGGACGACACGCCCGATCACTGGGACATGGTGGAGGGCCAGGGCGCGATCTTCCACCCCGGCTACCTGCAGGTGACCGTCGGCCTGCTGGTCGGCTCGCAGCCCGATGCCTTCGTCGTGTGCCACGACCCGCTGCGCACGCACATCGCCGGCTGGCCGCACGTGCCGCTGCGCTCCATCGCACAGGTCGTCGAGCGTACGATCCAGGTCGGCAGCCTCACGAACCCGGCCATCCGCTGCGTCGGCGTGGCGCTCAACACGTCGAAGGTGCCGGCCGGCGAGCGCGCGGCACTGCTCGAGCGCTACCATCGCGAGACCGGCCTGCCCTGCGTCGACCCGATCATCGACGGGGTCGGGCCGATCGTGGACCATCTGCTCAGGGAGTTCCCCGCATGAAACTGAGCCTGCATGGTGAACGCTGGGACGCGATCACGCCGTTTCGCATCACCGGGCACACCTTCGAAGCCTTCGAATCGCTCGTGGTCGAAGTCGCCGACGGCGGCTGCAGCGGCCGCGGCGAGGCCCTCGGCGTCTATTACCTCGACGAGAGCGTCGCGAGCATGGCAGCGCAGGTCGAGTCGATCGCGGCCCGCCTCGAAGCCGGGATCGACCGTGCGGACCTGCAGTCGCTGCTGCCGCCGGGCGGAGCCCGCAATGCACTCGACTGCGCGCTCTGGGACCTCGAGTCCAAGCGTGCCGGGCGGCGCGCCTGGGAACTGGCCGGCATCGAACCGCGGCCGCTCGAGACGGTGTTCACGATCGGCCTCGAGGCCACGCCGGAGGCCATGGCCGCCAAGGCCGCCGCCGCGCAGGCCCACGGCCTGCTCAAGGTGAAGCTCGACGGCGCCATGCCGCTCGAGCGCATGCAGGCCATCCGCCGCGCGCGGCCCGACGCGCGCATCGTGGTGGACGCCAACCAGGGCTGGACCTTCGCACAATTGCGGACGTTGGCGCCCGCCTTCGCCGACCTCGGCGTGCAGATGATCGAGCAGCCGCTGCCACGCGGCGCTGACGAGCCGCTCGAGGGCTACCGCACGCCGCTGCCACTGTGCGCCGACGAGTCCTGCCTGCACCTCGGCGAGCTGGCGCGGGCCGCGCGCCGCTACCAGATGATCAACATCAAGCTCGACAAGACCGGCGGCCTGACCCACGCGATCGATCTCGCGCAGGCAGCGCGCGCGCAGGGTCTCGGTCTCATGGTCGGCTGCATGGCCGGCAGCTCGCTCGCGATGGCGCCCGCCGTGATGCTCGGCTGGCTGTGCGACCTCGTCGACGTCGACGGGCCGCTCCTGCAGAAGCACGACCGGCTGGACGGCATCCGCTACGACCGCGGGGCGGTTTCCTTGTTCGGTGCCTCGCTCTGGGGCTGATCGGCTCACTGCCGCGGCGGTGGCGCCGATCAATAGACCCTGACCTGCCCCATCACCCAGTCGGTGCGGTCGATGAGGGCCTTCAGGCGGTCCGGCCCGATGTTCAGCGCATCGAACCCCGGGTTCGCCCGCAGGGCCGCGCGCGCCATCTCGGGACCCTGGCCGATGACGAGCTCGGCGACGTGGTGGGCGATGTGCACCACCTTCGCCTCCTCCGCGAAGCGGCCGGCGGCCGCCGGCGTGCGCCAGTGCAGCATGCAGGCGACCACGGCCTCGGGAAGATTCCAGCGCTGCGCCAGCCACACACCCAGCTCGCCGTGGAACTGGTGCGCCAGCGCATCGTAGTCGTCGTCCGACAGTCCGACACCGAGCTTGCCTGCGAGATCTGCCACGATGAGCCATGTTACCGTCCTGCCGACATCATGCATGAGTCCGCAGAGGTAGGAGAGCGGTGAGCGGCACCGCGCCATGCCGGCGACCTCCCGCGACCAGATGGCGCAGGCAACCGATTGTTGCCAGGTCCGCGTGACGCGAGGGCGCGGCCCGCTCGAGCCGTTCAGTTCGCGGCCGACGGCCGCGGTCAGGAGAATGTCGGTCACCTCGGAAGCGCCGAGCCAGTGGATGGCGCGCGCGAGCGAAGGCAGGGGCGATTCCGGCGGCCAGGTCCCGGCGCGCGCGACACGCATCACGCGCGCCGCGAGCCACCGGTCAGATGCGACGAGCCGCGCCAGCGCTCTCGCATCGCGCTCGGCCTGCATCGCCATGTCGATGGCCCGGGCCGCCTGCCAGGGCAATTCCGGCAGGTCCAGGCGGCCGTGCTCGATCAGCGCGGCGAGCTCGCGGCGTACCGCCGCCAGCCCGTCCGCGCGCAGCAATGGCTTGGTGATTATGTTCACTGGCATCCGCTCCCATGGGGAGTGCCAGCGATTTAGCCCCTTCCATGCCGCGCGGTCCTTGCTCGCGGTCGCATTTTGTCAAAGGGTGTGTTCCCGGTTGCTCCGCCACGGCGGAGAAGCCGGGAATGTCCCCGCCTACACCCCGCGGAGGCGCTCGGCGGCGAGTTCGAGCGTTTCGTCGGACTTGGCGAAGCAGAAGCGCAGCAAGCGTGCGGCAGGCGGCTGCTCGCAGAAGTGCGAGATCGGGATCGCCGCGACCCCGTGTTGCTCGAGCAGCTTTCCACAGAAGGCCAGGTCGTCTGCGCCGCTCACCGCAGAGTAGTCGAGCAGCTGGAAGTAGGTGCCGGCGCTCGGCGTCCACGCGAAGCGCGAACCGGCGAGCAGGCCGAGGAACCGATCGCGACGCGCCTGGTAGAAGGCGGCGAGCCGCTCGCCCCAGCCTGGATCCTCGGCCAGGTAGTCGGCCAGCGCCCACTGGATGGGGCTCGACACCGAGAAGGTGACGAACTGGTGCACGCGGCGCAGCGCGGCGCTCAGCTCGGGCGCCGCAACGCAGTAGCCGACCTTCCAGCCGGTGGCGTTGAACACCTTGCCGAAGGAGAACACCGCGAACGCACGAGGTCGCAGGCGTGGCTCGGCGAGCACGGACACGTGCCGGCGGCCGTCGTACGCCAAGTGCTCGTAGACCTCGTCTGAGAGTACGAGGGCCGGCGTACCCTCGAGCAGGGCCGCGAGCCGGCGCCAGTCGTCCGCGCCGATCAGCGCGCCGCTCGGGTTGTGGGGCGTGTTGACGACGACGAGGCGCGTGCGCGCCGTGATCGCGCCGGCCAGGGCGTCGAAGTCGATCGAGAAGCCGGGCAGCCGCAGCGGCACGCGCACGCTGCGCCCGCCGGCCAGCTCCACGGCCGGCGCGTAGCAGTCGAAGGCCGGATCGAGCAGCACCACCTCGTCGCCGGAATGGACCACGGCCGTGATAGCGGCGAACACGGCCTCGGTGCCGCCCGCTGTCACCGTGATCTCCGCGGCGGGGTCGACAGCTACGCCCTGCAGACGGGCCAGCTTGGCTGCAATCTGCTCGAGCAGTGGGGGCACGCCCGCCATCGGCGCGTACTGGTTGTGCCGCGCGCCGAGGTGGTGGGCGACGAGTTGCAGCAGGCGCTCCGGAGGCTCGAAATCGGGAAAGCCCTGGCCGAGGTTGACCGCGCCGAGTTCCGTCGCGCGGCGCGACATCGTCGTGAAGATCGTGGTGCCGACGTGGGGAAGCTTGAAAGGGGACATTTTTACGTGAACGCGGACATTCCTATTCCTGATTACGCAGCTGGGTCAGCCAGTGAACCAGGGGGTGGA
>JBBINN010000220.1:0-4862 GCA_037443885.1 Gammaproteobacteria bacterium | reverse complement strand
AGCGCATTTGTCGTCGCCGTAGGGCTCCGGGCGGCGGACGGCACACCGGTCCAGACGGCCTGGCATGCGCCACAGGAACTCGGTCCGGGGAACTATGAGGCGGTTTTCATCCAGGACCGGGTCGTCCTGGAAGCCGGCCTCCCACGCGACGCGCTCGGCATAGAGCGCCCAGCCCTCGGCGTAGGCGGTGAACGGCAGCATGCGTCGGAAGATCGGCAGGCCCTTCAGCTCCTGCGCGATCGCGATCTGGAAGTGGTGTCCCGGCACGGCCTCGTGGTAGGCCAGCGTGCGCATGCCGAACTTCGGGATCTCGCCGACGTTGCGCAGGTTCGCGAAGAAGGTGCCCGGCCGCGAGCCGTCGAGCGCCGGCGCCTCGTAGTAGGCGCCCGGCGCGGTCAGCTCCGAGAACTCCGGCACGCGCAGCACCTGCACGCTGGCCTTGGGCTTGACCGCGAACCAGTCGTCGATGCCGCGGTTGATCTCGGCGATGATCCGCATGTAGTCCTTGAGGATCTCGTTGCGGCCCTCGGCGGTGTCCGGGTACAGCTGCTCCGGCGACTCGGCGAGCTGGCGCACGCGGGCGCCGATGCTGCCGTCGACCAGGCCCTGGGCGCGCAGGATCTCGTCCATCTCGGCGCCGATCCGGGCGACCTCGGCGAGGCCCAGCGCGTGGATCTCCTCCGCGCTCATGTCGATGGTCGTGTTGCTCTTGACCTGGTGCGCGTAGAAGGCCTCGCCATCCGGCAGCGACCAGGCGCCGTCGTTGCGCGTGGCCTTCGGCGCCAGCGTCTCGAAGTGGGCGATCAGCTTGCCGTAGGCCGGGAAGACCTCCGCCTCGACCGCGGCCTTGACCTCGGCCGTCAGCCGGTCGCGCGTGGCCTGGTCCATCTCGGCCTCGGGGATCTTGCCGAGCTTCTCGACGAAGCTCGTCACCAGCACGTTGGCGTCGACCCCGGCGGCGACGAAGTCGCGCATCTGCTTCAGCACCTTGGTCACCAGGAACTCGGGCGGCACGATGCCGAGCTCGTCGCGCTTGCGGAGCCCCTCGAGGGTCTGGTCGAACTTGCGCGGGAACTGCCTCAGGCGAGCGATGTAGTGCTCGGCGTCGCGCTGGTCCTTGATCTGATGCACCTGGGCCATGAAGTTCGGCTGCGAGCTCTGGATGCCGAACATCTGGTTGACCGGGAAGTTGTGGAAGCGGAACGGTTCGCCCGCGACCTGCCGGCCCATGAAGTGGACGAGGATGTCGTACGAGAGCCGGTCCTGGCCGGTGAAGCGACTGGCGTCGTAGGACTGGAGCATCGCGAAGTCTTCGCGCAGCTTCGCGGTCTGGCGCTCGGCGCGTTCGAGCGAGGCGTCCGAGAGCTTCGCGTTGTGGCCGCGGATGCCGATGCCCTCGAGGATCCGCAGGCGCGACAGCAGCTCCGGCTCGTCCAGCAGGACCTGGGCGAAGACGCGGGTGTAGAACCATTCGATCTTGAGCGGCTTGCCGTACCAGGTGTGCAACCCGAGCAGCACCGCTGCGAGCAGCAGGCCCAGCACCCCGATCCCGAACCACTTCAGCACGCGCCGCATCGCCGATCTCCGTCTCCGAAAGCCGGTTAATCTAGCAGGGCGATGAGGGGGGCGGGATGGATCGGAAGTCCCCATCAAGCTGCGGAAAAGCACACATCCTGTGCGCTTCTCAAGTCGCCCGTCCGGCGCGTGGCCGAACTCGCTCCCGGCGAATCAGTCACTTGCGGTGATCGATCCGCGCCGCGAGCCATCCATGGCCCGCCCGGCAGGCTGTCCTCCAGCAGCCTGCCATCGCGACCGCGGCGTCCCCGTTGCCGGGCCAGCCCACGCCACGTTCCATGACACCCGGGTGCGCTAGCCTCGCCCGGTCCTTTCAATGGAGAGACGCAAATGCGCCTTGTTCGCCCTGCCCTGGCCTCCGCCATTGCGCTCGTGGTCGCCTGCGCCGGTTCGACGACCGCCGAAGCCTGCACCCGCGTCGTCTACCACGGCCCGAACGACACCATCCTCACCGGCCGTTCGATGGATTTCGCCATGGAGATCCCGGCGAACCTGTGGATCTTCCCGCGCGGGATTCAGCGAGACGGCGCGGTTGGGCCCAGCTCGGTCCGCTGGACCTCGCGCTACGGCAGCGTGATCGCCAGTTCCTGGGACATCGCGACCTCGGACGGCATGAACGAGAAGGGCCTGGTCGCGAACCTGCTGTGGCTGGTTGCCTCGGAGTATCCGCCCTTCGAGAAGGGCGGCGACCGTCCCGGAATGTCGGTCTCGATCTGGGCGCAGTACGTGCTCGACAACTTCGCCACCGTGGCCGAGGCGGTCGCGGCCCTCGAACGCGAGGACTTCGTGGTCGTGACCGACTACATCCCGGGCACCGACAAGTACACGACCGTGCACCTCTCGCTCTCGGACGCCACCGGTGACAGCGCGATCTTCGAGTATGTCGGCGGCAGACTCGTCATCCACCACGACCGTGCCCACCAGGTGATGACCAACGACCCGGTGTTCGAGCAGCAACTCGCGATCGCCCGCTACTGGGACCGCATCCCCGGCCAGGACTTCCTGCCGGGCACCAACCACTCCCCGGACCGCTTCGTCCGCGCCCGCTACTACATCGACCGCGTGACCCAGAGCGACGACCCGCGCATCGCCGCGGCGGCGGTGTTCAGCGTGGTGCGGAACGTCTCGGTGCCCTATGGCATCGCCATCCCGGGCTTTCCGAACCTGTCGACGACGCGCTGGCGCGTGGTCGCCGACCAGAAGAACCTGCTCTATTACTTCGAGACCGCGATCACGCCGAACACCTTCTGGGTCGACCTCAACAAGCTCGACTTCCGCGAGGGTGCGCCGGTGCGGCGGCTGCGCGCGGACGACAAGCAGACCTATTCGGGCGAGACCTCGAGGCTGTTCGAGACGGCGGAGCCCTTCAAGTTCGAGGGACTCTGACTCGCCAGAAGCGCGACCAACCTCGGTTCGTTGCTCGATCGCGCGAACCGGCTGGGGATTGATCCACTGTTGCTCCTCGCAGCACCCGCGGCGGAGAACGCCTGAGATCAAGAGCGCTTCGATCCGGCCTTCGGCCGGACCCGGCAGGGGGGCCGACCGTGGCCCCCGGGACTCGTCTCAGCGAATGCCCCTAGGAACCTCTGCTTTCGGGGCTGTCCCCCCACTCGCCCCGGCACCGCCGCCGCGCGATGCGCTTCGCTCCAGTGGGTTGCCTGCATCCATGCGGTCCACCCGTTCGGCCGTGGGCTACGCATCCAGCTCCGCCCCTACCACGCGGGCCATCCTTGGCCCGCGCGTCGGCGGGTCGCGGCAGTGCCGCGACATACCCCGCCTCCGCCATGCCTCACCCTCGCCCTTCGCCGCATGCCATTCAAGGCATGCGTCTCCGGGCTGCGACCTCGTCGCGCCTGCGAGCGCGGGGCCGGCGCGAACTCGCACGTCCATGTGCTCAAACATGCGCGCCTGAGCCTCGGGACTCATGGCGTCCAGGGTAACCCGGTGCTGTGGGGCCGATCCCCCGCGCTCGCCGTGCCGCTCCTCGGCGGCGGTGACGGGGCCCGGGGCGCTCAACCCGCCATCCATGGCTGGTCGACTACGGGACTCGGCAGGTGGCGTGCATCGCGGCTCCAAAAGCCGCCAGCACACGAAAAATGTGGGGAGACCTCAGGCCAGAGCGTGCCCGCAGGGCAAGTCCCGAGCGCGGCAAGCCCCGGTCGACAGGGCCACGCCAGTCTGTAGAGCCGGGCTCGCCCGGCTGCGGTGCGCAGACCAGCGCAAGGTCGCGCGAGGCGAGCCTCGCGCCCCGTCCCTATCGCGCGAAGAAGGCCGCGACCTCGTCGACGCCGCGGGCGATCGGCATCGGCGGCAGCGACTCGAGGAACAGCCGCCCGTAGCGCGCGGTCAGCACGCGGGGATCGCAGATCACCAGCACGCCGCGATCGTCGACGTCCCGGATCAGCCGGCCGGCACCCTGCTTCAGCGCGATCGCCGCGGCAGGCACCTGGAGCTCCATGAACGGGTTGCCGCCGGCTTCGCGCGAGGCCGCGATCCGCGCCTCGAGCACCGGATCGTCGGGCGAGGCGAAGGGCAGCTTGTCGATCGCCACCAGCGACAGCGCCTCGCCGCGCACGTCGACGCCCTCCCAGAAGCTCGCGGCGCCCAGGAGCACGCCGTTGCCGGCGGCGCGGAAGCGCTCGAGCAGCATCGCGCGCGGCGCGGTGCCCTGGACGAACAGCGGGTACGGCAGGTCGGCGAGCAGTTCGGCGGCGCGCTTCAACGCGCGGTGCGAGGTGAACAGCAGGAAGGCGCGTCCGCCGCTCGCGGCCAGCGCCGGCCGCAGCGCGGCGCACACGGCATCGGTGTAACTGGGCGCGTTCGGCGGCGGCAGCCCCTGGGGCAGCCAGCACAGGGCGTTGGATTCGAAGTCGAAAGGACTCGGCAACGCCAGCGTGTCCGGCTCGTCGAGGCCGGTCGCGGCGAGGAAGTGGTCGAAGCGGTCGCCGACCGTCAGCGTCGCCGAGGTGAAGATCCACGCCGCGTTGGTCTGCTCGCGGAAGGCGCGCAGCGGCTGCGCGACGTCGAGCGGCGGGTGAACGAGCTCGTCCGCGCGAACGAGGCGACCGACACCTCGGTGCTCGAGCTCGAGGCGGCGCGCAAGAGCGGCGCGATGATGATCTTCGGCGAGAAGTACGGCGACGTGGTCCGCGTGGTCCGCCTCGGGCCGTCGAAGGAGCTCTGCGGCGGCACCCACGTGCGCCGCACCGGCGACATCGCCTTCTTCAAGATCGCCGGGGAGGAGTCGATCCGGGCCGGCCACCGCCAGGATGCCCAGATAAGCCAGG
>JBBINN010000219.1:0-4900 GCA_037443885.1 Gammaproteobacteria bacterium | reverse complement strand
AGGGTGGGTTCGTTCCAGAAGCGGCGGCGGCGGTCCACGCGTGCCACGGTTCAGCGCTCCAGCAGCCACACCGCGACGGCGGTGACGGTGAGGTTGGCGAGGGCGAGCGGCAGCAGGAACCTCCAGGCGAAGCGCAGCAGCTGGTCGTAGCGGAAGCGCGGCAGCGACCAGCGGATAAGGATCTGGAAGCTGCAGAGCAGGAACACCTTGCCGAGGAAGGTCAGCACCTGCAGTACGACCACGGTCCCGTGCGACAGCGCGATGACCGTGCCGCCCGGCAGCACGAAGCCCGCGTCGCTCATCCAGGGCAGGTTGTAGCCGCCGAGGAACAGCGTGGTGAAGAGCGCGGCGATGATCGCGATCTCGATGAACTCCGCGAACATGAACAGCCCCATCTTCATGGCGCTGTACTCGGTGAAGTAGCCCGCGATCAGCTCCGACTCGGCCTCCGGCAGGTCGAAGGGCGCGCGCTTGTTCTCGGCGATGGCCGCGGTCAGGAACAGCAGCGCGGCGAACGGATGCAGGAACAGGCCCCAGGCCGGCAGGAAGCCAAACAGCGTGCCGGACTGCTGCTCGACGATGCTGCCGAGGCTCACGGTGCCGTAGGCGAGGATCACGCCGAGGATGGTCAGCGCGAGCACCAGCTCGTAGGAGATTAGCTGCGCGCCGGCGCGCACCGCGCCGAGCAGCGAGAACTTGTTGTCCGAGGACCAGCCGGCGAGCATGGCGCCCATGATGGCGATGCCGCCGAAGGCGAACACGACCAGCAGCCCGGCGTCGAGGTCGGCCACCTGCATGCGGTAGGTCCGGTCGCCGAACCACTCGCCCAGCGCGCCGGAGAACAGTTCCCCGGGGATCAGCATGCCGCCGAAGGGGATGACGGCGAACACGAGCAGCACGGGCGTGAACGCGACCCAGGGGGCGAGCGCATAGGCCAGCCGGTCGTAGGAGTTCGGCTTGAAGTCCTCCTTGAGGAGCATCTTCAGGCCGTCGGCGAGGCCGTGGAACAGGCCCCACCAGACCAGTTTCACCTGAGTGAAGGGGATCCGCAGGTAGGCGCGGTTCGCGCCGATGCGGTCCGACATGATCGCGGCCTGCTTGCGCTCGACCCAGGTGAGGATCAGGCCGAAGGTCATGAGCAGGCCCACGGAGAAGACCACGAACGCCAGGTGGACGACGAAGTCCTGCATCATGCCGCGCCCTCCGCGGCCAGCAGGCCGAAGAGCGCTTCCGCGTCCGCGACGCCCGGCGGGCGCGGGAGGCAGGCGGTAAAGCCGGTGATCACGCCCTCGAAGTTCGTGTAGTGCCCGTCACGCTCGAGCTGGGTGCTGACGGGCAGGAGCACGTCGGCGCGGTCGGTGGCGTCGTCGGCGAAGCTGCCGACGACGATCAGCTTCGCGCCCGCCGGCAGCAGCGCCGGATCGAAGCCTTCTCCCCAGCACAGCACGACGCCGGTGCCGGGCGGGAAGGCCGGCGCGGGGTCGCCGAAGAGCTCGCGGGCGCGCCGGCCGTTCGGGTTCTTGTCGGCGCGGATCAGCAGGCCGTCCTCGACGACCTCACCCTCGAGCGGCAGGTGGTCGGGCTTCACGAATGAGGTGAAGCGGCTGCCGAGGTGGCGGGTGAAGGCTTCGAGCTCCTCGTTCGATCCCCAGCTCGATACCAGCGCCACGGGCCGGGTGGCCGAGGCGATGAGGCGCCGCGCCGCGGCCACCGCGGTTTCCAGCGTAGTGGTTCGGCCGTCGACCCGCGCCTCGATGGCACGCGGCCGCTCGAACAGGTCGGCGAGGTCGCGGCCCTTGTTGCAGATCCACGGGCCGTTGACGGCCGGGTTCTCGAGCGGGGTCACCCGGGCGATCCGGGTGTTCTCGCGCGTCGCCACGGACTTGAGCTTCCAGTCCTCGCGCCGGTGCCACAGGTTGATGCTGCAGCCGCGCTCGCAGCCCGGGCAGACGGAGGGCGTGGACTCGAGGTACCAGACCCGCGAGCGGTACAGGAAGCGCCGCGACAGCAGCGCGCCGACCGGGCAGAGGTCGATGACGTTGTCCGAATAGGCGTCGTTGCGGAACGCACCGTCTTCAGAGGACCTGACCAGCGAGTGGTCGGCGCGGTGCTCGATGCCGAGCCCGTTCGAGCCCGATACCTCGCGCGTGAAGCGCACGCAGCGTGAGCAGAGGATGCAGCGCTCGTTGTCCAGCACGATGCGGTCCGACAGCTCGTGGAACTTCGTCGCCGGAACCTTGGCGTCGATCGATACGGACGGCTCGCCGTTGTAGCGGTAGTGGTAGTCCTGCAGGGTGCACTCGCCAGCCTTGTCGCAGATCCCGCAGTCCACTGGATGATTCAGGAGCGTCAGCTGCAGGATGGCCTTGCGGTGGGTGACGACCTCTTCCGAGTTGGTGAACACCTTCATGCCGGCCTTGACCGGCATGTTGCAGGCGATGTCCGTGCCCTTGCCCTCGACCTCGACCATGCAGATCCGGCAGTTGCCGGGCACGGAGAGCGCCGGGTGCCAGCAGAAGTGCGGGATCTCGATGCCGGCGGCGCGCGCCGCCTGCATCACGGTCTGGTCCTCGTCGGCCTCGACCGGCCGGCCGTCTATGAAGATGGTCGGCATTCGAGGTTTCCGTCGTACTTCGAGCGCTTGTGCTCGATGCAGTAGTCGAACTCGTCGCGGAAGCGATCGAGCATCGCCACGGTCGCGTAGCCGGCCGCGTCGCCGAGGCCACAGATCGTCGTGCCGTCGTTTGCCTTGGAGATGCGGTACATCAGCTCGATGTCCTCGGGCCGGCCCTGGCCCGCGAGGATGCGGTCGATGATGCGATGCAGCCAGCCCATGCCGTCCCGGCAGGGCGTGCACTGGCCGCAGGATTCGTGGTGGTAGAAGCGCAGCATCACGCGCAGCAGGCTTACCATGCAGGTGCCGTCGGCGATCACGATCATGCCGCCCGAGCCGAGCGAGCTGCCGGCCTGCCACAGCGCATCGTGGTCGAGGATCATGGTCTCGACGTCGTGCGGCGTGAGCACCTTCGCGTCGCGACTCGTGAGCACCTGCGAGGAGATGCCGCCGGGGATCACGGCCTTGAGGTCGCGGTTGCAGCTCACGCCGCCGCACTCGTCGTGCAGGAACTTCGCCCAGGGATAGCCCAGCTCGACCTCGTACACGCCCGGCCGGGCGATGTGCCCCGACACGGAGATCAGCCGGGTTCCCGGGCTCTTCGGCGTGCCGATCTCCTTGAAAGCGGCTGCGCCGTTGCCGATGATCCAGGCGAGGTTCGAGAGCGTTTCGACGTTGTTCACCACGGTCGGGCGCTGGAAGAGTCCCTTCACCGTGAGCCGTGGAGGGCGGTTGCGCGGGTAGCCCCTGCTTCCCTCGATCGAGCTGAGCAGCGAGGAGGCCTCGCCGCAGACGTAGGCGCCCGCGCCGCGGAACACGAATACGTCGCAGGCGAAGCCCGTGCCGAGGATGTTCTCGCCGAACCAGCCGGCCGCGTAGGCCTCCTCGACCGCCGCCGTGATGCGCCGCCACGGCAGGTCGAACTCGCCGCGGATGTAGATGAAGCCGTGGCGCACGCCGAGCGCGTAGGAGGCGATCAGCATGGACTCGAGCAGGGTGTGCGGCGAGTGCTCGAGCACCCAGCGGTCCTTGAAGGTGCCGGGTTCGCCCTCGTCGGCGTTCGCGACGAGGTAATGCGGCTGGCCATCGTGCGGGTCGATCACCTGCCACTTCCGGCCGGCCGGGAAGGCGGCGCCACCGCGGCCCTGCAGGCCGGAGTCCACGATCTCCTGCGTCACCTCGCCGGGCTTCATGCCGCGCAGTGCCTTGGCCAGCGCCTGGTAGCCGCCGCGCGCGAGGTAGGCCTCGAGCGTATGGGAGCTCGGCGTGACCTCGAAATTCATCAGTACCTTGCGCCCGGTCATGACCTCTCGAGCTCCTCCAGCAGCAGTTCCAGCAGCGGCTCGCTCTGCAGCTCGTAGTAGCGCTCGTTGACCATCACGACCGGCGCCGTGCCGCAGGAGCCGAGGCACTCGACCCGGGAGAGCGTGAAGCGACCGTCGGCGGTCGTCTGGCCGGGCGCGACGCCGAGGCGCGCCTGCAGCCGGTCGATCAGCCGCTCGGCGCCGCGCATCGTGCAGGAGACGTTGTGGCATACCTGCAGGTGGAAGCGGCCGATCGGCTTGCGCCGCAGCATGCTGTAGAAGGACAGTACCTCCTCGACCTGGATGCGCGGGACCCCGAGGTATTCCACGAGCCCGTCTATGTCCTCGTCCGCGACCCAGCCGCGGTCTTCCTGGATGCGCTTGAGGCAGGGCAGCACCAGCACCCCGTTCTCGCCCGGCGGCAGGCGCTTCTTCATGTCCTCGAACTCGGGGATGAGGTGCCTCACCGGTCGCACTCCCCGCCGATCATGTTGACCGAGCCGAAGGTCGGGATGACGTCGGCGAGCTGGTAGCCCTCGAGCATGCGGTGCAGCCCGCCCATGTGCACGAAGCTCGGGCTGCGGACGTGCACCTTCCAGGGCGTGCCGCCGCCGGTGCTTACGAGGTAGAAGCCGAGCTCACCGTTCGCGGCCTCGTGCGCCACGTAGATGTCGCCTGCCGGGACCTGCGGGCCCTCCATGATCAGCTTGAAGTGGATGATCAGCGACTCGATCTCCATGTACACCCGCTTCTTGTCGGGCAGGGTGCAGCGGTTGTCGTCCACGTTGATCGGCCCGGGCGTCGCCTTCAGCAGGTCGATCAGCTGGCGGATCATGTGGGCGGACTCGTCCATCTCGCGCATGCGCACGTAGTAGCGGTCGTAGTTGTCGCCCTTGATGCCGACCGGCACGTCGAACTCGAGCTCGCCGTAGGCGAGGTAGGGCGTGTCCTTGCGCAGGTCGCGCGGCGCGCCGGTGGAGCG
>JBBINN010000218.1:0-4957 GCA_037443885.1 Gammaproteobacteria bacterium | reverse complement strand
CACCAGCGACCCGCCTCGCGACAGGATCCGGTCGGCCGCCTCCGACTGGCGCGCGAAGGCGGCCTCGCTCAGGCGGCGGGACCAGTCCGCATCGCCTGCGCCGAGCGAGTCGAACAGCGCCTCCTTGAAGGAGTCCTTGCCGAGCAGCGGCCAGTCGAGATGCCCGGCAAGCAGGCGCGCAAGCGTCGTCTTGCCGCTCGCCGGCGGACCCGAGACCAGCAGCAGGGCGGGGCGCATCTGCGCAGTGTAGCGGCCGGCGGCTATCATCGCCGGCAGTCCGGCCAGCTCCTTCGCCCATGATCCAGAAGCTCTACTCCGGCAAGGTAGTCTCGCTGACCCTCGAGCAGGTCACGCTGCCGAATGGCGAGGAGATCGAACTCGAGATCGTCCGCCATCCAGGCGGTGCGGCGGTCGTGGCCCTTGACGATGCCGGCCGCGTGTGCCTGCTGCGCCAGTACCGCCATGCGGCTGGCGGCTGGCTGTGGGAGCTGCCGGCGGGCAAGCTCGACACAGGCGAGCCGCCGGAGGCGACGGCCCGCCGTGAGCTCGCCGAGGAGGCCGGCGTGGCCGCACGGGACTGGCGCGGCCTCGGCAAGGTGGTCAGCTCGCCCGGCGTGTTCACCGAGGTGGTGCACCTCTATCTGGCGCGGCGGCTCGCGCCGGCGGCCGCTGCGCGGGAGCACGGCGAGGTGTTCGAGACGCACTGGGTCCCGCTCGAGGAGGCCGTCGCGCGCGCACTTTCGGGCGAAATCACCGACGGCAAGACGGTGATCGGCCTGCTGCGCGCCGCGGCAGCGGCCACCGCGGCCGTGTGACCGGCTTCACATTCTGCCCGGCATCCGCCGGCCGCCAGTTATGGTTTAATCCGCGGAGTGGTCGGTCTCGGGTGGGCGGCAATGGGCGGCACGGGCAGATTCCGCAGCATCGACGTCGCGATGGACGGCGACGACCTCGACGAACTGCAGGGCGACGGCCAGCCGGGCTCCGCTCGCCGCGAGCATGACGGCCACGGCAACCCGGTCCACGTCCCGCATCGCAACCTCGGCAGCGAAGAGGTCCTGTCGCGGCTGCTCAACGACGAGCAGCTGGAAGTCGACGACGCGCCGCCGGCCGCCGGCAGCAGGAAGGTCGTCCAGAACTCCGCGGGACTCAAGAAGGGCTACGACCCCTACGAGAGCGGCCTGCTGGCGAAGAAGGAACACCGCAGGAAGCGGGACCTGCGCGCCCTGTCCGAGTGGATCAAGGCGAAGAAGCGGGCAGAGTCGGCCGGGGAGTGACGCTTCAGCCGGCCGCGCAGGCCAGCTTGGCGCCGTGGCCGAGCCGGTAGAAGGCGCGCAGCTCCCGGAACAGTCCCGCATGGCCGGCGCCGCCGCCGCGCAGCCACCGCCGCGCCAGCCGCTGGCAGTAGCGGGCCGCGAGACGGTTCGCGTGCGCGTAACGCAGCAGCCGTTCCTGATCGAGGCCGTCCGCATAGCGCACCTGGCCGAACAGCCTCGCGTGCAGCCGCGCCGGGTCCTCGCCGCCCTCGCCGCTCCCCAGCACCAGCAGCGCGGCGAACTTGTCCACCTCCGCCTGCGTCTCGAGCTCGAGCAGCGAGACACGCCGCCCGCGCAGCGCTGACCAGGCGACGTACAGCAGGTGGCTCACGCCCTCGAGCGCGGTGCAGCAGTCCTGCAGGTTGGCGTCGCTCACCCGCTCGAAGGGATCGTGGCTCTCGAGCCGCGACAGCACGGCGCCATCCACGTACAGCGAGACTTCGAGGTCGCCCCCGTGTTCGTGCAGGAACAGCGTCTCGTCCGTCGCGCCCTCGCCCTGCCAGTCGCGGACCACCGAGGGATCCGTGACGAGGAAGGCCGCGGGGTCGAGGGGTGGCTCGACGTCGTAGATGCGCCCGAGCAGCGCCTGCAGCCGGGAGAGCACCACGTGAGACCCGGCCCCGCCTAGTGGTCCGTTCGGGCGCCGGCCGCGACCGGCTGCACGCCGAGCCGCAGCAGCAGGTCGCGCGCCCGCGGGCTGCCCGTCCTGATCCAGGTCTCGTACAGCCGCATCACGTCCCGGTCGGTGTGCACGTGCGCCGAGTCGGCGATGTCGTTCAGCGCGTCGACCAGGCGCTGGAACTTCACCGCCAGTTCGCGGAAGACGTCCGACAGCGCCCGCCCGCGGGCGGTGCCGCGCAGCATGTCCGCGAGCGAGCCGTAGGCGCGTCCGCCCATGGCGATGTGGTAGTCCACGTCCACCAGCCGGCGCGCGAATCCCCGCGCGAAGAAGCCGGCGGTGAACAGCGACACGTCGCCCAGCCGCTGCGTCAGGTGGAGGCGCTCGGGGCCGCTCGCTGCAGCCACGGCATCGGCCAGCATGAGCGCGAGCGGCCGCAGCCGCGGGCCGTCGGGCCCCGGCTCGTAGAGCGCTTCCGAGCGCGAGAACAGCGTCAGCACGCCGACCACGTAGTGTTCCGTGTGATCGTCGATGTCGAGCTGCTGGCGCGCGACGGCTTCGCGCACCGCCGTGCGAAAGAACTCCGTCAGGCTCGGCACCTCGACGACCTGCTCCGCGCGTTCCCCGTCCATGTGCGCCTCCTGTGCACGCGCCCCGTCGATCGCGGAAGTAGCACGCCGCCTGCAGGAATGCAAAGTACGAACAACGCGCAACGTGATGCAGGACACGATCAGCAGCCAGCGCCAGCGGCTGCTGATCGCAGCATCATCGGCAGAGCAGGGCCGCGAGTTCCTCGAGGTCGCTCACGCGATGCGCGGGCGGCGCCAGCGTCGCCGGCCAGTCGCGGCCGAGCCGGTCGACCCACACGGCATGCAGTCCGGCCCGCCGCGCGCCCTCGATGTCCGCCACGGGATCGTCGCCGACATAGACGACTTCCTCCGGTGCGAGCGAGGCGCGCCGCAGCATCAGCTCGAAGATTCCCGGATCGGGCTTGGCCGCCCCGGCGTCGCGCGCCGAGACGGCGAGCTCGAAGCGCTGCGCGATGCCGATGACCGCGAGGTCGGCGTTGCCGTTCGACAGCGCGAGCAGGCGATAGCGCGCCGCGAGCCTCTCCAGCGCCGGCAGCACGTCGTCGAAGAGCTCGACCCGGTTGCGCGCAGCGAAGAATGCAGCGAAGGCCCCGTCGGCCATGGGCGCTGCATAGCCCGCCCCGGCGATCGCCCGCTCGAGCGCGGTGCGGCGCAGGAACGTGAGATCGTGCAGCCGATCCGGGTTCTCGGCGGCGACCTCGGCCCGCAGGAGGCGGATGCTCGCGGCATCGTGCCGCTCGAGCACGCGCGGGCAGTGGCGGGCAAGCCAGTCCATCATCGCCGCCTCGGCACGCGCGATCGCAGGACCGACGGGCCAGAGCGTATCGTCGAGGTCGAGGCAGACGGCGCGCACACCCAGCATGCTGACAGCACCCTCGCGAAAGCGTCATGATACCGCCGTACGCTCGCGGTTCCCGCCGAGATGCCGCGAGGTTCCCATGCACCCCGAGATTCCATGCCTCCGTCCCGCTCTCGTCGCCGCTGCTCTCCTGCTCTTCACGGGCCCCGCCGTGGCTGAGGCGCCGGTGGTCATCGCGCACCGGGGCGCGTCGGGTTACCTGCCGGAGCACACCCTCGAGGCCAAGGCGCTCGCCCACGGCCTCGGCGCCCGCTACCTCGAGCAGGATGTGGTGCTGACACGCGACGGGATTCCGATCGTGCTGCACGACCTCTGGCTCGACGAGCTCACCGACGTCGCGGCGGTCTATCCCGGCCGCGCCCGGGCCGACGGCCGCTGGTACGCGCTCGACTTCACGCTGGAGGAGATCCGCCGGCTGCGCCAGCACGAGCGGCGCGCACCCGGCGGTGCGCTGCGCTGGGCGGGGCGCTTCGACGCCGCGGGCGTCGGCTTCCGGATCCACACGCTGGCCGAGGAGCTCGCCTTCATCGCCGGCCTCAACCGCAGCACCGGTCGGCACGCGGGCGTCTACCCGGAGATCAAGGAGCCGGCCTGGCACCGCGCGCAGGGCAGGGACATCACGCGCTCCGTGCTCGACGTCCTCGCCGCGGCGGGTTTCTCGCGCCGCAGCGACGACATCTACCTGCAGTGCTTCGACCCGCGCGAGCTGGAGCGCATCCGCTTCGAGCTGGAGTCGGACCTGCCGCTGGTCCAGCTCATCGGTGATGCCGGCGAGATCGAGGGCGTCGATTTCGTGGCGATGCGGACCGATGCAGGCCTCGACCGCGTCGCCGCCTACGCCGACGGCATCGGCCCGCACCTGTCGCAGCTCGCGACCCTCGCGCCCGGCGCGCCGCCCGAGTCCACCGGGCTCGTCGAACGCGCCCATCGCCGCGGACTGCTCGTGCATCCGTACACCTTCCGCATCGAGCACCTGGCCGGCTGGGGAATGTCGGCCGAGCAGTTCCATCACTGGCTGTTCGACATCGAGCGCGCCGACGGCGTCTTCACCGACCAGCCGGACGTCACCCGCGGCTGGCTCGACCGCAGGCCCGCTGCCGCGCCGCCATGAAGTGGGCGAGCGCCGTCTCGACTGCTTCTTCGCTCCGACGGGCCGCCGAGGAGCTGGCCGAGGCGCTCGGTCGCGAGCTCGGGCAGGTCGAGCCCGACATCGTCTTCGCGTTCGTCGCGGACCATTCTCCGGACGACGTGGCGCAGCTGCCGGCGGAGCTTCAGCCCTGGCTCGGTGATGCCCTTCTGCTCGGCGCAACGGCGAGTGGCGTCGTCGGTGGAGGGCGCGAGGCCGAGGAAGGCCCGGCCATCGCCGCGCTGGCGGGCATCGCGGGGGACGTGGAATTCACGCTCACCCATCTCGAGCAGGACCAGCTGCCGCCGGTCGCGGGGCCACGACAGGCATGGTGGGACCTCGCCGGCGTCCTGCCCGAACAGCAGCCCTCCTTCGTGCTCCTCGGGGATCCTTTCACCTTCGACACCGAGCACTTCGACAGGCTGCAGGGGATCAAGGCACTCACGC
>JBBINN010000217.1:3564-4976 GCA_037443885.1 Gammaproteobacteria bacterium | reverse complement strand
TCGACGGCGCGCGTTTCCGCAAGCCGGTCGAGCCCGGTGACCAGCTCGTGCTGAAGGCGACGCTCGAGCGCGCGATCCGGGGCATCTGGAAATTCTCGACGGTGGCCGAGGTGGACGGCCGCGAGGTGGCCTCCGCCACGATGATGGTGGCGCCGGAGGTCAAGTCATGATCGACCCGCGCGCGATCGTCTCGCCGGATGCCGAGCTGGCCTCCGACGTCGAGGTGGGGCCGTATTCCATCATCGGTCCGGGTGTGGTCATCGGCGCAGGGACCTGGATCGGCCCGCACGCGGTGATCAACGGCCCGACGACGCTCGGCCGCGACTGCAAGGTGTTCCAGTTCGCCTCCGTGGGCGACGCGCCCCAGGACAAGAAGTATCGCGGCGAGCCGACGCGCCTCGAGGTGGGCGACCGCAACATCTTCCGCGAGTTCTGCACCATCAACCGCGGGACCGTGGGCGGCCACGGCGTCACCCGCATCGGCGACGACAACCTGTTCATGGCGTACTCCCACGTCGCGCACGACTGCGTGGTCGGCAACAAGTGCGTCATGTCGAACTACTCGGTGCTGGCCGGCCACGTCGAGCTGGGCGACTGGGTGATCCTCTCCGGCTACGCCGGCGTCCACCAGTTCTGCAAGGTCGGCGCGCACGCCTTCCTCGCCAACAACGCCGCCGTGACCCGCGACGTGCCGCCCTACCTGCTGGTGGCCGGCAGTCCGGCCGAGCCGAAGGGCATCAACTCCGAGGGACTGAAGCGGCGCGGCTTCAGTGCCGAGCAGATCACGCACCTGAAGAACGCCTACCGGGTGCTGTACCGCTCCGGGCTCAAGCTCGCCGAGGCGACCGGGCAGCTGGCGGAGCTCGCTGAAGAGCAGCCGGAGGTGGCGCCCCTGGTCGAGTTCCTCGGGACGGTGACACGCAGCATCGTGAGGTAGCGGCCATCCGTCCGCCCCTGCGCATCGCCCTCGTCGCTGGCGAGCTGTCCGGCGACAACCTCGGCGCCGCGTTCATCCGCGCCGTCCGGCAGCGCGTGCCGGATGCGCGCTTCGCCGGCGTCGCCGGGCCGCGGATGCAGGCCGAGGGCTGCGAGGCCTGGGCGCCGGCCGAGAGCCTCGCCGTGATGGGACTCTTCGAGGTTCTCGCGCACCTGCCGCGCCTGCTCGCCATCCGGCGGCGTATCCGCGAGCGGATCCTGGCCGAGCGCCCGGACGTGTTCGTGGGCATCGACGCCCCCGAGTTCAACCTCAACCTCGCGCCGGCGCTGCACGAGGCGGGCATTCCCACCGTGCAGTACGTGAGCCCGCAGGTGTGGGCCTGGCGGCAGGGGCGCGTCGGCCGCATGGGGCGTTTCCTCGACCTCGTGCTGTGCCTGCTGCCGTTCGAGAAGGGCTTCTACGACGAGCATGGTCT
>JBBINN010000217.1:0-3542 GCA_037443885.1 Gammaproteobacteria bacterium | reverse complement strand
CGCTGGCGGACCAGGTGCCGCTGGTGCCCGATCGCGCGGCTGCACGCGCCGCGCTCGGACTGCCGGCCGACGGCGAGGTGGTCGCAGTCCTGCCCGGCAGCCGTCGCGGCGAGGTGACCCGGCTCGCGGGCGATTTCGCCGGCGCCGTGGGGCTGCTGGCCGCACGTCGCCCAGGGCTGGCCTTCGTGGCGCCGATGGCGACCGCCGAGGCCCGGCGGGTGTTCGAGCCGGCGCTGGCCGCGGCCGCACCGGGCGCGAAGGTGCTGCTGACGGACGGCGATGCCCAGCGCGCCCTCGTGGCCGCCGATGTGGTGCTCGTCGCCTCGGGCACGGCGACGCTCGAGGCGCTGCTGTGCAAGCGGCCGATGGTGGTGGCCTACCGGCTGGGCGCGCTGACGGCCTGGCTGCTCAGGTCCTTCGGCCTGATGAAGGCGCCTTTCTTCGCCCAGCCGAACCTGCTCGCGGGACGCGGCGTGGTGCCGGAGATCTTCCAGGAGCAGGTAACGGCCGAGCGCCTCGCGGCGGAGCTTGCGCGCTGGCTCGACGCGCCGGCCGAGCGCGAGGCGCTGGTCGGCACCTTCGAGGACATCCACCGCGACCTCCGGCGCGACGCCAGCGCGCGCGCGGCGGAGGCCGTGCTGCGGCTGGTGCAGGGGACTGTCCCCGTTTCCGGGGCGCAACGGTGAACAGGCGGGTTGGTTCGGGGAAACGGGGACTGTCCCCGTTGCCGGACAGGGACAGTCCCCACTTTCGTGGGGCCGACGTGCCATGCAGAGGCGGTGGCCGAAAATGGGGACAGTCCCTGGTCGCGGGCGTGGACGAGGCAGGGCGGGGACCGCTGGCGGGCCCGGTGTTCGCGGCCGCCGTCATCCTCGATCCCGTACGGCCCGTGTCCGGCCTCGCGGACTCGAAGCGCCTGACAGAGCAGGCCCGCGAGCGGCTCGCGGTGGAGCTCCGCGAGCGGGCGCTCGCGATCGGCGTGGGCACGGCGACAGTCGAGGAGATCGACGCGATCAACATCCGCGAGGCGACCTTCCTCGCCATGCGCCGCGCGTTGAGCGGGCTCGCCATGTGGCCGGGCCGCGTGCGCGTGGACGGCAACGCGCTGCCGCCCGCGGACGGGCTCGGCTTCCACTGTGAGTGGGAGGCGGTGGTGCGCGGCGACGCGACGGTCGCGGAGATCAGCGCGGCCTCGATCGTGGCCAAGTGTGCGCGCGACGCCTGGATGCGCGAAGCTGCGCGGAAGTACCCCGGCTACGGCTTCGAGGTGCACAAGGGCTACGGCACGGCCGCGCACATTCAGGCACTTGCGGCGCTCGGGCCTTGTGACCTGCACCGGCTGTCGTTCGCGCCGGTAAAATCCATGCGGTCCCGTTCCTGAGCCGCGCGATGCCCGAGTTCGTTCACCTGCGCGTCCACACCGAGTACTCGTTGGTCGACAGCGTGCTCAGGGTGCCCGCGCTCATGGACGCGGTCGCCGCCGCGGGCATGCCGGCGGTCGCCATGACCGACCAGGGCAACCTGTTCGCGATGGTGAAGTTCTACCGGGGCGCGCTCGGCAAGGGCATCAAGCCGATCATCGGCGTGGATGCGCTCCTGCGCGAGCAAGGCGAGCGGGCCGAGCCGTCGCGGCTGACGCTGCTCGCGAAGGACGCGACGGGTTTCCGCAACCTCACGCGACTGGTGTCGCGCACCTGGCTCGAGGGCCAGCAGCGCGGCGCGCCGATGCTCGAGCGTGAGTGGCTCGACGCCAGGTCCACGCAGGGCCTGATCGCGCTGTCGGGCGCCCGCGAAGGCGACGTGGGACGGGCGCTGCTCGCGGGCCGGGAGGACGAGGCGCTGCGGCTCCTCGACGGCTGGCTCGGGCTGTTCGGCGACCGCTACTACCTCGAGGTGCAGCGGACGGGCCGGCCGGGGGAGGAGGAGTACCTGCGCGGCGCCCTGTCGCTCATCGGTGCCCGGGCCGTGCCCCTGGTCGCGACCAACGACGTGCGCTTCCTGGTTCGCGACGACTTCGAGGCGCACGAGGCGCGCGTGTGCATCCACGACGGGGCGCTGCTCGACGACCCGGCGCGCCCGCGCCGCTACAGCGACCAGCAGTACCTTAAGACTCCGGCGGAGATGGCCGAGCTCTTCGCCGAACTGCCCGAGGCGCTGGAGAACTCCGTCCAGATCGCGCGGCGCTGCTCGCTCGAGATCACGCTCGGCAAGTCCTTCCTGCCGGACTTCCCGGTGCCGGAGGGCATGACGCCGGCGGGATTCCTGCGCGAGCAGGCGGCGGCGGGCCTTGCGGCCCGCCTCGAGGCCATCGCCCGCGCGCCCGAACTCAAGATGCGCGACGTGCCGCTGCCCGAATACGAGCAGCGCCTCGCCCGCGAGCTCGACGTCATCTGCGGCATGGGCTTCGAGGGCTACTTCCTGATCGTGGCGGACTTCATCCGCTGGGCGCGCGGGAACGGCGTGCCGGTGGGTCCCGGGCGCGGCTCCGGCGCCGGCTCGCTGGTGGCCTTCTCGCTCGGCATCACCGACCTGGACCCGCTGCAGCACGACCTGCTGTTCGAGCGCTTCCTGAATCCCGAGCGCGTGTCCATGCCGGACTTCGACGTGGACTTCTGCATGGAGCGCCGCGACCGCGTGATCGACTACGTCGCGCGGACCTACGGGCGCGACCGGGTCTCCCAGATCATCACCTTCGGCACCATGGCGGCGAAGGCCGTGGTCCGCGACGTGGGGCGCGTGCTCGGCTTTTCCTATGGCTTCAACGACTCGGTGGCGAAGCTGATTCCCTTCGAGCTCGGCATCACGCTCGATGACGCGCTGCAGAAGGAGCCTGAGCTCGCGCGGCGCTACCGCGAGGAAGACGAGGTCCGCGACCTGATCGACCTCGCGAAGAGCCTCGAGGGCCTCGCCCGCAATGCGGGCACGCACGCGGGTGGTGTTGTCATTGCACCCTCGGTGCTCACCGACTTCGCGCCGCTCTTCTGCGAAGAGGGCAGCGACAGCGTCGTGACGCAGTTCGACAAGGACGACGTCGAGCAGGCAGGTCTCGTGAAGTTCGACTTCCTCGGCCTGCGGACGCTCACGATCATCGACTGGACCGTCGCGATCATCAACCGCGAGCGTGCGGCCCGCGGCGAGCCGGCCTTCGACATCAACGCGCTGCCGCTCGGCGACCCGGACACCTACCGCCTGCTCAAGTCCTGCCGCACGACGGCGGTGTTCCAGCTCGAGTCCCGCGGCATGAAGGACCTGATCCGCCGCCTGCAGCCGGACTGCTTCGAGGACATCGTCGCCCTCGTGGCGCTGTTCCGGCCCGGCCCGCTGCAGTCGGGCATGGTGGACGACTTCATCGCCCGCAAGCACGGCCGCAGCGACGGCCCGATCGACTACCTGCATCCGGCGCTCGAGCCGGTGCTCAAGCCGACCTACGGCGTCATCCTGTACCAGGAGCAGGTGATGCAGATCGCGCAGGTGCTGGCCGGCTACACGCTCGGCGGCGCCGACCTGCTGCGCCGCGCGATGGGCAAGAAGAAGCCCGAGGA
>JBBINN010000216.1:0-5095 GCA_037443885.1 Gammaproteobacteria bacterium | reverse complement strand
CGTCCGGAATCTCCGGGTCATCGAGGACGAAGTAGCGGTAGTTGTGGTGTTCGATCTCGGTCCGAAGGCGCCTGACCTGCTCGACTACCCTGGAAGGAGGCGTCGTCATGAAGGCACTGCGCGGCTTCAGGTCGCCCGCAGTCGCCGCGCGACGTGCTCGAGGTGCACGAGCTCTTCGCGCAGATTCAGGATGCGTTGCGCTGTCAACGTGCTGCCCTGCTCGTCCTGCAACTGACCCTGCAGGCGGTCCGCAAGGCGGCGGCCCGTGGCCAGCATCATGTCGAACACCGCCGGGGCCTCCACGGATCCGGGGACGACCGCGAAAAGCGATATGCCCGGGAAGCTCAGGGAATCGAGACGGTCCAGATCGAAGGAACCGGGCTCGACCATGCTGGCGACGTAGAACACGGACTTGTTGCCCGCGTGCTCGCGGTGGAAGATCGAGTACTTGCCGAATACGAGCCCTTCCAGCTGGAGGGCCTCGACCACGGCGCGGCCGTCCCAGCGCTCGCCCGTGGACACGAGCCGCAGGGCGACGATGCGCTGCCTGGAGGCAAGCTCGCGCTCAGCCGAGCCCTCGCTCCGCTCGGCGGCCAGCAAGCGCTCGGCCTCGTCCTCTTCCTCCTGCGCGCGCCGGATCTGCTCCCGGTCCAGGGGCTGGGTTCGCACCCACGGCTCGCGCCGCGTGTACTCGTCCTGCGGCGGCTCCGCATGCTCGAGGTCGGGCGGCAGGGCGTCGAGTTCCTCCTGGATGGCCCGGTAGGAGATCGACGGCGGCACGTCCCTGTCGCTGCGAGGTGGCGGCGCGAGTTCGGGCTCGGCGTCCGCCGGAATCTCGACCACGGGCGGGTCGGGCGGGCCTATACGCTCATGGCGCGTGGCGCGGATGGGCGGAGGCTCCGCCGCCTCCTGCGGCGCCTTCGTGGACGCGTCGGTCGCGACATCGTCGTACGCCGGCCCGTCCGCAGGGTGCGGATCCTCGGAAGTTCCGAGCCGCGGTTCGGCGCGACCCGTCGCGGCGGCGTCCGTCGCGGCGCCGGTGCCGCTCGGCAGACGCGTCCGGCGCGACTCCCAGAACCAGAGCCCTGCCACGAACAGCGCGCCGACGGCGACGAGTATCCAGCGCAGCTCCGGCATCCGATTCCCTCCGCTAGCTTGCGGCCATCCGTACGGCCTCATCGACGTCTACAGCCACCAGCCGGGAAACACCCGGCTCGTTCATCGTGACGCCGACGAGCTGCCGGGCCAGCTCCATGGTGCTCTTGTTGTGCGTGACGAAGATGAACTGCACCCGCTCCGACATGTCGCGAACGATGTCGCAGAACCGGTTGACATTGTGGTCGTCGAGAGGCGCGTCGACCTCGTCGAGTATGCAGAAAGGCGCAGGGTTCAGCTCGAAGATCGAGAAGACCAGCGCCACGGCAGTCAGGGCCTTCTCGCCGCCGGAGAGCTGGCTGATCGTGGCGTTGCGCTTGCCCGGCGGCCGCGCCATCACGGTCACTCCGGACGACAGTACTTCTTCACCAACGAGTTCGAGGTAGGCGCTGCCACCGCCGAACAGCCGCGGGAACTTCTCCTTGAGGCCGGCGTTGATGCGGTCGAACGTATCCTGGAATCGGGTGCGTGTCTCGCGGTCGATCTTGCGGATCGCCTCGTCCAGGGTGTTGAGCGCCTCGGTGAGGTCGGCGAACTGCCGGTCGAGGTACTCCTTGCGCTCGGTCTGCTCGGTCAGCTCCTCGATCGACGCCAGGTTCACCGCTCCGAGCCGCTCGATCCTGCCGGTGACCTCGGCGAGCGAAGACTCCCAGGCGGCGGCGCTGGCTTCGACCGGGATCTGGGCCCGGACCTCGTCGAGTTCGAGCCGCGTCGCGGCGAACTGCTCGAGCAACGAGTCGCGACGCAGCTGCGACTCCTGGACCGCGAACCGGATCTGCTCCGAGGCCTCGCGCGCTGCGTTCACCGCCGCCTCGTAGCCGAGGCGCTCCTGCTCGAGCTCCCGCATCCGTGCATCGGCCTCGTCGAGGGCGCGCCGCGCCTCGGTGAGTTCCTGCTCGACCGCAAGCCTGAGTTCGAGCTGGCCCTGCAGCGTCGCTTCGAGTCCCGCAATGGGCGCCTCGCCCCCCGCCAGCTGCGACTCTACCTGGTCGCGCCTCGCCGAGTACTGCGACACCTGGTGCTGCACGCGCTCGAGGGCGTTGCGAACGGATGCCAGCGTCGAGCGCTGCGACTCCACGCGTATCGCCACCTGCTGCATCGCCGCCGTGTCCGCCGCCGCTTGCCGGCGGGCGTCGTCCAGCGCCGCGCGCAGACTCTCACGCTCGGCCTCGAGCGGGGCGCGGCGGTCCTCGAGCGACTGCATCTCCGCCAGCCCCTCCTCGAGAGCCTGACGGGCGGTCCGCGTCTCGGCCTCGTCAGCCGCGATGCTGGCCGCGGCCTCGCCGATCTCCTGCATGATCCGCTCGACGCGCTGGGCCGCCTGCTGGGCACGGGCCCGCAGGGCATCCAGCTGCGCTCGGGCGTTGACATGGTCGCGATGCGCAGCGTTGGCCTCGCGCTGCTCGTCGTCGCGGCGGTCTTCAAGCCGCCGCAGTTCCTCGCGGGCCTCGGCCAGCGATGCCTCGATCCCGGTCGCGCGCTCCGCCGCTTCGGCCGCAGCCTCGCGCAGCGTCCGAAGCTCGCGCTCCCGCTCCAGCACGCCGGCGTGCGCATCCGGGTCGCGCGTCACCCGCAGCCAGCCGGGACCGATCCAGATGCCGTCGCGCGTTATGACGGATTCCCCGGGCCGAAGCCCCCGCCGCCGCGCCAGCGCCTCACCGAGCGTGTCCACGGCCGAAACGCCCGCAAGCAGGCCCGGCAGGCCACCGGGGCCGCGGACCTTGGCGGCCAGCCCGGAAGACACGTGCTCGGCGCCGCCTTCGAGCGACACGAAGCCCACGTGACCCGCGCTCAGCCCATCGATCACTTCGGCAACCGCGTCGAGGCCGTCGACGCAGACCGCTTCGAGGTAGTCACCGAGCACCGTCTCGACGGCACGCTCCCAACCCGCATCGACCTCGATCTGCTCCGCCACCCGCGGCCGGCCCGCGAGTCCCTGACCCGCCAGCCACTCGACGACGCGGCCCTGAACCTGCCCGAGAGCGGCCTTCTGCAGGGCCTCGAGCGATACCAGCCGACCGCGCGCCTGCTGCGCCGCGGTGCGCGCCGCATCGAGCTCGGAGCCGAGGGACCGCTCGCGGACCCGGGCGGCCTGGAGCGCCTGCAGGGTGCCGGCGACCGACGACTGCAGGCCGGCGACGCGCTCCCGGCATTGCTGCTCCAGCGAGGCGGCACGCGCAGTCTCGGACTCGAGGTCGACCGCCGTCAGCGCATCGCGGTCGCGCTCCAGTCGCTCGCGTTGCGCGAGCAGGCGGTGCAGGCGCAGCTCGAGCTGCTCGATGCGCGTCCGCTCGACGAGGGTCTTGCGCGAAGCTGATGCGGCCGCAGTGCTGAACTCCTCCCACTGCGACTGCCACTGCTGCATGGCCTGCTCGGCGGACGCGAGCGCCGCCCGCGATGCCTGCTCGGCGGCCCGCGCTGCCTCGAGCTCCGGCTCGCTTTCGGCCATCATGGCGGCGAGCTCGTCCAGCTGCTGCTGGTCGCGGGCGAGGAGCACACGGGCCTCGTCGAGTGCAGCGACGACCGATTCCAGGTCGTTGCGCAACCGGTCGCGAAGTTCGCGCGCATGGCGCAGCGCCTGCTCGCTGCGTGCAGCCTCGGCGCCAGCCTGGTAATAGCGGCCCTGGACACGGGCGAGCTCGTCGTTGCGCTCGGCATGCAGGGCGCGGGCACGCTCGATTCCGGCCTCGCTGCCGCGCAGGGTGGCGATCGCCGCCTGCATCGCCAGTTCCCTCTCGCGCGCGAGCTGGTCCTTCGAGGCGCGGTCGGCCTCGAGGTCGTTCAGCCGGAGCACCAGCACTTCCGCGTGCAGACGCCGTTCCTGATCCTTCAGCTCGCGGAATCGGCGCGCGACCGCCGCCTGGCGTTGAAGGTGGCGGATCTGCTTGTCGACCTCCTCACGCAGGTCGTTGAGACGTTCGAGGTTTTCGCGGGTGTGCGCGATGCGGTTCTCGGTCTCGCGCCGGCGCTCCTTGTACTTCGAGATGCCGGCCGCCTCCTCGATGAAGGCGCGCATGTCGTCCGGCTTGGCCTCGATCAGGCGCGAAATCATGCCCTGCTCGATGATCGCGTAGCTACGAGAACCAAGGCCCGTCCCGAGGAACAGCTGGGTGATGTCCTTGCGCCGGCAGCGCGCGCCGTTGATGAAATAGGTCGAGGTACCGTCGCGCGAGACGACGCGCTTCAAGGACACCTCGGCGAAGCTGGCGTACGCGCCGGAAATCGTGCCGTCCGCGTTGTCGAACACGAGTTCGACGGACGCCGTACCGACCGGCTTGCGCCCGCCGGATCCGTTGAAGATGACGTCGCTCATCGAGTCACCGCGCAGGTGCTTGGCGGAGATCTCGCCCATGACCCAGCGCACGGCGTCGATGATGTTGGACTTGCCGCAGCCGTTAGGACCGACGACCCCGGTCAGGTTGCTCGGCAGGTTGATCGCGGTCGGGTCGACGAACGACTTGAATCCCGCGAGCTTGATCTTGGAAAGGCGCATCCGGCCCCTGTATTCAGGTGGAGCGGGCCGCGCGATACGCGTGGCCCGGTAAATCCCGCTAGTGTAAATTAAGGTGCCTCCAAATGACGACCTGACGGGACCCCATTGGCAACGCAAGAGCCGCTCGGCGCGCGCCTCAACCGGCCCGGAGCCGCCCTCGAGACCTTCCCCAACCCGGCGCCGGGGCGGGACTACACCATCCGGATGGAAATCCCGGAGTTCACCTGTCTGTGCCCCAAGACGGGCCAGCCGGACTTCGCGACGCTGCTCCTCGAGTACGTGCCCGACGAGCGCTGCGTGGAGTTGAAGTCGCTGAAGCTGTACGTGTGGGCCTTTCGTGACCGCGGCGCTTTCCACGAAGCCGTCACCAACGAGATTCTCGGGCACCTGGTGGATACGCTGGACCCGCGCTTCATGCGCCTGACGGCGCGATTCAATGTCCGGGGT
>JBBINN010000215.1:0-5132 GCA_037443885.1 Gammaproteobacteria bacterium | reverse complement strand
TCGGCGACGTCCGGCAGATCGGCTGACGGCGCCACACAGAAACACTCTCGGAGGAACACACCCATGCCTTTCCGGATCGCGCTGAGCGGCCTCAACGCCGCGACCTCGGATCTGAACGTGACGGCGAACAACATCGCCAACGCCAACACCACCGGCTTCAAGGGCTCGCGGGCGGAGTTCGCGGACGTGTTCGCGGCCGGCACGCTCGACTCCGGCGGCGTAGCGATCGGCAACGGCGTGCGCCTCGCCAACGTCTCGCAGCAGTTCACGCAGGGCAACATCGAGTTCACCAGCTCCGGCCTCGACCTGGCGATCAACGGCCAGGGGTTCTTCACGCTGCGTGACGAATCGGGCTTCGCCTACACGCGCAACGGCGCCTTCAGCGTTGATCGCGACGGTTACGTCGTGAACGCGAACAGCCAGCGCCTGCAGGTCTACCCGCCGGTCGCATCCGGCGGCTACAACACCGGCTCGCTCACCGACCTGCGCCTGCAGACCGCGCAGAGCACGCCGCTCGCCACGACCAGCGGCGAGGTGGTCGTGAACCTGCCGGCGGGCGCGGCGCCGCCGGCCGTTCCGGTCTTCGACCCGGCCGACCCGCAGAGCTACAACCACTCGACGTCCACCGCCGTCTACGACTCGCTCGGCAACCTGCACCAGGCGACCTTCTACTTCATCAGGACGGCGAACCCGAACGAGTGGCAGGTCGGCCTGACCGTTAACGGCGACGCGGTGGGCGCGCCGCAGGCGCTGCAGTTCTCGTCGACCGGCCAGCAGACGGTTCCGGTCGGGGGCGACATCGCCTTCCCGGCCTACGATCCGGGCAGCGGCGCCCAGCCACTCAGCATGACCTTCGATTTCGCCCAGGCGACGCAGTTCGGCGGCCAGTTCGCCGTCAGCGCACTCAGCCAGGACGGCTACTCCTCGGGTCGCCTCACCAGCATCGACATCTCCGACACGGGCGTCGTCTTCGCCCGCTTCACGAACGGGCGGGCGCTCGAGCTCGGCAAGGTGGCGCTATCGAACTTCCCGAACCCGCAGGGCCTGCGCCAGCTGGGCGAGACCAACTGGGGCGAGTCCTTCGCCTCGGGCGGCGTGATCCGCGGCGAGCCCGGCTCCGCCAGCTTCGGCCTCATCCAGGCCGGCGCGCTGGAGGGCGCCAACGTCGACCTCACCAAGGAGTTGGTGGCCATGATCACCGCGCAGCGCAGCTTCCAGGCGAACGCGCAGATGATCAGCACCGCCGACTCGATCACGCAGACGATCATCAACATCCGCTGATCGCGGCTGAGGCGGGGACGGGCACATGGACAGGCTTCTGTACGTGGCGATGGGCGGGGCGAAGCAGCTGCTCGATGCCCAGGGCATCGTCTCGCACAACCTCGCCAACGCCTCCACGCACGGCTACCGCGCCGACCTGCACGCCTTCTCGAGCTACCTGGTGCAGGGGCCGGGCTACGGCACCCGCGTCAACGTCGTCGCCGAGCAGCTCGGCTTCGACCCGCGACCGGGCGTGCGGCAGGAGACCGGCCGGGCGCTCGACGTCGCGATCGACGGCGCCGGCTGGCTCGCCGTGCAGGCGCCCGATGGTCGCGAGGCCTACACGCGCGCGGGGAACCTGCGCGTGAACCCGAGCGGGGTGCTCGAGACGGCCGCGGGACACCCCGTGCTCGGCGACACGGGCCCGATGACCCTGCCGGCCTTCGACCAAATGGCCATCGGCCCGGACGGCACCGTGACGGTCGTGCCAGAGGGGCTGGGTCCGGAGTCGCTGGTGCAGGTCGGGCGGCTCAAGCTCGTCGACCCGCCGGTGGAGGACCTGGTCAAGGGCGTCGACGGCCTCGTGCACCTGCGCGAGGGCGCGCCCCTGCCGCCGGCCGATGCGGCGGTCCGGGTCGCGGGAGGTGCGCTCGAGGCGAGCAACGTCAACGTGGCGGAGGCGCTGGTGGAGATGATCCAGGTGGCGCGCGCCTTCGAGATGCAGGTGCGGCTGATGAACACCGCGAACGACAACGACTCCGCGCTGCAGCAGCTGCTGCGCGCGGGCTGACGCCGGCGGGCGGCCGGCAGGAGCGATCATGATCGGAGCACTGTGGGCATCGAAGACCGGCCTCGACGCGCAGCAGACGCGCATGGCCGTCGTCTCGAACAACATCGCCAACGTCAACACCACCGGCTACAAGCGCAGCCGAGCGGTCTTCGAGGACCTGCTGTACCAGAACGTGCGCCAGGTCGGCGCGCAGACCTCCCAGGACACCTCCTACCCGACCGGCATGTACCTCGGCACCGGCGTGCGCGTCGTCGCGACCGAGAAGCTGCACACGCAGGGCGGCCTCAACCAGACCGGCGGCAGCTTCGACGTCGCGATCCAGGGCCAGGGCTACTTCGAGGTGCTGATGCCCGACGGCAGCAGCGCCTACACGCGGGACGGCTCCTTCCAGATCAACGCGGACGGCCAGCTCGTCACCGCGAGCGGCTACCAGGTCCAGCCGCCGGTCACGGTCCCGTCCGACGCGACCTCGATCACGATCGGCGCGGACGGCACGGTGACCGTCACCACGCCGGGCAGCGCCACGCCGACCACCATCGGCCAGCTGCAGCTATCGGATTTCGTGAACCCCGCGGGCCTCGAGCCGCGCGGCCAGAACCTGTACGCGGAGTCCGCCGCGAGCGGCTCGCCGCAGGTCGGCTCGCCGGGCCTAAACGGGCTTGGCACGGTCGTGCAGGGGGCGCTCGAGACGTCGAACGTCAACGTGGTCGAGGAACTGGTCAACATGATCGAGACCCAGCGCGCCTACGAGATGAACGCGCGCGCCATCTCGACCATCGACCAGATGGCCAGCTTCCTGACGTCCAAGGTCTGAGGAGCAGACAGGCAATGCGTCACGGACAGGGCCCGGCGGCGGCAGCCGCGACGATTCTCGGGGGCATGCTGCTGGCGGGCTGCGGGATGGTCACGGGCTACAGTCAGCCCTATCCGCTGGCGCCGTCGCCGCAGCCGATGCCGGTGCAGGCCGCGCCGATGCCGGGCGCGATCTTCGCGGACGGCCACGAGGTCGCGCTCTTCGAGGACGTCCGCGCCAGGCGCGTCGGCGACATCCTCACCATCGTGCTGCGCGAGTCGACCTCGGCCTCCAAGAGCACTTCCACGAACACCAAGAAGGACAGCGAGATCAGCCTGCCGGGCCCGATCATCGCCGGCCGGCCGGTGACCTCGAACGGCACGGAGATCCTCGATACGTCGATCTCCGGCAACCGGCAGTTCTCGGGCCAGGGCTCGGCCAGCCAGAGCAACCGGCTCGCCGGCAACATCACCGTCACGGTCGTGCAGCGCCTCGCGAACGGCAACCTCGTCGTGCAGGGCCAGAAGTGGCTGCGCCTCAACCACGGCGACGAGTTCGTGCAGATCGTGGGCGTGGTGCGGCCGGTGGACCTGCGCTCGGACAACTCCATCACCTCGGACCGCGTGGCCGACGCGCGCATCAGCTACGGCGGCCGCGGGGTGATCGCGAACGCCAACCAGCCCGGCTGGCTGGACCGCTTCTTCAACTCGCCCGTGATGCCGTATTGAGGCCCGTCATGACCGCCTCCGCCACGAAACTGCTGGCTGCGCTGCTCACCGCAGCGGCGCTCCTCCTGCCTGCGGCCGCCGAGGCCGACCGCATCAAGGACCTGGCCGCCGTCGCCGGCGTGCGCACCAACCAGCTCGTCGGCTACGGCCTGGTGGTCGGCCTCGACGGCACCGGCGACCAGACGACGCAGGCACCCTTCACCACGCAGAGCCTGCGCAACTTCCTGGCGCAGGTCGGCGTCAACCTGCCGCCGGACGTCAATCCCCAGCTCAAGAACGTGGCGGCGGTCGCCATCCACGCCACGCTGCCGCCCTTCTCGAAGCCCGGCCAGACGATCGACGTGACCGTCAGCGCGATCGGCAATGCGAAGAGCCTGCGCGGCGGCTCGCTGCTGGTCGCGCCGCTGCGCGGCCTCGACGGGCAGGTGTACGCGGTCGCGCAGGGCAACCTGGTCGTCGGCGGCTTCGGCGTCGAGGGCCGGGACGGGTCGCGAGTCTCGGTGAACGTGCCGAGCGCCGGACGGATTCCGGGCGGCGCGACGGTCGAGCGCGAGGTCCCCACCTCGATCGGCGGCGCCAACTCCTTCGTGCTCAACCTCAACGCGCCGGATTTCACTACCGCGACCCGCATGGCCGAGCGGATCAACCGCGAGTTCGGCGGCGGAGTGGCGATGCCGCTCGACGCGGTGGCCGTGCGGGTCGCGGCGCCGCCGCAGCTGCCCGAGCGGGTGGCGTTCGTCTCGATGGTCGAGAACCTCGAGCTCGAGCCCGGCAGCGCGCCGGCGCGGGTGGTCGTCAACTCGCGCACCGGCACCGTGGTCATCGGCAGCAACGTCCGGGTCACCGCCGCGGCGGTAGCGCACGGCTCGCTCACGGTCAGCATCCAGGAGGACTTCCTGGTCAGCCAGCCGCCGCCCTTTGCGGAGCGCGGCCAGACGGTCGTGGTTCCCGACAGCTCGATCGAAGTCAGCGTGCAGGGCAGCCGCATGTTCCTGTTCGAGCCGGGCGTGTCGCTCGACGAGATCGTCCGCGCCGTCAACCAGGTGGGCGCGGCCCCCGGTGACCTCGTGGCGATCCTCGAGGCGCTTCACCAGGCCGGCGCCCTGCGCGCCCAGCTGATCGTGATCTGAGGTCCACGCATGAGCATCGGCAATCCCGGGTTCCGCCTGCAGGCGCCGCCGGCGTCCACGGTGGACCTCGCCGACGTCCGGGCCCTGCGCGCACAGGCCGGCGGGGACGCCCCGGCGGCGCTCGAGTCCGTGGCGCAGCAGTTCGAGGCGCTGTTCATCGGCATGATGCTCGACAGCATGCGGGCGGCGACGATCACCTCGGACCTGTCGGAGTCGGGCGAGCTGGAGATCTACCAGCAGATGTTCGACCGGCAGGTTGCAGCCGGCCTCGCCTCGGGCGGCGGCATCGGGCTCGCGCGCCTGATCGTCGAGCAGCTTTCGCGCAGCCTTCCGGAGGTCGCGGGCGGCGAGGCCGGCACGCCGGATGCCGGCGGAGCGCCGCCGGCCGAGGCGCCGGCGCCAGGCGGCGACGGCCTGCGGGCGTCATCGCC
>JBBINN010000214.1:0-5154 GCA_037443885.1 Gammaproteobacteria bacterium | reverse complement strand
GACTCGCAACCCTGGCTGAGCCTCGTGGGTAATCAGGAAAGGGAATGTCCCCTTCTCGTTTTTGCCCGCGCGCTAGATCTGCGTGTCCTCGCGCACGCCCATGATGCCGCGCAGCGGCAAGGTCCCTTTTTCCTCGAAGGGCACCGTCCGCAGCAGCCCGAGCTTGGTTCGCAGCGTGCCGCGGATCCGGTAGTCGATGGTCTCGCGCCGGGTTTCGCCGGCGCGCATGAGGTTCAGGATCGCCGTCGCGGCGTTCGAGGTCACCAGCATGTCGAACTCCGCCTCGCCGAGCGCCGGGACGGTGAACTCGCGCGCGCTGACGCCCGTCGCGAACTTTTCGCCGCCGAGCTCGAACTCGAGGTCGAGGCCGCGCACCGGCAGGTCGAGGTCGTTCGGGTTCTGCACGCGCAGGCGGACTTCGAAGCGCTGCTCGAAGAGGCTCGCCTCCTGCATGCGGATGCCCTTCAGGGACAGCTGCGGCGTCTCCAGCTTCGGCGCCAGCGAGGCGCAGCCCGCGAGCAGCACGGCGAGCAGGGCCGCGGCGAAGAGCCGTTGAAGGGCCATCGGGCTCACGCCGCCCCCTTGCGCAGCATGTCCGAGGTCACCAGCACCACGCCGCGCTTGGTGACGTAGAAGCGCCGCGCGTCGGCCTCGGCGTCGTGCCCTATGACGGTGCCTTCGGGCACCTCGCAGTCCTCGTCGATGACCGCGCGGCGGATCCGGCAGCCGGCCCCGATGTGGACGTTGGGGAGCACGACGGAACGCTCCACCAGCGAACGCTCCTCGACGTGCACGCGCGAGAACAGCATGGACTCGCGTACCTCGGCGCCGGAGATGATGCAGCCACCCGCCACCATCGAGTTGATGGCCACGCCGCGCCGCTCGCCGTCGTCCAGCACGAACTTCGCCGGCGGCTGCTGGACCTGGTAGGTCCAGATGGGCCAGATCTCGTCGTAGAGGTTCAGCTCGGGCGAGACGTGCACCAGCTCGAGGTTGGCTTCGTAGAACGCATCCACGTTGCCCACGTCGCGCCAGTAGCTCTGCGCGCGGGTGCGAACGTCCTGGAAGGGATAGGCATACACCGCGCGCTGGTGGATGCAGGCCGGGATGATGTTGCGCCCGAAGTCGTGCGCCGACTCAGGGTTGAAGGCGTCCTCCTCGAGCAGCCGCTCGAGCAGCTTGGGGCGGAAGATGTAGATGCCCATGGAGGCGAGCGCGATGTCGTCGCGGCCGGGCATCGGCTGCGGGTTGGCCGGCTTCTCGTCGAAGCGGATGACGCGCTTGTCGGCGTCCACGGTCATGACGCCGAACTCGCGCGCCTCGTCGAGGCTCACCTCGACCACGCCGACGGTGACATCCGCCCCCTTCTCCATGTGGTAGGCGATCATCGGGCCATAGTCCATCTTGTAGACGTGGTCGCCCGCGAGGATCAGCACGTGCGTGGGCCGGTGCTCGCGGATGTAGTCCAGGTTCTGGAAGACGGCGTCGGCCGTGCCGCGGTACCAGTGCTCCCCCATCTGCTGCTGCGCCGGGATCACGTCCACGAACTCGCCGAACTCGCCGCGCAGGAAAGCCCAGCCACGCCGCACGTGCTGGATGAGCGACTGCGCCTTGTACTGGGTGAGCACGGCAATCTGGCGGATGCCCGAGTTCACGCAGTTCGACAGGACGAAGTCGATGATGCGGAACTTGCCACCGAAGGGCGTGGCCGGCTTGCACCGTTTGGCGGTCAGCGCCTTCAGGCGCTCGCCGCGCCCGCCGGCCATGACGATCGCCAGGGTGCCGCTGGTGAGCCGGCTGACGAACCGCCCGGAATTGCGTCGCGACGGCGGGGACTGCTGCATGCCGGGCTCCAGTCGGGGATTTCCTTAATCCTACCGGGCGGCAACGCCCGCGTAACGAGCATCCGCCGAGAGGCAGACCAGGAGACACCGCTATGAGTAGCTATTGACTATTACGAAGTTAACTATATAGTCAACTCGATGCTGGAGCTCAGCTAACCATGGAACATACCCCGGAAGCACTGGAAGAGAGCTTCGACGCCACCGAAGCCGATAGCCTCGCCCGAAAGTTCCAGAAGGAACTGAACGCCGGGCTCGTGGCGCTCGTGCTGCTGGGCATCCTCGACCGCGCCGAGGAAGACCTCTATGGCTACCAGATCGCCAAGCGTCTCCAGCAGCGCGGCGGCCCGGCCAGCCTCGTCAAGCAAGGCGCGCTGTACCCGGTGCTTCGCACCCTGTCCGCGTCGGGTCTGCTCGCCAGTCGGGTGGTGCCATCCTATTCCGGCCCACCCCGCCGCTACTACCGGATCACGCCCGCCGGCCGGGCCGCGCTCGTCCAGTGGCGCGAGATCTGGCGCCAGACCCGCGACCTCGTCAACGAATTCACCGCAACAGGGGGAACCCCGCCATGACCACGGCCCACGCGCCCCGCTCCATCGAGCAGTACCTCAAGGCGCTGCGCGAGGCCCTTGCCGGGGAGGATCCGGCGCTGATCCAGGACGCGCTGTATGACGCCGAGGAGTACCTGCGCGCCGAGGTCGCCTCGCACCGCGACAAGTCCGAGTCGGACGTGCTCGAGATCATCGCCAGCACCTACGGCGCCCCGGAGGAGGTCGCCGATGCCTACCGCAACACCGAGAGGCAGGTGAAGGAGGCGCTGGCGCCCCCGAAGCCGCGGGAGCACAGGACAGCCCTCGGCCGCTTCTTCGGCGTGTACAGCGACAGCCGCGCCTGGACGTCGCTCTTCTATGCGCTGCTCGCGCTCGGCACCGGCATCGTCTATTTCACCGTGACGGTCGCAGGTCTGTCGATGTCGGCGGGCTTCGCCGTCCTGATCATCGGCATCCCGTTCTTCCTGCTGTTCGTCGGCTTCACCCGCGTGCTCGCGCTCGCGGAGGGCCGTCTGGTCGAGGCCTTGCTAGGGCAGCGGATGCCGCGCCGCCCGCCCTACCCCAGCAAGGGCCTGCCGGTCCTGGCCCGCATCAAGGAAATGCTGGTGGACCGGCGCACCTGGACGACGATGCTGTACTTCGTCCTGATGCTGCCGCTCGGCATCGTGTACTTCTCGGTGACGGTGACCGGACTCGCGGTGAGCCTCGGCCTCGTCCTCGCGCCCTTCGCCTCGTGGGTCGTCGAGACCGGCGGCATCCATGTCGACGGGGTCTATACGGTCCCGGAGCCGTGGGCCGCGCTCGTCACCGTTCCGCTCGGCCTGCTGCTACTGACGCTGCTGATGCACCTCGTGCGCGGTATCGGCATCATGCACGGCGGCCTCGCCAAGCACCTGCTGGTGGCCCAGTCCCGCAACGAATAGGACCTGCCGCCGTTGCCGCGATGGCCGTAACCCGGACGGACCGAGGCCCGATGCTGCGACATGCCTTGCCACTCGCCGCGGCGCTGCTGTCCTTCGGCGCCGATGCGGGCGAGCCCGTACAGCCTGCCCCCGTCTGCCTGCCCGGCGGACAGGGCTTCCTCGACGCACGCCTCGGCGGCGCGCTGGAGGCCGACCTGCAATGGCGCGGCGAGCAGCTGGACTGCACGGGCATGCTGCGCCCCGGCGGCGACGGGCTCCGGCTGCGCTTCGCCGGACGGCTGCCGTCGGGCGACGCGCTCGCACTGGTCTTCGCCGCGCCGTCGCTCGCCGAGGGCCAGGCTGCGCGCGGCGTCCCGGTGAACGTCACCGTGCTGCACGAATCCGAGGGTCGGATCTACGGCACGATGGGCCCGGACCGCTGCGTGCTGGATGAGGTCGAGCAGCGGCCTGTCCGCGGCGCTGCGCCGCCCGGGCGTTCCTGGAGCGTGCGGGCGCGCGGTTTCTGCACCGAGCCGGCACGCGCGGTCGGCGGCGGCGGCAACCTGTTCCTGGCGCGGTTCGACTTCGTCGGCCGGCTGGACGTCACTGCGGACGAGGTCCGCGAGGCGCTCGTGCCGCCGCCCGGAATCGAGCCGCTCTCGAGCTTCCCGCAGGCGGAGGTCGTGGTCGATGGCGGCGGAAGGCGGCACGTGTTCAGGGCCTGGGTCGCCGACACGGCGGAGCGGCGGACGCAGGGCCTGATGTTCGTGCCCGCACTCGCGCCCGACCGCGCGATGCTCTTCCCGAACGCACCCGCGCGCCACGTCGCCTTCTGGATGCGCAACACCTACATCCCGCTCGACCTGATCTTCATCGCGCCCGGCGGGCGGATCACCAACATCATCGAGAAGGCCGAGCCGCTGTCGGAGCGGATGCTCGAGTCCTCGGAGCCGGTGATCGCGGTGCTCGAGGTCGCCGGCGGCACCGCGGGTCGGCTGGGCATCGCGCCGGGACACCGGGTCAGGCTTCCCAGGGACGCCGCGGGCCGCCCCTGAGGCCGCCGGCCCCCGTGGTGGTTTCGCCTATGGCGCACTGTCCGCCATGGGCTATGATCTTCGGGTCGCGCGGCCGAAGAATCCGCGCCCTGCCGCATGCCGGTTGCCGGCCGGCGGCCGGAACTTAAACAGGAGAGTTCCATGAGCAAGGCCCTCACACTCGGCATCGCAGCCGCCATCGGTCTCGCCAGCCTGCCGGCCAGCGCCGGCGACAACGCGGGCATGAAGTACTTCATCTTCCCGCGCGCCGAGGCGGTGTGGGTGGATCGTGACCGCGATCTCGACGACGGCTTCCAGATCGGCCTCGGCGCCGGCGTCGGCGTGAACGAGCGCTGGAACTTCGAGTTCGTGCTGTCGCAGGGCTACCACGACGGACCGAGCAGCGGAGATGGCGATGCGACGTTCACGGCATTCACCCTGAACGCGTTGCGGCTCTTCTATCCCGAGTCGAAGGCCTCGCCCTATTTCCTGCTCGGCGCAGGACTGATCTCCAAGGACTGGGACAACAGCGACCGCACCGAGGACCCCATCGTCGAGCTCGGCGTCGGCCTGATGATCGACGCCTTCGAGCGTGCCGACGGGGCGCGCAAGCTGCAGATCCGGCCCGAGGTCCGCTCGCGCTGGGACATCGCCGAGTCCCGTCCCGGCGACAGCACCTTCAGCGACTTCATCGCCGGTTTGAGCCTGCAGTACGCTTTCGGCCCGCCGCGCGTCGAGCCGATGGCCGCGCCCGAACCGCCCCCGCCGCCCCCGCCCCCGCCGCCGCCTCCGCCGCCTCCGCCGCCGCGGGTGGACTCCGACGGTG
>JBBINN010000213.1:0-5166 GCA_037443885.1 Gammaproteobacteria bacterium | reverse complement strand
GTCGAGGGCGCGATGCGGGCGACGGGCTTCGCCGACGACGTCGCCTTCGCCGACTGGCTGCTCGACACGCAGGGGCTCGCCGGAGTGCCAGGCAGCGGTTTCGGCGCGCCCGGGCACCTGCGGCTGTCGTTCGCGTGCAGCATGGAGACCGTCGAGGAGGCGTTGCGGCGGCTGCGCCTTGCGCTGGCCAGCTGATCGGCGCTCCTCGGAAAATTCCCTTCCGCCGTCTTGACTTGCGGACGGGGCTTGGCCGAGAATGCCGGCCCTTCACAAGACCCATTCCCCGATAGCTCAGTCGGTAGAGCAACGGACTGTTAATCCGCAGGTCGTTGGTTCGAGTCCAACTCGGGGAGCCAAATGAACGGAGGCCCGCCAACGGCGGGCCTCTTGCTTTGCGCGCTACCCGATCTAGGGCCGCGCTTTCGATCGCTCTTCGTCGATGGCGCGCTTGGTCACCGTCCAGGTGGTCTCGTTCGGCCGCGCGTCGTCCACCGGCGGTGGCGTCCAGTAGTCCGGGTAGCGCTCGTCCAGGACCTGCCGGAGGATGGGCGCGACCTTCGACCTGTCGAAGGTCGAGAACCCGGTGGCGTTGAACACCAGAAGCCCCGGCCGGCTGCCCATCTTCATCCAAGGCAGCCAACCCGAGATGCGCTGCCAGGAGATGCGCGATTCGCCGATGCGCGTGACGCGCGGGTCGAGCAGGTCGGCCGCGGGATAGAAGGTGTTGAAGATCTCCATCGCGTGGTAGTGACCACCGACGTAGTCCTGGTAATCGCCCGCCAGCGGATTGGTGTAGAACAGCGGCACCTCGTTGGAGGCGACCAGCGTGTCGCCGTAGTGGCGCAGCCGGATCCGGTGCGGCGTCCGGTCCTCGCGCAGCGCGTGCGTCGGCGCGCGCATGTTCACCGGGTCGTTGGCGACGTGGATCACGCGCACTGTCTCCCCGGTCCAGGGATTGGGCCACTGGTCGAGGATTTCGCCGGTGGCCGGGTCGAGGTAGATCATGATCTCGCGCGAGACGCTGCGATAGCCCGGCCCTCGCACCGGATCCGACAGTCGCGCACACTGGCGCACGTTGATGCCGACGACCTGGAACACCACGCGGTCACGCTCGCCGGGCAGGCGGGCAAGCATCCGCCCCTCCCACATGCCGTAGCGCGTCACGCCTGGCTCGGTGGTACCGCAGGTGGTCTTCGCACCCCACTCGACCGCTGCCTCACCCTCGCGGGCTTGCTCGCTTCCCAGGAACTGCGCCTGCGCCGCGGCTGCGGCGAGCCACAGACAGGCAGCCGTGCACGCGGCCATGCCCCGGACTGATAGCCTTCCGATCATCGGATCCCCCCCGTCTGCCGGTACTACGTCCGGTCCAGTCTAGCCGCGAGGGAGCGAAGGTAGGCGGCAAAACCCGTTCCGAGGCTCGGGTGCTTCAGGCCGTACTCGACGGTGGCCTCGAGATAGCCGAGCTTGCTGCCGCAGTCGTAGCGCTTGCCCGAGAAGCGGTACGCATAGACAGGCTCCTCGGCGAGCAGCGCGGCGATGCCGTCGGTCAGCTGGATCTCGCCTCCGGCGCCACGGCCGACGCGCTCGAGCTTGTCGAAGATCGTGGGGCTCAGCAGGTAGCGCCCGACGACCGCGAGCTGCGAGGGCGCCTCGATGGGCTTCGGCTTCTCGACGATGCGCGTCACCCGGGCGACGTCCTCTTCCTCGGGGCCTGTCGCGACGATGCCGTACCTGTCCGTCTCCGCGGGCTCGACCGTCTGGACGCCCACGAAGCTGCCTCCGCCGCGCGCATCATAGGCCCGCGCCATCTGCTCGAGGACCGGCACCTGCGCGTCGATCAGGTCATCGGCCAGGTGCACGAAGAAAGGCTCATGGCCCACCACCGGCCGTGCGCAAAGCACAGCATGACCGAGCCCCAGCGGCGCCGGCTGGCGGATGTAGATGCACGCGGCCCAGGACGGCAGGATGCCGCGCAGCGTGGCGAGCAGGTCCTGCTTGCCCTGCGACTCGAGCGCCGCCTCGAGTTCGGGATCCGAATCGAAGTGATCCTCGATGGCGCGCTTCGAGCTGCCGGTGACGAACACGAGGTTGCGGGCGCCGGCCGACAGCGCCTCCTCGACGGCGTACTGGATCAGCGGCTTGTCGACGACCGGCAGCATCTCCTTCGGGCTGGCCTTGGTCGCCGGCAGGAAGCGCGTGCCGCGACCGGCGACGGGGAAGACGGCGGATCGGATCGGTGCGGGTCGCGTCACGGCGGCGCCTCGTCATGTGGTCCTGGGGAGTCGACCGCATGATAGCCCACCGCCGCCGGGCCGCGGCCCGCACCGGGTTCGCATTTCTTCTGGCCGGCCGCGTCAGCCGCCCGGCTTAGTCGCCTCGAACCGCAGGTCCGGCTTGATGCGCTCGACCGTCTTCGCGCCGATGCCCTGCACCTTCGCGAGGTCCTCCGCGGACTTGAACGGCCCGTTCTTCTCGCGGTACGCGACGATCGCTTCGGCCTTTGACAGGCCGATGCCGTTCAGCTCCTTCGCCAGCGTCTTCGCGTCGGCGGTGTTGACGTTGACGGGCCCGGCGAGGGCAGCCGGCGCAAGCAACGCCGCGGCTACGACCGCGGCGGCCAATCCCTTTAGCTTCATTGCAAGACTCCTTCTCGATGCGCGCGGCGCCCATCGCCGCGCCCGACGACAAGCTAGCGCGTGAAGGAGAGTTCGTGTCCGCGGCAATCGGCCGCGTTGGGGCAAATTCAGGTGGATGCCGGCGCGGCGCCGGCCAGTCCCGCCGAGAGATCGAAGCGGATCACCGGGCGCTGGCTGTCCCAGGTCTTGCAGCCGGGACACTGCCAGAAGTGGCTGGCGCTCGAGAAGCCGCACACTGCGCAGCGGTAGCGCGGCATGCTCGCCGCCAACCGGCGCAGCGCCTCGGCTATCGACCGAACGGCTCCGCTGTCGAGCGTCGCTGGATCACGCCCCATCGCGCGGATGATCACCGCCAGTGTCTCGTCGCGGCCCAGCCGGTCACGCACGATGGCCTCGATGGTCGGAAAGTCGAGCGCATCGACCAGCACCGCGGCGAAAGCGACCTCGGCCGGCTGGTCCTGGCGCGAACGGAGCACCTCGGCGAGCATCGCGTCGCCGCCGCCTTCCGGCAGGCTCGCGAGGCGCACCAGCCGCGGCAACGCCTCGACCACGAGGCCTGCATCGCGCGCCACGACTGAGGCCAGGAGCCTTCGGGCGAGGGCCGTGTCCTGCTGCTCGATCGCGATGTCCGCCCGGATCAGCGCGCTGCGCGCGAAGCCACGGTCGGTCCCGCGCGCCTTCTGCAGGCACTCGAGAGCCTCGTCGAGCCGGCCTTCGAGCCGGGCGGCCTCCGCAAGCTCGCACCAATAGTGCGCGATGGCGCTCTCCTGTGGTGGGCGACCGACCCGCGCGAGTTCCTCGTGGACGCGAATGGCCGAGCGCCACTCCCGCTGCATCTCGTAGATACGGATCAGCTTGCGCATGGCTGCCATGCGGTGTGCGCCCGCCGCGGCAAGCTCCTCGAAGATGGTTTCCGCACGGTCCAGCAGGCCGGCGCGCAGGTAATCGAGCCCGAGAGCATACTGCGCCTGCTCGCGCTGCGCCGGCTCGAGCGTGGTGCGGTTGATGATGTTCTGGTGGACCCGGATCGCGCGATCCGTCTCGCCCCGCCGCCGGTAGAGGCTGCCCAGCGCGAAGTGGGTCTCGACGGTCTCACCGTCGAGCTCGGCGGCGCGCAGGAACTCCTCCAGGGCACGGTCCGGCTGCTCGTTGACGAGGAAGTTCACGCCCGCGAGGTAGGTCTTGCGGACGTGCTCCGCCCCGAGCGTGCTCGGACGCGGCCGGCGGGCCGCGTAGAAGCCCAGAGCCCCGGCCGCGAACAGCAGACCCAGCAGTACCCAGAGCGACTCGATGGGCATCATGCGGGCGGGTCCAGGTGATCGGCGAGGCTGCGGCGAGGCCGTCAGTCGCGGATCGGGTGCGCCTGGCCCTCGTTCACGCGCTCGCGGAGGTCCTTGCCGGGCTTGAAGTGCGGCACGTACTTGCCGGACAGCGCCACGGCCTCGCCGGTCTTGGGGTTGCGGCCCTGGCGCGGCGGGCGGAAGTGGAGTGAGAAGCTGCCGAAGCCGCGGATCTCGATCCGCTCACCGTTGGCGAGGGCGTCGCTCATGATCTCGAGCATCTGCTTGACGGCGAGCTCGATATCCTTCGCCGGCAGGTGCTTCTGCTTGGTCGCGATGATCTCGATCAGCTCGGACTTGGTCATTGGGGCGCCCGTACAGTCGTATTTGTCCACCGGCCCGGGAAGGGCGGCGCCGGGCATGGCCGGCACCGCCTCCCGGCAGGTTCACTGGCCGGAGATCTGCTCCTTGAGCAGGTCGCCGAGCGTGGTGCCGCTGCTTTCGCCACCCCGATACTGCTCGACGGCCTCTGCCTCCTCGTAGGCCTCCTTGGCCTTGATGGACAGCGTGATGGTGCGGCTCTTGCGATCGACACCTACGAAGCGTGCCTCGATCTCCTCGCCGACCTTCAGTATGGAGCGGGCGTCCTCGACGCGGTCGCGCGACAGCTCGGAAGCGCGCAGGCTGCCCTCGATGCCGTTGCCGAGGTCGATGAGCGCGCCCTTGGCATCCACTTCGGTGACGACACCCTTGACGATGCTGCCCTTCGGGTGCTCCGCGAGGTAGCCTGAGAAGGGATCCTTCGCCATCTGCTTGATGCCGAGCGAGATGCGCTCGCGGTCCGGGTCGATCGACAGCACCATCGCCTCGAGGGTCTGGCCCTTCTGGTAGTCGCGCACCGCCTCCTCGCCCGGGCGGTCCCAGGAGATGTCGGACAGGTGCACGAGCCCGTCGATGCCGCCGTCGAGCCCGATGAAGATGCCGAAGTCGGTGATGGACTTGATCTGGCCGCTGACGCGGTCGCCGCGGTTGAAGGACTCCGAGAACTCGCGCCACGGGTTCTGCTTGCACTGCTTGAGGCCCAGGGAAATGCGGCGGCGCTCCTCGTCGATGTCGAGGACCATGACCTCGACCTCCTCGCCGATGTGCACCACCTTGGCCGGGTTGACGTTCTTGTTGGTCCAGTCCATCTCGGACACGTGGACCAGGCCTTCGACGCCCTCCTCGATCTCCACGAAGCAGCCGTAGTC
>JBBINN010000212.1:0-5174 GCA_037443885.1 Gammaproteobacteria bacterium | reverse complement strand
GTGGCGGCGCCGCGCGCGCCTGCAGCGGCGCGGCCCGCCGAGCCGGCTCCCGCTCCGCGTCCGGCCCCGGAGGCTCCGGCAGAGGCCCGCATGCCGGCGGCAGCCGGTCCCGGCGGCACCTACCAGGTGCGTTCCGGGGATACGCTGTCCGGAATCGCTGCCCGCCTCGGCGAGGGTGACCGGACGTCCACGAACCGCATGATGATCGCGCTTTTCCGCGCCAATCCCGAGGCCTTCGCCGGGAACGTCAACGTCCTGAAGGCGGGCGCCACGTTGCGCGTACCCGGCCCGGAGGAACTGCAGTCGATCGGCGCGGCGGAGGCCGCGAACGAAATCGGCCGCCAGATGGGCGCCTGGCAGGCGGGCGAAGTGTTCGCGACGCCGGCACGGCTGAGGCTGGTCACGCCTGAGGAGACGCCTGCCACGGCGCTCGCTCCGGATGCCGGTGCGAGGGAGGTCGAGGCACGGATCCAGAGCCTGACGCGCGAGATCGGCGAGTCGCAGCGCCTGCTGGAACTCAGGAACGCTGAGCTCGCCGAACTGCAGGCGCGTCTCGCGCGCGAGCGCGAGGCTGAGGCGGCCGCGAGGCCCGCGCCCGGGGCCGCCGCGCCGGAGGTGGAAGTGCCTGCTGCCGGCGAGGAAGGCACGGCCGTCGCGCCGCCTGCCGCTGGACCGCCACCGCGCCCGGAGACTCGGGAGCCGGCGCGGCCAGAGGCGCCGCCGCCGTCACCGAGCTTCTTCGACAGCCTGACGGACAACTGGACCTACATGCTCGGTGCAGCCGTGCTGCTGCTCGGCGGTGGTCTCGCCTATGGCTACGTCCGCCGGCGGCGCGAGGAAGACCTGGACGAGGCCCTTCGCAGTTTCGAGCCTGGCCCGGGCGCGCCGATACCGAGCGAGACCGCTCGCCTGCGCGCACTTGCTCTCGGCGGCGAGCCGGAAGCGGTCGAGAGGCCGGCGTCTTCCATGGAGGTCGAGGAGACCCCGGTGCCTGTGTCGCGGCCGCTGGCTGCGCGCCCTGCGCCACGGGCCGAGGAGACGATGAGCGCCGAGGCGCCGCTCGAGTTCGACCAGGCCGACCCGCTGGCCGAGGCCGATTTCCACATGGCCTATGGCTTGTACGACCAGGCCGCGGACATCGTCAAGCTTGCGCAGGGCCGCGAGCCGGGCCGCGCCGACCTCAAGATGAAGCTGCTCGAGATCTACTTCGTCTCCGGCAACAAGGTCCGCTTCCTGGAGTCGGCGCGCCAGTTCGACTCGGCCCGCTCGCCGGCCGACGCGGCTGACTGGGACCGCGTGGTCATCATGGGCCGGCAGATCGCGCCGGAGGATCCGCTGTTCGTGGGCGGCCGTGCCGCTGCCGCTGCGGCCGGCGGCGTGGACCTCAACCTCGAGGGCGGCGAGAGCCGCGTGGATCTCGAACTCCTCGGCCCGCCCGTCGGCGACGAGGAGGTGGACCTCGATCTCGGTCAGGCGCTCGCCGGTCTGAGCAGCGCCGCCGACACCGGCGAGAACGCAGCGATCGATTTCGACCTGAGCGAGACCGAGCATCCGACCGCGGAGATGCCGCGGTCGGACCGCACCGCGGAGGTGCCGACGGTCGAGATCCCCACGGGCGACGCGCCCACCGTCGAGGCCGCGCGACTTGACCTGAGCGACTCGCAGACGCTGCGCGTCAAGATCGAGCGTGCCGGGGAGACGCTGTCGCAGCCGGCCGTCGACGCCACGGGCGAGCTGCCGCTGGACGACCTCGGGATCGACCTCGCAGACTTCGGCGCCCTGCCGGACATTCCCGAGGAGGATGACGTCACGCTCGTCGCGCACGCGCAGGACGACGTCACCCTCGTCGCGCCTGCCGCCGACCAGACCCGCCTTGGCGCGGGCGGCACGGCGGAGCTGCCCGAGCTGAAGGTGGACATGGACTTCGACCTGGGCGACCTTGCCGAGGAGTCCGCCAGCACGACCTCGGCCATCGACATGCGCGGCGTGGACCTCGACGTCGGAGAGCACCTGGCTGGGCGCGAGGATGAGCCTTCGGTCACCGCGCAGATCTCGCTCGACGAGTTGCCGGGCATGTCCGAACTTGAACCGGTCACCATGAGCGAGGTAGGCACCAAGCTGGACCTCGCCCGCGCCTACGTGGACATGGGCGACCCGGACGGTGCGCGCAGCATCCTCGAGGAGGTGCTCAAGGAAGGCAGCGCATCGCAGCGCGAGGAGGCGCAGCGCCTGATCGACGGGCTGCCCGGCGCCTGACGCGCGCCGCGCGGCGGCTCGGCTCGCCAGGCGCAGGGGTCCCGTGCGCATCGCCGTCGGCATCGAGTACGACGGCAGCCGCTACCGCGGCTGGCAGCGCCAGGCGAGCGCGCCCAGCGTGCAGGCCGAGGTCGAGCGCGCGCTCGCCTTCGTCGCCGACCATCCGGTTGAGGCCACCTGCGCCGGCCGCACCGACGCGGGCGTGCACGCGCTCGCCCAGGTCGCCCACTTCGACACCTCCGCCGAGCGCAGCCCGCGCAGCTGGGTGCTCGGCGCCAACACCCGCCTGCCGCCCGACATCGCCCTCCTCTGGGCCGTGCCGGTGGACAGTGGCTTCCATGCGCGCTATTCCGCGCTGTCGCGCAGCTACCGCTACCTGATCCACAACCGCCTGTCCCGCCCGGCGCTGCTGCGCCGGCGGGTGTGCTGGGTGCACGAGCCGCTCGAGGAGGCTGCGATGCACGCGGCGGCGCAGGAGCTGGTCGGCGAGCACGATTTCTCGGCGTTCCGTGCCGCCGAGTGCCAGTCGCGCACGCCGCTTCGGCGCATCGAGACTATCGAGGTGTCGCGGCGGGGCGAGTGCGTCGCGCTGTGCGTGACCGCCAATGCCTTCCTGCACCACATGGTGCGCAACATCGCAGGCACGCTGATCACGGTGGGCCGCGGCGAGCGTCCCGGTGGGTGGGTTCGGGAGGTGCTCGAGTCGCGGGATCGTCGCACGGCCGGACATACGGCCGACGCGGGCGGGCTGTACCTCGCGGGAGTGACTTATCCCGCGGATGCCGGCGTTCCGGTGGCGGAAACGGCGGCATGGGCTATGATCGCGGGCGGCACGCCGTTCACAGGCCCTGACGCATGACCTGGTTCGAGAAGATCATTCCGTCGCGCATCAAGACCGAGCGCCGCACGCGCTCGGTGCCTGAAGGGCTGTGGATGAAGTGCCCGACCTGCGATTCCGTGCTGTACCGGCCGGAGGTCGAGCGTAACCTGCAGGTCTGCCCGAAGTGCTCGCACCACATGCGCGTCGCCGCGCGCGACCGCCTGCTGCGCTTCCTCGACCCGGAGGGCGTGGAGGAACTGGGCGCCGGCGTGATGCCCGAGGATCCGCTCAAGTTCCGCGACTCGAAGAAATACCGGGACCGCCTGAACGCCGCCCAGAAGGCGACGGGCGAGGGCGACGCGCTGATCGTCATGGCCGGCACGCTGAAGGGCGAGGGCATCGTCGCGGCCGCCTTCGAGTTCAGCTTCCTCGGCGGCTCGATGGGCTCGGTCGTCGGCGAGCGCTTCGTGCGCGGCGTCGACCACTGCCTGCGCCACCGGCTGCCCTTCGTGTGCTTCTCGGCGAGCGGTGGCGCGCGCATGCAGGAAGGCCTGCTGTCGCTGCTGCAGATGGCCAAGACCAGCGCGGCGCTCGCGGCCCTCGCCCGGGAGCGGCTGGCCTTCATCTCGGTGCTGACGGACCCGACCACCGGTGGCGTCTCGGCGAGCCTCGCCATGCTCGGCGACGTCAACATCGCCGAGCCCAAGGCGCTGATCGGCTTCGCGGGCCCCCGCGTCATCCAGCAGACCGTGCGGGAGACGCTGCCCGAGGGCTTCCAGCGCAGCGAGTTCCTGCTGGAGCACGGCGCCATCGACATGATCGTCGACCGCCGCGACCTCCGCGACCGCATCGCTTCGCTGCTCGCGATCATGATGCGGCGGCCGGCTGCCGCCACGGAGCGGCCGGCGGGGTGAGGTTCGGCACGCTGCAGGACTGGCTGGACTGGCAGCAGGGCCTGCATCCGTCGGCGATCGATCTCGGCCTCGAGCGCGTCAGGGCCGTGCTCGCGGCGCTGGCACCGGCGCGGCCGCGGCAGGTGCTGACCGTCGGCGGCACCAATGGCAAGGGTTCCGTCACCGCGATGCTGGATTCGATGCTGCGCGCCGCGGGCTACGACGTCGGTTGCTTCACTTCGCCGCACCTGCGCCACTATAACGAGCGCATCCGCATCGGCGGCCGGGAGGTCGACGACGAGACGCTGACGGAGGCCTTCGACCGGATCGATCGCGCCCGCGGCGACACCAGCCTCACCTTCTTCGAGTGGAACACCCTGGCCGCGCTGCTCGCCTTCGAGCGTGCGGGCACGGACGTCGCTGTTCTCGAGGTCGGGCTCGGCGGCCGCCTCGATGCCGTGAATGCCGTGGATGCGGACGTGGCGGCCGTCGTTTCGGTCGGGCTCGACCACATGGACTGGCTGGGCCCGACGGTCGAGCACATCGGCCGCGAGAAGGCCGGGATCTTCCGGCCCGGGCGCGTAGCCGTTTACGGCTCGCGGAGGGCTCCGGACTCGATCGTCGAGACGGCCACGCGCATCGGCGCGCGCCTGCGGCGCCTCGGGGCCGATTTCGATTTCGTGGAGCGCCCGGACGGCTGGGACTACGTCTCGACCCGTGCGCGCCGCCCGGACCTGCCACCGCCCGGCATCGCGGGGGCAGTGCAGCTCGGCAATGCCGCCACGGCCCTCGCCATGCTGGAGGCGGCGGAGCCGGCGCTGCTGGTGCCGGACGACGCGGTGCGGGCCGGGTTGCAGCGGGTGCGCCTCCCCGGGCGCTTCCAGGTCGTGCCGGGCGAGCCGCAGTGGGTGCTCGATGTGGCCCACAATCCCGACGCGGCGCGGGTTCTCAAGGCAGGGCTGTCGGCCCGGCCGATCGCGGGCCTGACGCGCGCCGTGTGCGGGATCCTCGGCGACAAGGACGTGGCGGGCATCGGCACCGCCCTGGCGGGCGCGGTGGACGAGTGGTGCGCGGTTCGCCTCGACGGCCCCCGGGCGTTGCCAGAGGCCGAACTTGCGGGCCGGCTCGAGGCGGCGGTCGGGCGCCGCGTCGGACACGCGCCGTCGGTGGCCGCGGGCTGTGCCACCGCGCTCGCCCGGTCCGGG
>JBBINN010000211.1:0-5217 GCA_037443885.1 Gammaproteobacteria bacterium | reverse complement strand
CGCCCGCGGCCAGGCGCTCGAACGTATCGTCGTCGAAGGCCACGAACAGGGGGTTTGCCCGCAGCGATTCGCGGGTGGTGGCCTGCATCAGCATGCGCGAAGGATAGGTACACCGCAGCTTCCCGGCAAGCCAACGGCCACCAGAACGCGGAGTCATCCTCTCGGAAAACACCTAATCCCGCCTTGACATGAGTCAATGAGCGGCTTGGCGGCCGCAACGACACTGCGCGCAACCCGGGCGTGCGCCCGCGGCGACTCTGCAGAGGAAACAAGTCATGCAATCCACCCGGCGACTCTGGACCGCGCTCGGCGCGGTCATGCTCGTCTCCTTCGGCATCCTCGGCTGGCTCGGCCGGGAGATCTACCAGCAGGCCCCGCCCATCCCGGCCGAGGTCCGCACGACCGACGGCCGCCTGCTGTTCGGGCCGGGCGACATCATGGAGGGCCAGCAGGTCTGGCAGTCCATCGGCGGCCACCAGCTCGGCTCCATCTGGGGCCACGGCAGCTACGTGGCGCCCGACTGGACCGCCGACTGGCTGCACCGCGAGGCGGTCGAGATCCTCGACGCCCGCGCAATGGCACGCTACGGAAGCGGCTACGGAACGCTCGACGCCGCCCGGAAGGCCGCGCTGGAGGCCGAGCTCAGGATCGGGATCCGCGAGAACACCTACGACGCCGAGAGCGGCGTCCTGACGGTCTCCACGGAGCGCGCCGCGGCCATCGAGCGGGTCCAGGACCACTACCTGTCGCTCTTCTCGAACGCGCCCGAGACGGCGCGGCTGCGCGAGCAGTACGCCATGAAGAACGACTCCGTCCCGGATCTGGCGCGGCGCGAGGCGCTCTCTGCCTTCATCTTCTGGTCGGCCTGGTCCGCGGTCACGAACCGTCCCGACGACGACGTCAGCTACACCAGCAACTGGCCGCACGAGCCGCTGGTGGGCAACACGCCGACCTCGCCCACCTACCTGTGGACCTTCGTCAGCATCTTCCTGCTGCTCGGCGGCATCGGCGCGCTGGTGTGGCACCACGCCGCGACCGCAGGCAAGGAGCCGCCGGCCGAGGTCCCGGCGCAGGACCCGCTGCAGGGACTTTCGATCACGCCCTCCATGCGCGCGAGCATCAAGTTCTTCGTGCTGGCGGTGGCGCTCTTCCTCGTGCAGGTGGCGCTCGGCGGCATCACCGCCCACTACGCCGTCGAGGGCCAGTCGTTCTACGGCTTCCCGCTTGCCGACTACCTGCCCTACACGCTCGCGCGGACCTGGCACACCCAGCTCTCGGTGCTGTGGATCGCGACCGCCTGGCTGGGCACGGGCCTCTTTATCGCGCCGGCCATCTCCGGCAAGGAGCCTGTGCTGCAGCGCGCCGGCGTGAACTTCCTGTTCCTGGCGCTGCTCGTGATCGTGGTCGGCGCCTTCACCGGCCAGTGGCTGACGGTCATGCAGCAGAGCATGAGCCTCGAGGCAAACTTCTGGTTCGGCCACCAGGGCTGGGAATACGTGGACCTCGGCCGCTTCTGGCAGGCCTTCCTGTTCGTCGGCCTGATGCTCTGGCTCGGCCTCGTCGGCCGCGCGCTGTGGCCGGCGATGCGCTCGGGCGGCGATCACAAGACCATCACCGGCATCCTGTTCCTGTCGGTGGTCGCCATCGGCCTCTTCTACGGCGCCGGCCTGATGTGGGGCCATGCCACGCACCTCGCCATGGTCGAATACTGGCGCTGGTGGGTGGTGCACCTGTGGGTCGAGGGCTTCTTCGAGGTCTTCGCGACGGCCGTCATCGCCTTCCTGTTCGTGCGCCTCGGTCTCGTGCGCAACACGACCGCGGTCAACGGCGTGCTGTTCGCCACGGTGATCTTCCTGACCGGCGGCGTGCTCGGCACGCTGCACCACCTCTACTGGACCGGCACGCCGACGGCGGTCCTGGCCTTCGGCTCGGTGTTCTCCGCGCTCGAGGTGGTACCGCTCGCGCTGATCGGCTTCGAGGCCTGGAGCAACTACTCCCACCTCAAGACGCGGCCCTGGGTGCAGACCTATCGCTGGCCGATCCTGTTCTTCGTCGCGGTCGCGTTCTGGAACCTGGTCGGCGCGGGCCTGTTCGGCTTCCTGATCAACCCGCCGCTCGCGCTCTACTACATGCAGGGCCTCAACACGACCCCGCTGCACGGCCACACCGCCCTCTTTGGCGTCTATGGCATGCTCGGCATCGGCCTGATGCTCTTCTGCCTGCGCCTCGTGCCGGTGCGCGCGGTGTGGGACGAGAAGCTGCTGGCCGGCGCGTTCTGGACACTCAACGGAGGCCTTGCCGGCATGGCGCTGCTGTCGCTCGCTCCCGTCGGGATCCTGCAGGTCAAGGCCGCCGTCGAGCAGAGCTTCTGGTTCGCGCGCTCACCGGAGTTCCTGTACTCCGACGTGATCCAGACACTGGTTTGGATGCGCGTACCCGGCGACGTCGTGTTCTCGATCGGCGCGCTGATCGTGGCGCTGTTCGTCCTGCGGCTGTTCTTCCGGCCTGGCTCGCACAGCGAGCCGCTGCCGGTCGCCACGCCCACCGTGACGGGGGGCTGATGCGGCCATGAGCGCCTTCACCGCCGCCCCGCACCGGATGCTGTTCACGGCCGGCATGGCCGCCGTGGCGGCCTCCGGTGCGTGGTGGGCGGTGGAAATGATCGGCCGCAGCTGGCCCCTGCCGCTGCCCGCACCGAAGGTCGCGCCCATCTGGGCGCACGCCTGGCTCATGCTCTACGCCCTGTTCGGGCCCTTCATCTTCGGCTTCCTGTTCACCACCTTCCCGCGCTGGATGAACGGCCCGCTGGCTCCAAGCGGAGCCTATCTGTCCACCTTCGCCCTCTTCATGGTCTCCCTGGCTCTGGCGTTCGCCGGGATCTGGACCGGGACCACGGTCTTCGCGCTCGGCGTGCTGGCGGGCAGCCTCGCGTGGCTGGTCGCGCTGGTCGCGCTGCTGCGGGTGCTGATCGACGCCCGGCAGATCGTCTCGCACGCCATCGTGGCCGCGATCGCGCTCGGCCTTGGCACGATCTCGCAGTTCCTGTACGCCTACGCCCTCCTGACGCCCAACCCCGCGCTGCTGCACACCGTGCCGCGCCTCGGGCTGTGGTGCTGTTTGCTGCCGGTCGCCTTCGCGGTGAGCCACCGCATGCTGCCGTTCTTCACGGCTTCCGCCGTGCCCGGCTACGAGCCACACCGGCGGACGTGGTGGCTCGTGACAGGCACCGTGCTGCTGATCGGCCACCAGGCGCTGGCCATCGCCGGCCGCTTCGAGTGGCTGTGGCTGCCGGATGCCGCGCTCGCCCTGCTGACAGGCTACATGTGGCTGCGCTGGCGGCCGCTCGTCAGCCGCGGCATCCCGCTTCTGTGGACGCTGCATGCGGCCTTCCTGTGGCTGCCGCTGGGACTTGCCCTGCAGGCCGTCGCGAGCGCCAGCTTCGCCCTGTCCGGCGACTGGCTGGTCGGCCGCGCCCCGCTGCATGCGCTGGGCATGGGTTTCCTCGGCAGCCTGGTGCTCGCCATGGTGACGCGCGTGACCCTCGGCCACTCCGGCCGACCGCTCGCGATGGACCGGGTGACCGTGGGGCTTTTCCTCGCGCTGCAGCTCGCCGTGCTCACCAGGGTCGGCAGCGAGCTGGCGCTTGCCTCGAACCCGGGGCTCTTCACCGTGCTGCTGCTGGTGTCAATCGCGGCCTGGCTCGCCGCCTGGCTGCCCTGGGTGGCGCGCTACGGGCCCATGCTCGTCGCCGCGCGCGTGGACGGACGCCCCGGCTGAGGCCGCGCGAGCCCTCGGGCTATCCGGACCCCTGGGAGGATCAGGCGTAGGTTCGCTCCCTGAGCCACTTCGTGGCAACCCACTTCTCGCCCGCGCGGACCGGCATGCCGCCGTGCAGGCTGCGCGTCGAAGGATGCGGGCGATCGTAGCTGAAGAACACGGCGTTGCCCTTGGTTGCCGCCACCTCGAGGGTGGCATCCGGGAAACTGGTCGCTCCGCCGGCTTCGGGGGTGTTGAGATACATCACGAGCGATGCCACCCGCTGTCCGCCGCGTGCGAGGAAAGGCGCCGCGCCCGGTTGCGAGGGATCCACGTAGTCGTAGTGGGGCTGGTACTCCTGGCCGACCTGGTAGCGCAGGACCTGGATCGCCTCACCGTTCTCGAAGGGCCAGTTCAGCAGTGCCGCAATGCGCCGCTCGATGCGCTCGATCAGCGCGGTCTCGCCGCGCCGGAAGCTCATGCCGCTGCTCGTCCTGGCGTCGTTCGGGCGCGTCCCGCCGCTCTCCAGGTCCATCACCTGTGATGCCGTCATGCGGCCCCGCGCGAGGTCTACCAGCTGCTCGCATTCCCGGTCGCTCAGCAAGCCGCCGAACAGGACGACGCGCGGATGCGCGAGGCTGAAGATCACGCGCACGTCCCGGTCCAGGGCCCGGATCACCGGCGGCCAGTCGACGTGCAGCGGCTGCGGCACGGCCACTCTCTCCGGCTCGACCGCGGCGCCCGGTACGGACGCAGCGGCCGTTTCCGCCGTGACCGCGGCCTTGCGCGCCTTGATCTCCGCGAGCCGGCTCTCCAGCGTGCGCGTCAAGATCTCCACCGCCGCCGGCTCGGCCAGGCCCTGGCGGATCAGCTCCGCGAGCAGCTCGTCGGGCGACCGGCCCGTCTCGACCTGCGCGACGATCCAGCGGCGAAGCTCCGGCGTGTCCTCTTTCGGGTGGCCCATGGTGGGTCTGGATCGCTGAGATCAGGCGCGACACCCTACGCGACCCTGCCCGAAACGGGAAGCCAGCGCAGGACGACAACATTCCGGTCAAGAAACAGACATCGGATTGTCACAAACACTCCCTAATCTGCGCGCCACGCTTAACGGCAGCCGCGCATCACTGCGCCGGCGCCATGGCGACCCCCCACTTTCGGCGGCGGACGACTTCAAGGGAGCCTCTCGACGATGAACACCGGCACACAGCGCAAGCTTTTCTTCCTGGCCGCCTCCGTGGCGGTGCTCGCGGGCTGCAGCGGGGCGGAGGAGATCGCTTCTCCCGGCAGCGGCGGCGACGTAAACATCACCGTGAACAACACCAATCCGCCGCCCCCGCCCCCGCCCCCGCCGCCGTCGGAGAACCTGGTCCAGCCGGCGCCCGGCTGCCCGACGATCGACAACGACGTGGCGCTTCGGGATCTCGGCACCATCACCGGACCGACCGGCACGTGGCGCAATTG
>JBBINN010000210.1:323-5233 GCA_037443885.1 Gammaproteobacteria bacterium | reverse complement strand
TGATCATCTTCATCATCACCATTCCGGTGATGACCCATGTCGTGAAGATCGATCTGCCGCGCGAGTCCAACCAGCCGACCGTGACGAAGCCGGAGAACATCAACCTTTCCATTGACTTCGACGGCTCGATCTACTGGAACGAGTCCTCCATCAGCCAGGATACGCTCCTCAACTACGTCCTGCAGGAAGCCGTCAAGGACCCGCAGCCCGAGGTGCACATCCGTGCTGACCGACGCGTCCGGTACGAGCACGTGGCTGACGTGCTGTTCGCGCTGCAGCGCGGCGGCATGCGCAAGGTCGGCTTCATAGCGGAGCCACCGAATCCGGGCGGCTGACGCCTTCGACCTGATTCAGACATCCTTCCCGGGGTCCGCGCGAGCGGGCCCCTTTTTTTCTGGTCCGTCGGGGCGCGTGCCTGAACGAGCGCTGAACGGCGGTCACGCCTGCCAATGTGCGGAACCGCGGGCGGGGCGCACAGGTCAGTAGGTTCATCCGGCCGGTCGGGCCGAGACAGTGGACGGTGGTTTGGGTTATAAAGCGCGGCTTCCGTCGCTTTCGAGGTCCTTCCATGAGAGCTTCCCCCTCGCTTCCCTTCGTGCTGGCGGCCTGCATGCTGGGTCTCGCCGCCGGCCAGTTCCCGTCGTCGGTCGCTGTTGCCCAGCAGGAGGCCGCGGCGCCGGCGCCCCAGTTCAGCAAGGGGTTCCAGCGAGGCGCTGGAAAGGTCCAGAAGCTCGTACAGGAGCAGAAGTGGACCGAGGTCATCGAGGCCATGAAGCCGCTCGAGGCGCTCGACGGCCTGACAACGGATGACCGTAGCGTCATCTTCAGCTGGAAGTTCCAGGCGCTGCGGGGCATCGGTGACGAGGCCGCGATCAACGCCTTCCTCGAGGAGCATCTCGAGAAGGGCCACGCCCAGCCGAACCAGGTGGGGCCGATACACCAGCAGCTCGCGGCCTGGTACAACAAGCAGAAGGACGGCGAGAAGACCCGGTACCACTACCGCAAGTTCATCGAGGCGACGCCCGATGCGGACGCCCAGGAGTACGAGACGCTCGGGCGCCTCTATTTCCAGGCCGACAACCACGCCGAGGCGGTGATCTGGCTCGGCAAGGCAATCGAGGTTGCAACCGCGGCGGGCGAGAAGCCGAAGGAGCTGTGGTTCCAGCTGCTTGACCAGAGCTTCGTTGAGCTGGGCGACGGCACGCGCCGCCTCGCGAACCTCGAGCAGCTGGTCAAGCTGTACCCGAAGGCGGAGTACTACTCGCGTGTGCTTGCTCTGTATGCGCAGGGCTCGAGCGACGACCGAGTGCTGATGCTACACGGGTTCCGGCTGGCTATGACCGACACGGGCCTCGAGACTGTCGGCCAGTACCTCACCTACACCGACCTGGCCGTGTCCGTGGGCAGCCCGGGGGAGGGCGAGCGTGCGCTGGAGAAGGGCATGGCGGCCGGCATCGTGCCGAGCGCCGGATCCAACCAGCAGCTGCTGGCCGAGGCCAAGACGGCGGCCTCGCGCGACCGGCGTGACCTGCCCAAGGATGCGGCGGCCGCCGTCAAGGGCACCAATGGCGAAGTGGATGCCAAGATAGGTCTGGGTTTCTACAGCATCGGCCAGCCTGAGCAGGCCGTAGAGGCGATCCAGCGTGGACTCGAGAAGGGTGGCGTCCGCCGGGTGGACGATGCTTACCTGACCCTTGGCGCGGCGCTGGTGGAACTGGGCCGGTACGACGAAGCCCGGGCCGCCTTCGCGAAGGCCGGCGAGGCGGCTGGCGCGGGCTCCTGGATGGCTCGCGTGGCGGGCCTGTGGGACGCCTACGCCAAGCGTAAGGCAGGGGCCTAGGCCAAGGCTTGGACGGACGACGCTGGGAATTTTCTGGTATAACTTCGGCGTTTTTTTTGCCGCTCCGGCGCGGGCGATTGCAGAAGAGGCATTTGACGATGCGCAGACTCACGGCTCCATTGGTCGCAGCTTGGCTCGGACTCTCGGGGGTGGCTTTGGCCAGTCTCGCGGTCGTGACTCCGGCCGAGGCTCAGCAGGCGGGCGGCTGGCGCAAGGAAGTCGCGGACAAGGCGAAGGCCGCGCAGGAGGCCGGCCAGGCGGGCAATTACAAGGAAGCCATCCGGCTCCTGCAGGAAGCCAAGGCCAAGGGTCCGCTGCAGCCGGCCGAGGAGCAGGGCGTGAACGAGCTCCTGATCTGGGCTGCGAGCGGCGCCAAGGACTACAGGCTCCTGGCGGCAACGATCGAGGAGCGCCTTGCGACCGGCCGCGTCCGCGGTAATGACCAGATCCAGAAGCTGAACGTCCTGGCAGGCACCTATTACACGCTCGGCGACCTGCGCAAGACCGTGTCCACGACGGAACAGCTGATCAAGGCCAGAGGCGGCACCGGCACTGCCGATGACCTGATCCTGCTCGGTCAGGCGCAGTTCCAGCTGAAGAACTACCAGGCCGCCGCCGCGACGCTGGAGCAGGCGTACCCCGCGGCGCGTCGCGCCGGCAAGTCGCAGGCCATCCAGGTGAAGTTGCTGGAGACCCTGAACGCGGCTTACTTCGAGCTGAAGAATGACCAGAAGCGCCTCGAGACCCTGCATCAACTGATGGTCATTCAGCCAAAGACCTCGGTGTTCGACCAGCTCGTCAGCCAGTACCAGCGCACCAGCGCGAACGACCCCGTCGCGATGATCAACCTGTACCGGCTGGGCGCGCGCACCAACGTGCTCGCCAAGGACCATTTCGCCAAGTACGCCGACGTCGCGCTCGACGTATCGAGCCCGGGCGAGGCGGCACGCATGCTCGAGCGGGGCATGGCGAGTGGGGCGATCGCCAGGGACGACCGTAACCAGCGGCTGCTTGCGGACGCGAAGCAGCAGTTGGAGGCGCTCAAGAAGGGCCTCGACCAGCAGGAGCGCGAGGCGCGCGCCATTCCGGCCGGCGAGCAGGACGCGCGCCTGGCTCTTACCTTCTACACCCTGGGCAATTACGCGAAGGCCGCCGAGGCCGCCAAGCGGGCGCTGGAGAAGGGCCGCCTCAACCGGCCCGACGACGTGCACATGCTGCTCGGCGTGGCGCTCATGGAACTCAAGCGCGGCAAGGAAGCGATCCCTTCGTTCGAGGCGGCCGAGAAGGCCAACCCGAAGGTCGCGGGTGTCGCCGAGGTGTGGCGCGACGTGGCCGGCGGCTGACGCTGGCAGACGGCGACGTCAGGCTCGCTCCATCCGGGCCGGCGGGGTAAACCTCGATGCGGGCAGGCCGCCGAGATAGGATTCTGCTTCCGCCAGGTCCACGACCTCGGCGTACTTGGCCTGCAGGTCGAAGAGGTTCGCTTCGTGGGGCTCGGGCGCGCGGTCACCTACGGCCTCCCGCACGACCCAGGGGATGAAGCCGTGCTGGCAGCAGTCCAGCGCGGTCGCGCGGATGCAGCCGCTGGTGGATACGCCGGCGATCAGCACCGTGTCGCAGCCGAGCGCCGTGAGCGTCGAGGCGAGCGAGGTGCCGAAGAAGGCGCTCGCGTACTGCTTGGTGACGACGGACTCGCCGGGCGCCGGTTCCAGTCCTTCCGCAAAGGCCGCGAGCGCGGGGTGGCGTCCGCGCTCGAAGCAGGCGAGCGCCGGCACCTTGCGGAAGAACACGCCGCCGTCGCGGCCGCCGGGCTCGTAGGCCACGTTCGTGTGCAGCACCGGGATTCCGGCGGCACGGGCCGCGGCGAGCAGGCGGACGGCGCCGAGGCGCGCGGCGGCGCAACCTTCGCCGCCGTAGAGGGGGGAGCCTTCGACGAGGTAGGCCCGCACGAAGTCCACGACGAGCAGGGCGGGGCGCCGCCCCGCCTCCAGCCGGGCGCGGAAGCCGCCGCGGGCGTAGTTCTGCTCGAGCGACTCGACCACGGTCAGACGACCTTGCGCTGCTTCAGCTGCTCGTAGCGCTCGGGCGCCATCCCGAGCAGGCCCAGATAGACCTCGTCGTTGTGCTGGCCGAGATCCGGCGACGCACTGCGGATGCCGCCCGGCGTCTCCGACAGCTTGGGCGCGACGTTCTGCATGCGCAGCTTGCCGAACTGGGGGTGGTCCACGGTGACGATCGCGTCGCGGGCGGCGAAGTGCGGGTCGTCGAGCATCTCCGGCGCGCGGTAGATCAGCCCGGACGGTACGCCGTACTCGCTCATCAGTTCGAGCACCTTGCGCGTCGGCAGCGTGCGCGTCCAGTCGCCCACCAGGTCGTCGAGTTCCTTCTGTCGCGCGCCACGGGCCTGGTGGCTGTTGAAGCGCGGGTCCTTCGCGAGTTCGGCACGTCCCATCGCTTCGCACAGGCGTCCGAACACGGTGTCCTGGTTGGCGGCAATCAGCACGAGGCCGTCGCTCGTCGGATAGACGTTCGAGGGCGCGACGTTAGGGAGGATCGCGCCGGTGCGCTCGCGAATGTAGCCGGTCTTGTCGTACTCGGTGATCAGCGACTCCATCATGTTGAGCACGGCCTCATAGATCGCCGAATCCACCACCTGGCCGCGGCCGGTTTTCTCGCGGTAGTGCAGGGCGGACAGGGCGCCGACGCAGGCGAAGGTGGCTGCGAGCGAGTCGCCGATGGAGATTCCCATGCGGGAGGGCGGCGTGGACGGATCGCCGACCACGTAGCGCAGGCCGCCCATTGCCTCGCCGATGGCGCCGAAGCCTGCCTGGCTCGAGTACGGCCCGGTCTGGCCGAATCCCGAGACGCGGATCATGATCAGCCGCGGGTTGATCGCCGACAGCTCCCGCCAGCCCAGGCCCCACTTCTCGAGCGTTCCGGGGCGGAAGTTCTCGAGCAGGAAGTCGGCCTTCGTGACGAGCTGCCGCAGGACTTCCTGCCCCTCGGCCTGGCGCAGGTCCAGCGTGATCGCCTTCTTGTTGCGCGCGACGACCGGCCACCAGAGCGACGG
>JBBINN010000210.1:0-313 GCA_037443885.1 Gammaproteobacteria bacterium | reverse complement strand
ATCGCCCTGTTTCTGCCGGCCCCAGACGCGCATCGGGTCGCCCTGGTTCGGCGGCTCGACCTTGATGACTTCGGCGCCCATGTCCCCCAGCAACTGGCCGCAGAAGGGGCCGGCCAGCAGCGTTCCCATCTCGAGTACGCGCAGGTCGCCCAGGGGTCCGGTCTTGAAGGCGGAATCAGTCATGTGTCGAGGCCTCTTGCCGCGGTTGGGGGCAGTGGGATCATGAGGAAACTTGTATACAATTGCGGCTTCAGGGCCGTCAAGCAACCGCGAGCGCAGGTGGGAATGGGGAGTCTACCTGTATACAATCAGG
>JBBINN010000209.1:0-5235 GCA_037443885.1 Gammaproteobacteria bacterium | reverse complement strand
GGCGGGCGGGCGCCGGCGCCCGCGAGCGCGTAGCGGGCACGGCCGCGCGCCAGCTGCTCGAGCGCCAGGGCCACCGCGACCAGCGCGAGCAGCACGAGGGCAAGCTGCAGGGCCGTCTCGAGCGAGAACAGGCCGAACCAGCTCTTGTAGATGGCGGTCGTGAAGGTGTCGTAGTTGAACACCGAGACCGCGCCGAAGTCGGCCAGCGTTTCCATCGCCACCAGCGCCGCGCCTGCCGCGACCCAGGGCCGGGCGAGCGGCAGCGCGACCCGGAAGAAGCCCGCCCAGGGCCCGAGGCCGAGCGACTGGCCCGCCTCCAGCGCGCGCGTGCCGTGGGTCAGGAAGGCGCCGCGCGCCAGCAGGTAGACATAGGGATAGAACGCCAGCGCGAGCACGGCGATCACCCCGCCGGTCGAGCGGATCGGCGGCACGGCGAAACCGGCGCCGAACCACTCCCGCAGCAGGCTGGGCACGGGCCCCGCGTAGTCGAGCGTCGCCACCGCGACGAAGGCGAGCACGTAGGCCGGCATCGCCAGGGGCAGCAGCAGGGCCCAGGCGAAGAAGCCGCGGCCCGGGAATTCGCAGGCGGCGGTGAGCCAGCCGAGGCTGACGCCGAGCACCAGCGACAGCACGACCACACCGGCCACCAGCAGGAGCGTGCTGCGCGTGACGCCGGGCAGCACGAAGGACCGCAGGTGCGCCCACAGCTCCGGGTCCGCGCCCGTGGCCCCGTGCAGCACCGCGGCGAGCACGGCGAGCATGGGCAGCGCGACGAGCATCGCCGCCGAGACCGGCAGCAGGCGGCCGGCCAGCGTCACGGCCTGTTCCCGGCGGCTCCGGCGCCGGCTACTTCCACCCGGCCCGGTCCATCAGGCGCACGGCCGCCGGCTGCAGCTCGCCGGCCTTGCCGACGTTGATGACGTTCTGCCGGAACGGACCCCAGGCCGCGACGACCGGCGGCGGCTCTACGCCGGGATGGGCGGCGAACTCGAAGTTCGCACCGGCGAAGCGTGCCTGCACGGCAGGCGTGGACAGCCACTCGAGGAAGCGCAGCGCTTCCGCGCGGTTCCTCGCGAAGCGCGTGATGCCGGCGCCGGAGATGTTGACGTGCACGCCGGAGCCCGCCTGGTCGGCCCAGTGCAGCGCGACCGGAAATCCCGGGCGCTCGGCCTGGAGGCGGCCGAGGTAATAGCTGTTGACGATGCCGACGTCGCACTGGCCGGCGGCGATCGCCTCCAGCAGCAGGGTGTCGTTGGAGAACGGCGCGGTGGCGAGGTTCGCGACCCAGGAGCGCACGATCTGCTCCGCCCCGGCCTCGCCGTGCTCGGCAATCAGGATGGCGACCAGCGACTGGTTGTAGACGTGCTTGCCGCTGCGCAGGCACAGCCGGCCCTTCCAGCGCGGGTCGCCGAGAGCCGCGTAGCTCGACAGTTCCCCGGGCTGCACGCGGTTCGCGGCGTAGGCGATGGTGCGCGCGCGGATGGACAGACCATACCAGTGGCCGTCGGGGTCACGCAGGTGAGCGGGAATGTTCGCCTCGAGCGTGGCCGACTTCGCCTGCTGCAGGAGGCCCGCCGACTGGGCCCGCCACAGGTCGCCGGCGTCCACGGTCATGAGCACGTCGGCAGGCGAATTGCGGCCCTCCGCCCTGAGCCGGGCCACCAGCGGCGCACCGTCGTCGGTGATGAACTTCACCTCGATGCCACGCAGCTGGCCGTACTCGCGGAACAGCTCCTCGACGAGCTGGTACTTGCGCGCCGAATAGACGACCAGGGCATCACCCTGTGCGCCGGCCCGCAGCGCGAGGAGAGACGCGGCGCCGACGGCCACGGCAGTCAGGACGACGAAGAAACCCCACCGCCGGCTGGCGGACAGACGCTGGAGCATGACCCGAACCTTAACGAGAATGAGTCTCGTTATCTTACCTGAGTCCCGGCCGGAACGTAGGTCGCCCGCGTCTCCGTCAGCCCTGCCCATGGACCTCGATGCGGTCGCGCCCCGCGGCCTTGGCGCGGTAGAGCGCTGCGTCCGCCTCCGCAAGTAGCTGTTCTGCAAGGGCCTTGAGGTCGGCGCCAGCCGGCGGGAGCGCGAGCGACGCGAGGCCTATCGACACCGTCACCGGGACCGCGACGCCCAGGCCGGCCTCGACCGGGCTGCGGGCCACAGCCTCGCGGATGCGCTCCGCCAGCCGTCGCGCCTCCAGGGGTCCTGCGCCCGGCATCAGCACCGCGAACTCGTCGCCACCGAACCGCGCCGCGGTGTCGCTGGCCCGGACCTGCGACTCGACCCGCGCCGCCACCTCCCGCAGCGCCTCGTCGCCACCGAGGTGGCCGCATCGGTCGTTGATCTGCTTGAAGTGATCGAGGTCGAGCATCAGCAACGACAGCGTCGAGCCCTGCCGCTGCGCCCGGGCGAGTTCCTCGCGCAGTCGCACGTGCAGGTAGCGGCGGTTGTGCCAGCCGGTCAGGTAGTCGGTCAGACCGGCCCGCAGGAGCCGAGCGCGGTTGGCCGCGCTGTCGATGCAGAAGCCGGTGATGGCCGCGAGATGGGCCAGGAAGTCCACGGCGTGCTCACGGGTATATCGCGCAGGGTCGCGGCTGCCGAGGTTCAGCAGGCCGACCAGCCGCTGGCCGCGCTTCAGCGGCAGCAGCGCGACGCTCCCGAGCGCGTGCCGGCCGGGGAACAGCAGCTGATGATCGGCGGCGGCCCACGGCCCGAGCCAGGGACGATCGAGGGACCGGGCCTGCGGCGCGAGCGCCAGAGCGCTGTCGGTGAAGACGACGCCGGCGAAGCTCGCGGGGCTGACGCCGTCGGCGATGAGAAGGTGGCGCAGCTCGTGCTGCGGGTCGTCCAGGACGAGCGTCGCGGCATCGAGCCCGTCGGCGAGCGGCATCCGCCGCACCAGCGCGTCGAGCAGGTCGGGCAGCGACTGGGCGTTGAGCAGCTCCAGCTCGCGCTGCTTCAGGCGCTCGAAGGTCGCCTCGTTGCGCCGCGCTTCCTCGAGGATCGCGCGCAGGCGCTTGCGCAGGACCGCCGCCTCGTCCGCTGCGCCGCTCACCCGGCCCTCGCGGCCGCGCGGCCCTCGAGGTAGGCGCGCCCTCTGAGCATCAGCTCCTCGAAGCCGCGGGCGTCGCCTCGCGACACGAGCCCCCGCAGGCGCTCCACGGCCGTCCCCAGCGCCTCGAGCGATTCGCGGCCGTACTCGTTGAGCGACTGGATCTCGAAATACAGGGCGGGGCTTTCCGCCGCGACCCTGGAGGCCACGTCGAGCTGCGCGTCGAAGGTCGTGCTCGACAGGCGTGCGAGCCGGGGGGCGGCCTCGCCGCTGTCGGCGAGCGCCGTGAAGAAGGCGATGTTCACGGCGTGCGACAGGCCCAGCACATACGCGATCAGCCGGTCGTGGTCGTCGAGGCTCATCGTCACCTGCTCGGCCATCGTGGGCGCGAACAGCTCCTGGCCTTCACGCAGGGCAGCGGCATTGCCGAGGTCGATGTGCAGCACGTGCCGGCCGGACAGGAGTTCCGTGTCCGGGCCGAACATCGGATGCATGGAGGTGACCCGCAGCCCCGCGTGGACCAGCGCCTCGAGGCCAGCGCGAAGGGGCGTCTTGAGCGAGCCGATGTCGAAGACGAGGCCCGGGGGCCGGCGCGCAGCCAGTTCCGCCAGGACCCCGGCCGTGATGCCGAGCGGCGTGGCCACGACGATGACGTCGTGGTCCAGCCCGCCCTCGCCCCAGCTGGTCCGGAGAGGAAAGGACGACTCGCCGCCCGATGGATCGGCGATCTCGATCGCGAAGCCCTGCGAGGCCAGGAAGTCCGCATACCAGCGGCCCATCTTGCCGAGGCCGCCGATGATCAGGGCCCGCTTGCCGCTCCCGTGCCCCTCGGCAGCGACCCGTGCCTGTTCCTGGGTCGCCAGCGACGAGCGGATGAGCAGCCGCAGCATCGTCTCGGCCACCGCCGGGGACACGCCGAGGCGCTCGGCCTGGGCGCGGGCGTTCATCAGCACCTCGCGCTCGCGGCGATAGTCACGCGTCGGGCGACCGGTGGCGCGCTTGACGCGGGCGACCTCCTGCGAGAGGCGCTGGCGCTCGGCGACGAGCCCGATGAGTTCCTTGTCGATCGCCGTGAGGCGCTCGCGCAGGGCGTTGAGGTCCATGGCATCTCGGTGCGGCTGGCTGGCCCCGAGTTTGTAGCGGGCGCCCGCAAGGAGGGCAAGCGCAGTGCGTCGCGGCTCGCGCCACCCGCCCGGGAACCTGCGGAGGACGCGGACGGCCGGGGGCGGCGACCGCGCTAGGATGCGCCCATGCGAACCCTCATCCAGAACCTGCCCGACCCCCTGCCGCTCGACCCCCTGCCGCTCGCTGCCACCTGGCTGCGCCAGGCCTGGGACGAGCAGGTGCAGCCGAATCCCAACGCCATGGTGCTCGCGACCACCGGCGAGGCGGGACGCGCGTCGGCACGCGTCGTGCTGTGCAAGGACATCGTCCCGGACCCGGGCTACCTGCTCTTCTACACGAACTACGAGTCGCGCAAGGGACGCGAGCTCGCCGCCAACCCCCGCGCCGCGGCGGTCTTCCACTGGGACGACCTCCACCGGCAGCTTCGGGTCGAGGGCCTGGTCGTCAGGAGCCCGGCCGCCGAGAGCGACGATTACTTCGCCTCGCGCCCGTGGCGAAGCCGGCTCGGCGCCTGGGCGAGCCGGCAGACCGAGGCCATCGGCTCGCGACAGGCGCTCGTCGCGCAGCTGCGGGAGGCCGCCGGACGCTTCGGCGCGCCGGATCCCCTCACGGCACCGGACGACGACGAGGAGCCCGACTTCCACCTGCCGCGCCCGCCCTTCTGGGGCGGCTGCCGGCTCTGGATCGACGCCGTCGAGCTGTGGGTCGAGGGGGACCACCGGCTGCACGACCGGGCGCGCTGGACCCGCGAGCTGGCCGCAGGCCTGGATGGCGTCTTCCACCGGGGCGCATGGCACCACACCCGCTTGCAACCCTGAGCCGGCTAGGGTCGACTAGGGTCACTCAACGCTGCGGCGACTCCCGGTAACCGACATGCTCGCCTGCGAGAGCCTCGACGTCTGCGTCGCAGGCCGCTGCCTCGTCCGCTCGCTGACAGCCTCCTTCGGGCCGGGCCGGCTCGTGGCCCTGCTCGGCCGAAACGGCGTCGGCAAGACCCTCACGCTGCACACCCTGGCGGGCCTGCGGGCGGCGGACGCCGGCGAGGTTCATCGCCT
>JBBINN010000208.1:0-5242 GCA_037443885.1 Gammaproteobacteria bacterium | reverse complement strand
TCACCCTGCGCCTGCCGATGCGGGGCGTCACCGAGTCGCTCAACGTGTCGGTGGCGACCGGTGTCTTTCTCTACGAGGCCCTGCGGCAGCGGCTTGCGGCAGCCGCGGTTGCAAAAATCCAGTAGCTCCGGTACCTTACGCGGCCCCGTCGGGCACCCGCCCGGCTTCTCCTTGCCTCACCGCGAACGCGTCCGCGGGAGGCTTTCATCCGCAAGGAGTCTAGAAGATGCGGCATTACGAGATCGTGTTCCTGGTCCACCCTGACCAGAGCGAGCAAGTCCCGGCGATGATCGAGCGCTATCGCAGCATCATCGCGGGCAACAACGGCCAGGTGCACCGCCTCGAGGACTGGGGTCGCCGGCAGCTCGCATTCCCCATCGCCAAGGTCCACAAGGCGCACTACGTTCTGATGAACATCGAGTGCGACGGAAAGACGCTAGACGAGCTGGTGGACGGATTCCGCTTCAGCGATGCAGTGCTGCGCCACCTCGTCATCGCCATGGACCGCGCCGTCACCGAGCCCTCGCCGATGGCCAAGAGTTCCGAGGACAAGGAACGGGGCGACCGCGAGGACCGCGAGGACCGCGGCGAGCGCGCCGAACGAGCCGAGCGCGCGGAGCGCGCCGATCGTGACGATGCCCGCGCCGACTGACCCTGAGGAACACGACCATGTCCCGTTTTTCGCGCCGCAGGAAGTACTGCAAGTTCACCGCCGAGGGCATCGAGCAGATCGATTACAAGGATCTGGGCACCCTCAAGGGCTACATCACGGAAACCGGCAAGATCGTGCCGAGCCGGATCACCGGCACCCGCTCGTTCTTCCAGCGCCAGCTCGCCGTCGCCATCAAGCGGGCGCGCTACCTGGCGCTGCTGCCGTACACCGACCAGCACTGAGGCCGACGCGGCCCGGCTGCGGGCCGGCCCGCCGGTGACGCCATGAAGGCATTTGCGGAGTGGGTGACCGCCCGACCCGCGCGCGGCTTCCTCGCCGGTGCCGCCGTGGGCCTGCTCGCGGTCGTGGCCTTGCCGCTCGCCGCGTGGCTGCCCGCCGGGCTCATGGTCCTGGTACTGCTTACGGTCGGGCCGCGCGCCGCAGCGCTCGTGGCGCTCGGCGCAGCCCTGTCGATCGGCTGGGCTTTCCAGCCGGTGATCGGCATCGGCGCCGCGCTGGTGCTCGCCGCGGTGGTGATGGTGCCGCCTTTCGTGGCGGGATCGCTGCTCGAGTCGAGCCGCAGCCTGAGCTTCGTGTTCCAGGCGGCGACGATCGCGGCCTGCGGACTGGTGCTGCTGGCCTACCTCGTGCTCGGCGATCCGATCGGGGTGCTGATGCCGTACATGGACCACGTCCGGCCGGCACTCGAGCGGACGGCGCAGGCGCTCGCGGAGATGGGCGTGCCGCGCACGGCGGAGGAGATCGGCGAGGCGACGGCCCGGGTAGCCTGGGCGACGACGGCCTGGATCCTGCTGCTGCAGGCCATGCTGGCGCTGTTCGCCGGCCTCGCCGCCTTTGGCGCGATGCGCGAACCCGGCCTGTTCGGCCGCGAGTTCCGCTCGCTGCAGCTCGGGCGCTTCGTCGGCGCCGCCGCGGTGCTGGCGCTGGCGATCGGCCTCGCGGCGCAGCTCCTCACGGGCCGGTCGTGGGCTCCGGCGGACGACGTGCTGTACGTGCTCTGCTGCAGCTTCGTGCTGCAGGCTCTGGCGGTGGTGCACGGCCTGAAGCAGGCCGGTGTCATCGGTGGCGTACCGGTGGCGTTGACCTACCTGTCCATCGTGCTGCTGCCGATGGCGGTGGTCGGCGTCGGATTCGCCGACACGTGGTTCAGGTTTCGCGAGCGCTTCGGGAAAGGCCCCGGGGCGGCGAAGGGTTGAAGCGGGGGGCTGCGCGCCCCGACAATGATCGAAACGACGGAGACGGACCCATGGAAGTCATCCTGCTGCAGAAAGTCGCCAACCTCGGCAACATTGGCGACCGCGTGAAGGTCAAGCCCGGCTTCGGCCGGAACTACCTGCTGCCCACCGGCAAGGCGACCGTCGCCACGCCCGAGCATATCGCCGCCTTCGAGGCGCGCCGTGCGGAACTCGAGACAAGGGCCGCAGGGGAACAGTCGCGCGCCCAGGAGCGCGCGGCGAAGCTCGAGGGTTTCACGCTGACCATGACCGCCAAGGCGGGCAACGAGGGCAAGCTGTTCGGCTCGATCGGCACCGCCGACGTTGCCGAGGCCTGCCGCGCCGCAGGCCACGAGATCGAGCGCGCCGAGGTACGCCTGCCGGGCGGCCCGCTGCGCATGGTCGGCGAGCACACCGTGACCCTGCACCTGCACGCCGACATCGACGTCGTGCTGCCGGTGACGGTCGTGGCCGAGGAGTGATCCGAGCCACCGCGGTCGCGTCAGCGGCCGCGGCCTGACCGGGCATGGCGGCGCCACGCAGCACTCGCCCCGCCGATCGCGCGCTGACCGACGCGATCCGTACCCCGCCTCACTCCGTCGAGGCGGAGCAGGCCGTGCTCGGCAGCCTCTTGCTCGACGCGACGGCGTGGGACTCGGTCGCGGACATCGTTTCCGCCGCCGATTTCTACCGCCGGGACCATCGCCTGATCTTCGAGGCGGTCGCGGAGGTGGTCGAGCACCGCGGTCCCTGCGATGCGGTCACCGTCGCCGAGCACCTCGAGCGCAAGGGGCTCGCCGGCGAGACCGGCGGCCTCGCCTACCTGGGCACGCTGGCGCGCGACACGCCGAGCGCGGCCAACGTCCGCACCTACGCCGAGATCGTGCGCGAGCGCTCGATCCTGCGGCAGCTCGCCGAGGCGGGCGGACAGATCGCCGGCGCCGCGTTCGACAGCGGCGGCCGCAGTGCGACCGAGCTCGTGGACGAGGCCGAGCGCCGCGTGTTCGAGATCGCCGAGCGGGGGTCGCGGACGCGCGCCGGCTTCCAGGCGGTCAAGGACGTCCTGCCGGCGACCATCGACCGGCTCGACCTGCTCCACCAGAATCCCGGCCAGATCACCGGTGTGACCACGGGTTTCACCGAGCTCGACCGCATGACCGCAGGCCTGCAGCCCGGCGACCTCGTGATCGTGGCCGGCCGGCCCTCGATGGGCAAGACCACGCTCGCGATCAACATCGCCGAGAACGCGGCCGTGGGCCGCGGCGTGCCGGCGGCCATCTTCTCGATGGAAATGTCGGCCGAGCAGCTGACCATGCGCATGATCTCCTCGCTCGGTCGCGTGAACCAGGGTCACCTGCGCACCGGGCAGTTCTCCGACGAGGACTGGTCGCGGATCAACGGCGCGATTGCGCAGCTGTCGGCCGCGCCGCTGTTCGTCGACGAGACGCCCGCGTTGACCCCGACCGAGGTCCGTGCCCGGGCGCGGCGACTCAAGCGCGAGAAGGGTCTCGGCCTGGTGGTCGTGGACTACCTGCAGCTGATGCAGGTCTCCGGCAGCAAGGAAAATCGCGCCACCGAGATCTCCGAGATCTCGCGTGGCCTGAAGGCGCTCGCCAAGGAGCTGCACCTGCCGGTCATAGCGCTGTCGCAGCTCAACCGTGGCGTCGAGCAGCGCACGGAGAAGAAGCCGGTCATGTCGGATCTCCGCGAAAGCGGCGCGATCGAACAGGACGCAGACGTGATCATGATGATCTACCGCGAGGAGGTGTACGAGCCCAACACCACCCGCAAGGGGATCGCGGACATCATCATCGCCAAGCAGCGCAATGGCCCGGTCGGCGAGGTGCACCTGACCTTCCTCGGCGAGTACACCAAGTTCGAGAACCTCGTGGCGGAGTCGTACGGCGAGGGCGTGTTCTGAGCGCCGGAGCATGAATCCCACGATCCGTGCAGTGATCGACACCGCGGCACTGCGGCACAACCTTGGCCGCGTGCGCGAGCTTGCGCCCCGCTCCAAGGTGCTGGCGGTCATCAAGGCGAACGCCTACGGTCACGGCAGCGTGCCGTCGGCGGTGGCGCTGGCCGGCGCCGACGGCTTTGCCGTGGCGCGGCTCGAGGAGGCAGTGGCGCTGCGCGCCGCGGGCCTGCGCCACCGCATCGTGCTCCTCGAAGGCGTATTCGGAACGGACGCGCTTCGCCAGGCTGCCCATCACGGCCTCGACCTGTGCATCCACGAGCCCGAGCAGCTGGCCATGCTCGACGCCTGGCGCGGCGACCACGAGTTCAACGTATGGGTGAAGGTGGACACGGGCATGAACCGACTTGGCTTCAAGCCGGCGCAGTTCCCGCGCGCGCTTGCGCGCCTTGCCGCCTGCACCGCGGTGGCGAAGCCGCTCACGCTCGTGACGCACCTCGCCAACGCCGACGACCGCGACGACGCCACGACCCGCGAGCAGCTGGACCTCTTCGGGCGCCTGACCGAGGGCGTCCCTGGTGAGCGCAGCATCGCGAACTCCGCGGGCACGCTGGGCTGGGAGGCCTCGCGGGCCGACTGGGTGCGCCCGGGACTGATGCTGTACGGCGTCTCGCCCTTCGCCGACACCACTGCCGAGGCCCTGGGTCTCCGGCCGGCGATGCGCCTCGAGACGACGGTGATCGCAGTGAAGGACGTCGAGGCCGGCGAGCGGGTCGGCTACGGCGGCACCTGGACCGCACCACGTCGCTCGCGCCTCGCCGTGGCCGCGGTCGGCTACGGCGACGGCTACCCGCGCAACACGCCGAGCGGAACGCCGGTACTGGTCAACGCCCAGCGGGCCGAGCTGGTGGGCCGCGTCTCCATGGACATGGTCACGATCGACGTGACGCACCTGCCGCGGGTGCTGGTCGGCGATCCGGTGGTGCTGTGGGGAGCAGGAGTGCCCGTCGAGCAGGTCGCCCGCGCGGCGGGCACGATCCCCTATGAACTCATCTGCGGGGTGAGCCAGCGCGTCCACCTGGACGTGCGCTGACCCTCGAGGGACGGGAGGGCGCCGCTCCGGGGCGGCGCCCGAAGGCCATGTTCAGCTCTCGAAGAAGCCCATCTTCACGCCAGCCAGCGTGATGACGTCGTTGTCCTGCAGCTTGCGGGCCTGCGGGCCGATCGGCTCGCCGTTCACCAGCGGGTAGTCGCCGGCCCGGGCGCTCTCGACGTGCACGATCGAGTAGCCCTCGGCGCGCCGCGCAATCGCCGCCACCTGGACGCCCGGCCGGCCGAGGGTCGTCAGCGTCTTGGCCAGCTCGAGCTCGCGGCCCGCGAACTGGCCCGACAGGACCTGCAGGCGGGCAGGGCGCAGGGGCGTCTGGCCGGCCTTCGCCG
>JBBINN010000207.1:0-5299 GCA_037443885.1 Gammaproteobacteria bacterium | reverse complement strand
TCGTCTACGAGGGCTACAACGGCGTGATGTGCGTCGAGGCCGGCGGCCCGCCGGCAGGCACCGGCTGCGGCGGCTACGTCGTCGGCCAGACCGTGAAACTGCTCAAGGAGCACCACCTGCTGGAAGAGACGGACGTCGTCATCTTCGACGTCCTGGGCGACGTCGTCTGCGGCGGCTTCGCCGCGCCGCTGCAGCACGCCCAGCGCGCGCTGATCGTGGCGGCCAACGACTTCGATTCCATCTTCGCGATGAACCGCATCGTCGCCGCGATCCAGGCGAAGTCGAAGAACTACGCCGTGCGCCTCGGCGGCGTCATTGCGAACCGCAGCGCCGACACCGACCAGATCGCGCGCTTCAACGAGCGCGTCGGTCTGCAGACGCTCGCGCACTTCCCGGACCTCGACGTCATCCGCCGCAGCCGGCTCAAGAAATCCACGCTGTTCGAGATGGACCCGTCACCCGAGCTGGAGGCGGTGCAGAACGAGTACCTCCGGCTCGCCGCATCGCTGTGGGCAGGCACCGAGCCACTCGTCGCCGAACCGCTGAAGGACCGCGAGATCTTCGACCTGCTGGGATTCGACTGATGCCCACGCTGACCTACACGAGCCGCCGCGAGGAACTCGAGACTTACTTCGACCGCACCGCGGCCGAGGCCTGGTCGCGGCTCACTTCGGACGCGCCAGTCGGCCGGATCCGCGCGACGGTCCGCGCGGGCCGCAACCAGATGCGCGACATCCTGCTCGGCTGGCTTCCGATCGACCTGCGCGGCGCCCGGCTGCTCGACGCCGGTTGCGGCACCGGGGCGCTCGCCATCGAGGCGGCGAGCCGTGGAGCGGACGTGGTCGCAGTGGACATCTCTCCGACCCTTATCCAGCTCGCCCACGAGCGGACACCAGCCCTCGGTGGCCCGGGACGGGTCACCTTCCAGGTCGGCGACATGCTCGACGCCTCCCTCGGGCGCTTCGACTACGTCGTCGCGATGGACTCGCTGATCCACTACCGACCGGCGGACACTGTACGGGTGCTGAGCCGTCTCGCCCCGCGGGTGGACGACGCCATCCTGTTCACCTTCGCGCCACGCACCGTTGCTCTTTCGCTGATGCACGCCGTCGGCCGCCTGTTTCCGCGCACCGACCGGGCGCCGTCGATCGAGCCGGTTGCACCCGACGCACTGCTAGGCCTCATCGACAACGAACCGGAGCTGCGGCACTGGGAACCGGCGCGCGCGCGTCGTGTCGCCTGCGGTTTCTACACCTCCGAGGCCCTGGAGCTCACTCACAAATGAGCCGCCGCGTTCAATCGCTGGCGCTCGCCTGGACGCGGCTCGGCCCGCGCCTGCTGCCCTTCGCCGACGCAGCCACGCGCGAACTCCCGCTCGGCCGGCTGCTGCGGCTGTCGCTCTTCCAGGTCTCGGTGGGCCTCGCGACAGTCCTGCTCTCCGGCACGCTGAACCGCGTGATGATCCTCGAGCTCGGTGTGCCGGCGTGGCTCGTCGCGCTGATGGTGTCGCTGCCGCTCGTGTTCGCGCCCGCGCGTGCGCTCATCGGCTTCAGGTCGGACACGCACCGCTCGGTGCTCGGCTGGCGGCGCGTGCCCTACATCTGGGCGGGGACGCTGCTGCAGTTCGGCGGCCTCGCCATCATGCCCTTCGCTCTGCTGCTTCTGTCCGGCGACACTCACTGGCCGTCGTGGTTCGGCACCCTGAGTGCCGCCCTGGCGTTCCTGCTGGTCGGTGCGGGCCTGCACACGACCCAGACCACCGGTCTCGCCCTCGCGGCCGACCTGGCGCCGCAGGCGTCGCGCCCGCGCGTGGTTGCGCTCCTGTACGTGATGCTTCTGCTCGGCATGGTCGCGAGCGCCGTGGTGTTCGGCCTGCTGCTCGACGACTTCAGCCAGATGCGGCTGATCCAGGTGATCCAGGGTGCCGCCATGGTGACGATGGCGCTCAACCTGACTGCCCTGTGGAAGCAGGAAGCCCGCCATCCGGGCCGTTCGCAGGTGGGGAGCGCCCGGCCGTCCTTCGGCGAGGCCTGGCGGGCCTTCTCCGGCGACGGCCGTGCGACGCGCTTCCTGGTGGCCGTCGGCCTCGGAACCGCGGCCTTCAGCATGCAGGACATCCTGCTCGAACCCTACGGCGGCGAGATCCTCGGCCTCGCCGTCGGCCAGACCACCATGCTGACGGCGTTCCTCGCCCTCGGCGCCCTCGGCGCCTTCGCCATCGCGGCGCACCGGCTCGCGCGTGGCGCCGATCCGCTGCGCCTGGCCGCCGGCGGAGCCCTGGTCGGCGTGGCGGCCTTCTCCGCGGTGATCTTCGCCGCCTCGCTGCAGTCGCCGCAGCTGTTCCGCCTCGGTACGGCCCTGATCGGCCTCGGCGGCGGCCTCTTCGCGGTGTGCATGCTGACGGCCGCCATGAGTCTCGACCGAGCGGGCCGCCATGGTCTGGCGCTCGGCGCCTGGGGCGCCGTCCAGGCGACCGCGGCTGGCGTCGGCATCGCGCTAGGCGGCAGCCTGCGCGACCTCGTCGACGGGCTGGCGATGAGCGGCGCGCTCGGCTCGGCACTCGCGGTGCCCACGACGGGCTATGCATTCGTCTACCACATCGAAATCGGTCTGCTGTTCGCCGCCGTCATCGCAGTGGGACCCCTCGTGGGTCGCGCGCGGCGCCTCGGACAGCGGCAGGTCGCACCATTTGGCCTGGTCGAGTTCCCCGGCTAGGCAGGCTGAGAGAGACTCAAGGAGGTCTCGACATGAATACCGCCGGCGCCATCACTGGCTACATCGACGTCGCGCAGCTCGTGCTGTACGCGTTCTGGATCTTCTTCGCCGGGCTCATCATCTACCTGCGGCGCGAGGACAAGCGCGAGGGCTATCCGCTCGAGTCGGAGCGCAGCCCGCACATCAAGGTGGAGGGGTTCCCCAGCATGCCGGCGCCGAAGACCTTCAAACTGGCGCACGGCGGCGAAGTGCTGGCGCCGCAGCCGGAGAAGGATCGTCGCTCCATCAAGGCCGAGCCCATCGCGCCCTTCCTCGGCGCTCCGCTCGCGCCGACCGGCAACCCGCTCGTCGACGGCGTCGGCCCCGCCGCCTGGGCCCCGCGTGCCGAGGAGCCCGACCTGACGTACGAGGGTGCGCCCAAGATCGTGCCGCTGCGCGTGGCGACGGACTACGCCGTCGCGAAGCAGGACGTCGACCCCCGCGGAATGACCGTGGTCGGCGCCGATGACGTGGCCGCCGGAACCGTCACGGACGTGTGGGTGGACCGCTCGGAGCCGCAGGTGAGGTTCCTCGAGATCCAGGTCGCCGCCACCGGCCGCCGCACGCTGCTCCCGATCTACTTCGCGCACATCAACTGCAGCCGGCAGCAGGTGGAAGTGGACGCGATACTTGGCGCGCAGTTTGCGGGCGTGCCGGGACTGGCCAACCCCGATCAGGTGACGCTGGCCGAGGAAGACCGCATCTCCGCCTACTACGGCGGCGGCAAGCTCTATGCAGAGCCGTCGCGTGAGGAGCCGCTGCTGTGAGCGAGCATGAGTTCGAACCGGTCCCCGGTCTGCCCGAGCGGCTGCCGGAGGGAGAGCGCATCCTGTGGCAGGGCTCGCCCGACCCGAAGGCCCTGGCGCGGCACGCCTTCCACATCCGCAAGGTTGCCCTCTATTTCTCGATCCTGATGGCCGGACGCTTAGCCGCCGGGCTCATCGACGGCGAAGCCGCCACCACGGCCGTCCTCTCGGCGCTCGGCCTGCTGCCCGTCGCCGCCGCCGGCCTCGGCCTGATCGCATTGCTGGCGTGGCTCACTGCCAGGGCGACGATCTACACGATCACCGACCGCCGCGTCGTACTGCGCTTCGGTGTGGCGTTGCCGATGGCGCTAAACGTGCCGTTCAAGGTAGTCGAGTCTGCCGCCCTGCGGATCCACCCGGACGGGTCGGGCGACCTGCCGCTCGCGCTCGCGGACGGCCAGCGCATCGCCTGGCTGGTCAACTGGCCCTACGTGCGGGGTGGCCGGCGGAGCCAGCCCATGCTGCGCGCCGTTCCCGAGGCCGCGCCGGTGGCCGCGCTGCTGAGCGAGGCCCTCGCACGCCATTCGGGCGGCTCGGCCACCGCCGAGACGGCGATCCGCAGCGCGACCGACGCGCCGCGCCGCCAGCGGGCTCCACATGTCGCGGCGCCGGCCTGAGGCACGGGCATGGGTGATCCGTTCCATGACCGGCCGTTCCCGCGCGGCGCGCTGCTGGGCGCAACGGCACTGGTTGCCCTGACGCTGCTCGGGGTCGGCTCCGGGCGCCTGTTCGGCGTGGGCGTGGTGGCCACGCCGGAACCGGCGCCAGCGGCGAGCCGCGAACTGCGTTTCGAGGACCGCGACGACGGCGCAGTCCTGGTGCGAGACGCAGGCGACGACGGCGTGATCGCCGTCCTCGAGCCTGGCCAGGAGGGCTTCATCCGCGGCGTGCTCCGCGGCCTCGCCCGGGAACGCCGCAGCCACCAAGTTGGGCCCGAGCCGCCGTTCGTGCTGCTGCGCGCCGCCACCGGGGAACTGTTTCTGGAAGACCCGCAGACCGGCCGGCGCATCAGCCTCGATGCCTTTGGCCCGACCAACTCCGGCGCGTTCGCGCGCCTGCTCGAGGCTGGGCCCGAGCCCGTCGCGACCGCGGCGGCCGACCCGAACGCACAGGGGGGATGAACGACATGGAAACGCCCGCGAAGATCGCCACGGCCGAGGACGCGACGCTCAAGGCGAAGGCCAGCACGCTGCTGAGCCCGCGCTTCTACCGGACCGACTACGACGCGATGGACCGGATCGACACCGCGCTGGTCCGGAACGAATGGGACGCGCTGCTCGGCGAATTCCGGCGCGATTCCAACCGCAACCACTTCGAGCGCACCGAGGACTTCACAACGCAGATCCGCGAGCTGCCGGAGGAACTGCGGCAGGAATTCCTCGACTTCCTGGTGAGCTCGGTGACGGCCGAGTACTCCGGCTGCGTCCTCTACAACGACATCCGCCGGCGGGTGAAGAACCCCGAGATCAAGGAACTCATGGCGTTCATGGCGCGCGACGAGGCGCGGCACGCCGGCTTCATCAACCAGTCGCTCAAGGACTTCGGGCTGGCGGTGGACCTGACCTTCCTCAAGAAGGCAAAGCACTACACCTATTTCCGGCCCAAGTTCATCTTCTACGCGACCTACCTGTCCGAGAAGATCGGCTACGCGCGCTACATCACGATCTTCCGGCTGCTCGAGCGCCACCCGGAGCGGCGCTTCCACCCGATCTTCCGGTGGTTCGAGCGCTGGTGCAACG
>JBBINN010000206.1:1556-5345 GCA_037443885.1 Gammaproteobacteria bacterium | reverse complement strand
GGCCTGCGGGACGAAATCGAGCCCGTGGCCGCTGCGGCCGCGCAGCGCGACGAAGGCTTCGCCGGGGCGCAGGCGGCGCCCGTCCAGGGCCAGCCCGGCCACGGCCACGCGCGGCGCCGTGACGAAACCCTCTAGCAGCGCGGCGAGCGTCGTCCCGCCGGGCGTCACGGCTGCACCTGCACGAGCGTCGTGGCCGGCGCCACGCGCGAGAGGTCGTCCGGCGCCACGCCCATCAGGCGCAGCGCGCCCGACATCACGGAGGAGAACACCGGCGCCGCGACGTCGCCGCCGTAGAAGAGCGCGCCGGACGGCTCGTCGATCAGCACGACCGTCGCGAGCCGCGGCCGGCTGGCCGGCGCCACGCCCGCGAACACCGCGAGGTACTTGTCGGTCGAGTAGCTGCCGCCTACCGCCTTCCAGGCCGTGCCGGTCTTGCCGGCGACGCTGTAGCCGGGGACACCGGCCTTGCCGCCGGTGCCCTGGGTGACGACGGCCTCCAGCAGCCCGAGGACGTCGCGCGAGACCTTCTCCTCCAGCACGCGCTCCGCGGCCACCGGGCCCGTCACCTTGCGGAACGTGACCGGCCTGCGCAGCCCGAGCGAGCCGATCGTCGCGTAGGCCTGGGCGAGCTGCAGCGGCGTGACCGACATGCCATAGCCGTAGGACAGCGTGGCGATGCCGATGGGCCGCCAGCTGGCCGGGCCCGAGAGCAGGCCGGCCGACTCGCCCGGGAAGCCGCTGGTCGTGACCGAGCCGAAGCCCAGGTCGCGCAGCACCCCGTGCAGCTGGCCGCGTTCCAGGGACAGCGCGATCCTGGCCATGCCGACGTTGCTCGAGCGGGCGAGGATCGTGGAGAGATCGACCGCGCCGAGGTTGGTCCGGTCCTTGATCGGCTTGTTGCCGACCTGGATCACGCCGGGGCTGGTGTCGACCACCGTGTCCGCGCGGAAGCGACCCGAGTCGAGCGCCGCGGCGAGCACGAAGGGCTTGATGCTGGAACCCGGCTCGATGATGTCGGTGACGGCACGGTTGCGGTAGCGCGCAACCTCGTACTGCGCGCGGTCGTTCGGGTTGAACGAGGGCTGGTTGACCATCGCCAGCACCTCGCCCGTCTGCACGTCGAGCACGATCACCGAGCCCGCGCGCGCCCGGTGGCGGAGCACGGCCGCCTTCAGCTCACGGTAGGCGAGATACTGGATGCGCAGGTCGATGGACAGCTCCAGCACCTCGCCCGGGCGCGGCGCGCTGATGCTCTCGACGTTCTCGATGATGCGGCCGCGGCCGTCCTGGATCACCCGCTTGCGGCCGTCGATGCCGGCCAGCGAGCGGTCGTAGGCGAGCTCGAGCCCCTCCTGCCCGACGTCGTCGAGGTTGGTGAATCCGAGGACGTGGCCGGTAACCTCGCCGCTCGGGTAATAGCGCCTGTACTCGCGCGTCAGGTAGGTCCCGGGCACGCCGAGCGCGCGCACGCGCGTCGCATCGGCCGGGTCCATGTGGCGCGCGACGTAGAGGAACTGGCGGTCGAGGTTGCTGGTGACCCGCTGCGCGAGCCACTGGGGGTCGCGCTTCAGCGCCTTGGCGAGCCGCGGGATCTCGTCCGGCGCCTGCGCGAGCTCCTGCGGATTGACGAAGACGGTGTCCACCGGCGAACTGACGGCGATCGGCTCGCCGAAGCGGTCCACGATCGCGCCGCGGTGCGCCGGGATCTTCGCGACGCGCGTGTGCCGCATGTCGCCCTGCTTCGCAAGGAACTGCTGGTCGAGCACCTGCAGCTGCACGGCGCGCGCGCCGAGCCCGGCCGCCACGAACACGAGCACCGCCACCACGATCCGCGCGCGCAGGCGGAACCGGGCCGCATCCATGTCGGCGCCCGCTGGCCGGCGCCTCATGGCGTCACGATCCTCACCTCGGCGGGCTGCGGCAGTACCAGGCGAAGCTTTTCGTTGGCGACGCGCTCGACGAAGCCGTGATTGGACCAGGCGCTCTGCTCGAGCTGCAGCTGGCCCCATTCGATGTTGAGCCGGTCGCGCTCGGCCGACAGCGACTCGAGCTCGATGAACAGCGAGCGCGCCTCGTGGCGCACGTAGACGACGCCGGCCGCCGAGGCGAGCACGGCGACCCACAGCACCGGGACGGCGACGAGCGCGAGCCTGCCCGAGATCACGCCGCCCTCCGCTCGGCCGCGCGCAGCACCGCGCTGCGCGCGCGGGGATTGCGGGCGCACTCGGCCTCGGAGGGGAACACGGCCTTGCCGGCGAGCGACAGCCGCGCGCGGGCCTCCTGCGGCACGACCGGCATCCCGGCCCAGGCCGGGTGATCCTGCGACTCGCGGCGCAGGAAGCGCTTGACGCGCCGGTCCTCGAGCGAGTGGAAGCTGATCACGGCGAGCCGGCCGCCCGGCGCGAGCCGCGACAGCGCCTGCGGCAGCACGGCGTCGAGCTCGTCGAGCTCGTGGTTGACGTGGATGCGCAGCGCCTGGAACGTGCGCGTGGCCGGATGCCTGCCCGGCTCGCGCGTGGGAACGGCCGCCGCGACGATGGCGGCGAGCCGGCCGGTGGTCGCGATCGGCGCCTCGGCGCGGCCTGCCACGATCGCGCGGGCGATCCGACGCGCAAAGCGGTCCTCGCCCAGTTCCGCGATCACGCGGGCGATGTCGCGCTCGCCGGCGCGCGCGAGCCACTGGGCCGCGCTCTCGCCCGCGGCGGGATCCATGCGCATGTCGAGCGGTCCGTCACGCAGAAAGCTGAAGCCCCGCGCGGGATCGTCGAGCTGGGGCGAGGACACGCCGAGGTCGAGCAGGATGCCGTCGGCGGGGCGGCCGCAGGCGTCCACCGCCTCGCCGAGGCGCGAGAACGGCGCGTGAACGATGGTCACGCGCGGGTCGCCACCCAGCGCTTCCCGCGCCGCCGCCACCGCCTCGGGATCACGATCCATCGCCAGCAAGGCCCCCTTCTCACCGAGCCGCGCGAGGATCGCCCCCGCGTGGCCACCGCGCCCGAAGGTCGCGTCCACGTAGAAACCGCCGGTCCGCGGCGCGAGCGCCGCGAGCACCTCGTCCAGCATCACGGGCACATGCGGTGCGTCGAGGCCCCCGCCAGCGCCCTCCCCGGCCGGCACGCCGGCTACAGCGACAGCGAGCCGAGCTCCGGCGGCAGCAGCTCGCCGGAATCCTCGGCCTGCAGCCACTGGTCGCGCCGCTCGTCCCAGCGCTGCTCGTCCCACAGCTCGAAGCGGGAGCCCTGCCCGATGAGGATCGCGTTGCGGTCGAGCTGCGCGAACTCGCGCAGCTTCGGCGGCAGCAGCACGCGGCCGTGTCCGTCGATGTCGACGTCGCAGGCGTGGCCGACCATCAGCCGCTGCAGGCGCCGCGCCTGCTCGTTGAGCGTGGGCAGCCGCATGAGCTTGCGCTCGATCTCTTCCCAGTCGGGCAGCGGGTAGATCATCAGGCACTGGTCGCGGTCGACGGTCACGACCAGGCGCCCCTGGCAGCGCTCGTTCAGGCGCTCCCGGTACCGGGTGGGCATGACCATCCGGCCTTTGGAGTCGAGGGTGACCTTGTTGGCGCCGCGAAACACTGCTTGGGAATGGGACGCTGTCCCATTTCCTCCCACTTTTTCCCACTTGCCGCCACTATAGGCAGGCAGCCGCCGCCGGTCAACGGCCAGCCGCAAAAAAAATTCTTCTGAGTCAGAGACTTATAGCCGAACGCTCAGGCGCCGGGCGAGGCCGCCCAGCTTGACTTAAATCAGCAACTTACGCCACTAAGCTCCCAAGTAACTTGAGACTGGG
>JBBINN010000206.1:0-1535 GCA_037443885.1 Gammaproteobacteria bacterium | reverse complement strand
CGAGTGAAAGAGCGAGTCGGCCGATAAGCCGGGTTCTGTCGTGGGCAACCATTCCTCTGGGATGCACGTCGCCATGCACCTCTAGCGGCCTACCCGGAAGCGCGCGCGGGCCACGCGCTGCAGCCTCGCGGCTGCGTGCCTCCCTATTTGGCCTTGCTCCAGGCGGGGTTTGCCGTGCCACCGACGTTACCGCCGGCGCGGTGCGCTCTTACCGCACCGTTTCACCCTTGCCGTCGCGCTTGCGCGCGCTTGGGCGGTCTGCTCTCTGTTGCACTTTCCGTGGGCTCACGCCCCCCAGGCGTTACCTGGCGCCTCGCCCTCTGGAGCCCGGACTTTCCTCCGCTTTCCGCAGGAAAGCGGCGGCTGCCTGGCCGACTCCCGGGTGCACCATAGGGCCTCGGCCGTACATTCACAAGGGGCCGGACCGGAGCACCCTCAGCTGCCCTCGCGCGCGATCTCCTGTGCGCGGCGGTAGCAGGCATTGCGCGGCGCCCCTGCGATCTCGGCCGCGAGGCTCGCGGCCTGCGAGGGAGGCATGGCTGCGAGCAGGATGCGCAGGATCCGGTCGGTCTCGATGTCGTCGACCGGCGCGCGGGTCTGGCCCGCGACGATGACCACGATCTCGCCGCGGGTCATGTTCCCGTCCGCCGCGGCCCTGGACGCGAGCGTCGCGAGGTCACCGTGATACACGGTTTCGTACGCCTTGGTGAGTTCGCGCGCGACGGCCGCGCGTCGATTCCCGCCGAGCGTCTCCGCCATGCCGGCGAGGCTCGCCGCGAGGCGCTGCGGCGCCTCGTAGAAGACGAGCGTGCGCGGCTCGGCCGCCAGTGCCGCCAGCTGCTCGCGTCGTGCCGCCGGGCGCGCCGCCAGGAAGCCCTCGAAGCAGAAACGGTCGGTCGGCAGGCCCGCGACGGACAGCGCGGCGATCGCCGCGCAGGGCCCCGGCACCGGCACGGCCGTGATGCCCGCCTCGATCGCGGCACGCACGAGCGTGAAGCCGGGATCGCTGACCAGCGGGGTGCCGGCGTCGCTCACCAGCGCCACGTCCTCGCCGGCCAACATGCGGGCGACGAGCTGCGCCGACCGTTCCCGCTCGTTGTGCTCGTGCAGGGACAGGAGCGGGACCTCGATCCCGAGCGCCTGCAGCAGCCGCCCCGTGTGGCGGGTATCCTCGGCCGCGACGACCGCCACGGCGGCGAGCGTGTCGCGCATCCGCCGGGACACGTCGCCGAGGTGGCCGATCGGGGTCGCGACGACGTAAAGGCGGCCTGCCGTGATCACTATAATCTTCCCTCCGGCCCATCGAGGCCGCCAGATCGTCGCCAAGGGTACCCACCGATGCAATCCCTGACGACCGCGTTTTGCATCGCAGTGCTGCTGCTCGTCACGGGACTGGCCGCCTGCCAGCCGATGGAGAGCCTGCGCAGCGAGCCGGGCGCCGCGGCCGAGGAGCGGGCCGAGCGCCTCGTCCAGCGCGGCGACCAGGCTGGTGCCGCGCGCGCCTTCGAGGAAGCCGCCGCGGCCACGCCGCTTCC
>JBBINN010000205.1:0-5419 GCA_037443885.1 Gammaproteobacteria bacterium | reverse complement strand
CCAATCGTCCCCACGTTCACGTGCGGCTTGCTGCGTACGAACTTTTCCTTCGACATGGCGGGTTCCTGCTGGATGTTTCCTGACGGTCGGGGGTTGCGGGACTGGAATCAGGAGGCCTTCTTGAGGACGGCCTCGGCGACGTTGTTCGGCACCTCGAGGTACTTGGCGAACTCCATCGAGAAAGTGGCGCGGCCCTGGCTCATCGAACGGACCGTGGTCGCGTAGCCGAACATCTCGGCCAGCGGCACCTCGGCGGTGATGACCTTGCCGGACGGGCCGTCTTCCATGCCCTGGATCTGGCCGCGGCGGCGGTTAAGGTCGCCGATCACGTCGCCCGAGTAGTCCTCCGGCGTGATGACCTCGACCTTCATGATCGGCTCGAGCAGCACGGGGCGGGCCTTGGAGAAGCCCTCCTTGAAGGCCATGCTGCCGGCGATCTTGAAGGCCATCTCGTTCGAGTCCACGTCGTGGTACGAGCCGTCGAAGATCGCGACCCTGACGTCCACGACCGGATAGCCGGCGATCACGCCGCTGCGCAGGGCTTCCTGCACGCCCTTGTCCACGGCCGGGATGTACTCCCTCGGGACGACGCCGCCGACGACCTCGTTGACGAACTCGTAGCCCTTGCCCTCCTCGAGCGGCTCGAGGCGCAGCCAGACATGGCCGTACTGGCCGCGGCCGCCGGACTGGCGGACGAACTTGCCTTCCTGCTCGACCCTGCCACGGATGGTCTCGCGGTAGGCGACCTGCGGCTTGCCGACGTTCGCCTCGACCTTGAACTCGCGCTTCATGCGGTCGACGATGATCTCGAGGTGGAGCTCGCCCATGCCCGAGATGATCGTCTGGCCCGACTCCTGGTCCGTGTGGACGCGGAACGACGGGTCTTCCTTCGCGAGGCGCTGCAGCGCGAGGCCCATCTTCTCCTGGTCGGCCTTGGTCTTGGGCTCGACCGCCACCGAGATCACCGGCTCGGGGAACTCCATCTTCTCGAGGATGATGACCTTGTCCGGGTCACACAGCGTGTCGCCCGTGGTGACGTCCTTCAGGCCCACGGCGGCGGCGATGTCGCCCGCGCAGACGGCCTTGATTTCCTCGCGCTCGGAGGCGTGCATCTGCAGCAGGCGGCCGATGCGCTCCTTCTTCGACTTGTTCGGCACGTACACGGCGTCGCCCGAGTTGAGCACGCCCGAATACACGCGGAAGAAGGTCAGGTTGCCGACGAACGGGTCGTTGAGGATCTTGAACGCCAGCGCCGAGAACGGCGCGTCGTCGGCGGCCTTGCGGGTCATTTCCTCGCCGGTCTCGGACTGGCCGCGGACGTCGGGCACCTCGATCGGCGAGGGCATGAACTCGATCACGGCGTCGAGCACGGCCTGAACGCCCTTGTTCTTGAAGGCCGAGCCGCAGGTGACCAGGCAGACCTCGTTGCGGATCGTGCGCTCGCGCAGGCCGCGGCGGATCTCCTCCTCGGAGAGGTCGCCTTCCTCGAGGTACTTGTTCAGCAGATCTTCGTTGGCCTCGGCCGCGGCCTCGACCAGCTTCGATCGCCACTCCGCGCACTGCTCGGCCATGTCGGCGGGGATCTCGCGGTACTCGAAGCGCATGCCCTGGGTCTCGTCGTCCCACCAGACGGACTTCATCTAGATGAGGTCGACGACGCCCTTGAAGCTGTCCTCGGCGCCGATCGGCAGCTGCAGCGGCACCGGGTTGCCCTTCAGGCGCGTGCGGATCTGCTCGACGCAGCGCAGGAAGTTGGCGCCGGCGCGGTCCATCTTGTTGACGAACGCGATGCGCGGCACGCGGTACTTGTTCATCTGCCGCCAGACCGTCTCGGACTGCGGCTGCACGCCCGCGACCGCGCAGTAGACGGCCACGGCGCTGTCCAGCACGCGCAGCGAGCGCTCCACCTCGATGGTGAAGTCGACGTGCCCGGGCGTGTCGATGATGTTGATGCGGTGCTCGGGGTAGTGCCCGTCCATCCCCTTCCAGAAGCAGGTCGTCGCGGCCGCGGTGATGGTGATGCCGCGCTCCTGCTCCTGCTCCATGTAGTCCATGACGGCCGCCCCCTCGTGGACCTCGCCGATCTTGTGCGAGACGCCCGTGTAGAACAGCACGCGCTCCGTGGTCGTCGTCTTGCCGGCGTCGATGTGCGCCGAGATGCCGATGTTGCGGTAGCGCTCGATGGGGGTCGTACGGGGCATGTTGTCCTCTGCAGTCCTTCCTGGAGGCGGGCCTTACCAGCGGTAGTGGGCGAAGGCCTTGTTGGCGTCGGCCATGCGGTGCGTGTCCTCGCGCTTGCGCACGGCGGCACCGCGGTTCTCGGCGGCCTCCATCAGCTCGTTGGCGAGGCGGTGGGCCATCGACTTCTCGCTGCGGGCGCGAGCGGCGTCGATGAGCCAGCGCATGGCCAGGGTCTGGCGCCGCGAGGCGCGGACCTCGACGGGCACCTGGTAGGTCGCGCCGCCCACGCGGCGGGACTTCACCTCGACGGCCGGCTTGACGTTCTCGAGGGCCTGGCCGATCAGCTCGAGGGCTGCCTCGCCCTGGCGGTCGGTGCGCTCCGCGATGCGATCGATCGCGCCGTAGAGGATCTTCTCCGCGGCGGACTTCTTGCCGTCCTCCATGACCATGTTCATGAACTTCGCGAGCACGGGGCTCTGGAACTTCGGGTCGGGCAGCACCGTGCGGGTGGGCGCCTGGGCGCGACGTGACATGCTTGTTACTCCGTACCGTTACTTCTTCGGGCGCTTGGCGCCGTACTTCGAGCGGCCCTGCTTGCGGTCGTTGACGCCGGCGCAGTCGAGCGTGCCGCGCACCGTGTGGTAGCGCACGCCCGGCAGGTCCTTGACGCGGCCGCCGCGGATGAGCACCACAGAGTGCTCCTGCAGGTTGTGGCCCTCGCCACCGATGTAGCTGGTGACCTCGTAGCCGTTGGTCAGCCGGACGCGCGCGACCTTGCGCAGCGCCGAGTTCGGCTTCTTGGGCGTCGTGGTGTAGACGCGGGTGCACACGCCGCGCTTCTGCGGCGAGCGCTGCAAGGCCGGCACCTTGGACTTGTAGGTCGCAGCCGAGCGGCCCTTGCGGATGAGCTGATTGGTCGTCGCCATGCCTTGGATCCCGTAGTCGCCGCGCCGGGGGGATTCCCGGACACAAAACACCGGGCCGCCCTGCGGCGGCCCGGATGCAACCGTTGTACCCCGCCCGGGCCGGTTCAAGACAGGCCTGGCGCAAGGGGCCGAAATTCTAGGAACCTGCCCCCGGGGTGTCAAGTTGGGATATCCCCCCAGGAACTACCCCTCGGGCCCCGCTCGGCGTCCCTGGCAGGGCCGCCGGGAACCCTGCGGGGCCCCCGGCCGGCATGCAGGGCACGGAGCCCGCCTTCCCGCCAGCCCTGCCGGGCGGGAAAGCGGGCCAGGCCTGCCCGGTCAATCCGCCGCGGCGCCCGCGGCCGGTGACTCGGCCTCGGCGCCGCCCTCTTCGGCCTCCGGCAGCCCGCCGCCGGTGTCCATGAAGCCCCGGTGCGCCTCGTCCACGCCGCCGCGCTTGCGCTGGGCATGGAAGGAGCAGCCGGTGCCCGCCGGGATGAGCCGGCCGACGATGACGTTCTCCTTCAGGCCGCGCAGGTCGTCCTTGATGCCGCGGACCGCCGCGTCGGTGAGGACGCGGGTGGTCTCCTGGAAGGAGGCCGCCGAGATGAACGAGTCGGTCTGCAGCGACGCCTTGGTGATGCCGAGCAGCATCGGCTCGTAGCCCGCCGCCTGCTTGCCTTGCCCGGCGATGCGGTCGTTGATGTCGAGCATCCGCGAGCGCTCGAGCTGCTCGCCGCGCAGCAGCCCGGTGTCACCAGCGTCCCTGACCTCCACCTTGCGCAGCATCTGGCGGACGATCACCTCGATGTGCTTGTCGTTGATCTTCACGCCCTGCAGGCGGTACACGTCCTGGATCTCGCGGGTCAGGTAGTTCGCCAGCGCCGTGACGCCCTGCAGGCGCAGGATGTCGTGCGGGTTCGGCTCGCCGTCCGCGATCACCTCGCCCCGCTCCACGTGCTCGCCGTCGAACACGTTGAGGTGACGCCACTTCGGGATCAGCTCCTCGTACTTCTCGCCGCTCTCGCCGGTGATGATCAGGCGCCGCTTGCCCTTGGTCTCGCGGGGCAGCATCACGGCTGAGGGGTCGTGGGCGTCGCTTGCCCTTCGTCTCCTTGCCGAACGACACCGTGCCCGAGCGCTCCGCCAGGATCGCGGGATCCTTCGGCTTGCGGGCCTCGAACAGGTCCGCGACGCGCGGCAGGCCGCCGGTGATGTCGCGGGTCTTCGAGGACTCCTGCGGGATGCGCGCGATGACGTCGCCGACGGACACCTCGGCGCCGTCGGAGAGCGACACCAGCGCCCCCGGCGGCAGCGTGTAGACGGCCGGAATGTCGGTGTTCGCGAAGGTGACTTCCTTGCCCTTGGCGCTGACCAGCTTGACGGTCGGCCGCAGGTCCTTGCCGCCGGCGCCGCGCTGCTTCGGATCGAGGATCACGGTGCTGGAGAGGCCCGTGATCTCGTCCACCTGCGTCTGCACGGTCATGCCGTCGACGAAGTCGACGAAGCGCAACCGGCCGGCCACCTCGGTGATGATCGGGTGGGTGTGCGGATCCCAGCTCGCCACGACCTGGCCCGGCGCCACCGCGTCGCCCTCGGCGGCGTTGATCGTCGCGCCGTAGGGGATCTTGTAGCGCTCGCGCTCGCGGCCGTACTCGTCGATCACGCCGATCGCGCCGGAGCGCGAGGTCGTGACGAGGTAGCCCTTCGCGTGGCGCACCGCCTTCACGTTGTGGAAGCGCAGCGTGCCGCCGCCCTTGATCTCCACCGACGACACCGCCGCCGCGCGCGAGGCCGCGCCGCCGATGTGGAAGGTGCGCATCGTCAGCTGGGTGCCGGGCTCGCCGATCGACTGCGCGGCAATGACGCCGACCGCCTCGCCGATGTTGATCAGGTGGCCGCGGGCGAGGTCGCGCCCGTAGCACATCGAGCAGACGCCGTAGCGGATGTTGCAGGTGATCGGCGAACGGACGTTGACCTCGTCGATGCCGAACTGCTCCAGGCGGTGCACCCAGCCCTCGTCGAGCAGGGTCCCGGCGGGCACCAGCACGTCCTCGCCGCCCGGCTTCAGCACGTCGGTCGCGACCACGCGGCCGAGCACGCGCTCGCCGAGGCCCTCGACGACGTCGCCGCCCTCGACGATCGGCGTGACCAGCAGGCCGTTGGTCGTGCCGCAGTCGTTGTCGGTGACCACCAGGTCCTGGGCGACGTCCACCAGGCGCCGGGTCAGGTAGCCCGAGTTCGCCGTCTTGAGCGCGGTGTCGGCAAGGCCCTTGCGCGCGCCGTGGGTCGAGATGAAGTACTGGAGGACGTTCAGGCCCTCGCGGAAGTTC
>JBBINN010000204.1:0-5421 GCA_037443885.1 Gammaproteobacteria bacterium | reverse complement strand
CCAATCGTCCCCACGTTCACGTGCGGCTTGCTGCGTACGAACTTTTCCTTCGACACGATCCACCTCTTAGTTTGGAGCCCACGACCGGGATTGAACCGGTGACCTCGTCCTTACCAAGGACGTGCTCTACCGACTGAGCTACGTGGGCCTCGACGACCCTTTCCGCGCCCGCGCCGCAACTGGAGCGGGTGATGGGAATCGAACCCACGTCATCAGCTTGGAAGGCTGAGGTTCTACCATTGAACTACACCCGCCAAACCGGGCCCGCCGCCGGACCCCCCACCCCTGCCGACCGGACGCTGCTTCCGGGATCGGGCTCGTGCCGTCGGCGCCGCCCCCGCCCGGCTCCGGGTCCCGGGCGGCCTGGGCCGTCCGCGGGATGGTGGAGGGGGTAGGATTCGAACCTACGAAGGCATGAGCCAGCAGATTTACAGTCTGCCCCCGTTGGCCGCTTGGGTACCCCTCCGGAAATGAGCCGCGTATTTTCGGTTCGCGGAGGGCAGCTGTCAATGGCCCGGGGCAGTGCCCTGGTTCCGGCCACGGCGCTGGATTCGCCGTGGCCTGGCCTGGAAACGGGAGCGTCCCTCCGTTTCCTGCCGCCGGATGGGTCAGCGGGGCCCGTGGACGGCAACGATCAGGCCGGCCTCGGCGGGACTGAGCCCGTGGGCCCGCTGGAGCTCGGCGGCGGTCGCGCCCGCCTTCGCGCCCTCGATCGCCCGGTCATAGGATCCCGTCTCGGCCCGCAGCTCCACTGCCCCGATCCGGTCGGCCAGGGCGGCCAGGGCCGGCTCTGCCCGGTCCAGCCGGGCGAGGGCCTCGAGGCCCCCCGCCCCGACCGCGTCGGTGTCCAGCCGGAGCCGCCGGACGCTGTCCTCGAGGGCGGCGACGCGCCGCTCGGCACGCCTCGAGCCCGCCAACGCGACCAGCGCCACCGCCACGGCAGCTGCGGCCAGGACCACCGACAGGGCGTCCAGCATCCTCAGGGGACCACGGCCGAGTGGGGGTCGGAGGCCGCTTCGGCCGGGAGCGGGTCGGCCGGCAGGTCGGGCTCGAGCAGGTCCTCGGGGGTCGCGCGCCGACGGGAGCCCGCGTAGTCGCCCTGGGCGTCCGGCGCCTCCAGCACGACGATGACCACCCTGCGGTTACGGTTGCGGCCGTCGGCCGTCGCGTTGTCGGCCAGGGGGCGGTGTTCGCCGAGCCCGATGATCTCCATTCGCGTCGGCTCGATCCCGTTCGCGGTGAACAGCTGCACCACGTTGGCGGCGCGCGCCGCCGACAGCTCCCAGTTGGAGGGGAAGACGGCCGTCCGGATCGGCACGTTGTCGGTGTGACCCTCGACCCGGATCGGGTTGGGGAAGGGCGCGAGGATCGAGGCGAGGCGGGCCACGACCGGCGTGGCCCGGTCGGCGACGCGCGCATTGCCGCTGGCGAACAGGATGTCGGTGTTGACCTCCACCTCGAGCCAGCGCCGTCCCTCCCGGATCCGCACGTCGCCGGCGTCGATCAGCCCCTGCAGGGCGAGGCGCACCTCGCCGGCCATGCGCTCGAGGGCCATCCGCCCCGCGCTGTCAGGGGCCTTGGCCGCCTCCGCCTCCGGCACCGGGCGCGGGTCGCGCAGCTGCAGGCCGGAGTTCACGGCGGCCCCGGACAGCTGCGACTCGCCCCCCTTGCCGCCGGCGGAGGACGTGCCGACCTGGATCGGCGCGGTCGTCTTGGGCTGGCCGCGGAAGGCGGCGACCAGCGAGTCCGACAGGATGCGGTACTTGCCCTCGTTGACCGACGACATGGAATACATGACGACGAAGAACGCCAGCAGCAGCGTGATGAGGTCGCCGTAGGGGATGGCCCAGGCCTCGTGGTTGGCGTGCTCTTCGTGCTTCTTCCTGCGGGCCATGGGATTTCGCCGCTCAGTGGTGCAGATAGCCGTTGAGCTTGGCCTCGATGTTGCGCGGGTTCTCGCCCTGCGCGATCGAGATGATTCCCTCGATGCACATCTGCCGCATCTGGGTCTGCTGGTGGATCAGCGCCTTCAGCTTGTTGGCCATGGGCAGGAAGACGAGGTTCGCGAGCCCGATGCCGTAGACCGTGGCGGTGAACGCCGCCGCGATGCCCGGACCGAGCTTGCTCGGGTCGCTCAGGTTCTGCATCACCGCCATCAGGCCGAGCACCGCGCCGATGATGCCGAGCGTCGGCGCATAGATGCCCATCCCCTCGAAGACCTTGGCCGCCTGGGTATCGGCGTGCTCGCGGGTCTCGAGTTCGACCTCCATCACCTGGCGTATCGCTTCCGGCTCGCCGCCGTCCACCAGCGCCTGCAGGCCCTTCTTCATGAAGTCGTCCGCCTCCTGCTCGACGGAGGACTCGAGTCCGAGCAGCCCCTGCTTGCGGGCCACGTTGCTCCACTCGACGATCTTCTGCACGGTGGCATTCGGGTCGACCGTGGGTGGCTTGAAGATCCAGCCGGCGATGCCGAGGGCGCGGCGGAAGGTGGCCAGCGGCGTCTGGAGCAGGATGGCCGCCACGGTGCCAACCACCACGATCACGAAGGCCGCGCCGCCGATCAGGCCCTTGACGCCGGCGCCCTTCAGGATGCTGCCGCCGATCAGCGCGAACAGGGCGAGGCCCGCCCCCGAGATGCTCAGGATGTCCATCAGCCCCGCCTGCCGGCGCCCCCTTGCGGCCGCCCGGGCGTGCCCGTCCAGTCCTGCATGCGCGCGCGCAGGCGAAGAAGGGCCTGGCCGTGGAGCTGGCAGACCCGAGACTCCGTCACCTCCAGCACCGCGCCGATCTCGCGCAGGTTCAACTCCTCGTCATAGTAGAGCGACAGGACCAGCCGCTCGCGCTCCGGCAGGCTTCCGACGGCGGCCGCCAGGGCCTCGCGGAAGCCCGTCTGCTCGAGCTCGTCCACGGGGCCGGGACCGAGGTCCGCGATCACGTCAACCGGGTTCTCCTCGTCCTCCCGGTTCATCTGCTCGAAGCTGAACAGCCTGCAGGCCGTCGCGTCACGGGCCAGCCGGTGGTACTCGTCGAGCGAGACCCCGAGGGCGCGCGCCACGTCGGCGGGCCGCGCCTCTGTGCCGGTCTCGTTCTCGACCCGCCTCACCGCCTCGGCCATCTCGCGAACGCCGCGGTGCACCGATCGCGGGGTCCAGTCGGAGCGGCGGACCTCGTCGAGCATGGCGCCGCGGATCCGGATGCCGGCGTAGGTCTCGAAGCTCGCGCCCTTCTGTGCCGTGTACTGGCGGGCCGCATCCAGCAGGCCGATCATCCCGGCCTGGATCAGGTCGTCCACGTCCACCGACGGCGGCATGCGGCTGACCAGGTGGAAGGCGATGCGCTTCACGAGGTCGGCGTGCCGCAGGACGAGGTCGTCCGCGGACATGGCGGGGGTGGAACGCGCAGCGTCCGCCTGCGCGTAGTGCTTGGCTGCCGTCATTGCATCGCACCCGCGGCCGGCGGCTGGTTCCCGACCAGCCGCTCCACGAAGAACTCCAGGTGGCCTCGTGCCTCTCCCGGCACGGTCCATTTATCGGCCCTGCCCGCCAGATTCTTGAGGGCCAGCGCGGAGGGACTTCCCGGAAAGGCCTCGACCACCGCCTGCTGGTGCCGGATCGCCTGTCGCAGGCGCTCGTCGTGAGGCACCGACCCGGCGAACGCGAGCGTCACGTCGAGAAACCGGTCACAGACCCGGCGCAGCTGTTCGTACAGGGCCTTGCCCTCCTCGGCCGATCGCACCTGATTCGCCAGCATCTCGAAGCGCCGTACCCCGTGGTCGCGCGACAGCACCTTGATCACGGCGTAGGCGTCGGTGATCGAGGCAGGTTCGTCGCAGACCACCACCAGCACGTGGTGGGCGGCCCCGGCGAAGGTGGTCACGGAGCGCGACAGCCCGGCCGCCGTGTCCACCAGCAGCACGTCGAGCCGGCCGGCCAGCTCGCTGAAGGCGTGGATGATGCCGGCGTGCTCGGCATTGCCGAGGTCGGCCATCCCGGCCAGGCCGGAAGCCGCAGGCACCAGCCGCAGGCCGCGGGGACCGGTGACGACGACGTCCTCGAGCGCGCACGCGCCGGCGACGACATGGGCCAGCGTGCGCCGCGGAGTGAGGCCCAGCAGGACGTCGGCGTTCGCGAGACCGAGGTCGGCGTCGAGCAGCATCACCTCGAGTCCGCGGGCCGCGAGCGCGACGCCGAGGTTGGTCGCGACGCAGGTCTTGCCGACACCGCCCTTGCCGCCGGTCACCGCGATGACCTTGACCGGCCGCGGGGCGCCGCAGCGCGCCAGTCCGGCCGCCTGGCCCGGGAAGCGTCGCAGCTCACCCATGGGCCTGTACTCCGCCGAAGTGGTCGGCCAGGAAGTGGTCGTCGACCGCCCGGCCGGTGCGGGCGCGCAGCTTCACGGCGCGGCGCAGCAGCCAGAGCTTGCGCGGCTCGGCCGGGTGCAGGTCCTCCGGCACGCGCTGCCCGTCGCACAGGTGTGCGATCGGCAGGCCCGCCCGGATCGTCGCGGACAGCACCGGCCCGAGGCTCGCCGCCTCGTCGATCTTGGTGACCACGCAGGCCGCCGGCGCGAGCGGCGCGTGCGCGCGCACGATGTCGTCGAGGGTCGCGAGGTCGGCGTTCGCCGGCAGCACGAGCAGCGGCCGGATCGAGCCGCCGCGCGAGCGGATGAGGGCCGCCTGCTCGCGCAGGCGCAGGTCCTGCTGGGCGACGCCAGCGGTGTCGACCAGGACCAGGCTGCGGCGCGACCACTCCTCGAGCGCGCGTGCGAGCTCGGCTGGCGTCGTGGCCGTCTTCATGGGCACGCCGAGCATGCGCGCATAGGCACCGAGGTGCTCCCGCGCGCCGATGCGGTAGCCGTCGATGGTCAGCATCCCGACCGCCTCCGGGCCGTGGCGCTGGACGTAGTGCGCGGCCAGCTTGGCGATGGTGGTCGTCTTGCCGATGCCGGTCGGCCCGACCAGCGCGTACACGCCGCCGTGGGCCAGCAGGCCGCTGTCCACCGCGGGGATGCGCCGGAGCAGCAGCGCCATGGCGACGCGGCCCGCGTCCTCCGGGTTCGTCACCGCAGGCATGGTGTTGACCAGGTCGCGGGCGAGGTCGGGAGCGATGTCGAGCGAGCTCAGGTCGCGCAGCACCTTGGCGCGGAACGGCTCGCGGCGCGCGAGATCGTCCCAGGCGAGCCGGGACAGCTGGTACTCGAGCAGGCGGCGCAGCGCCTCGACCTCGCGGCGCATTGCGACGATGGCGGCATCCTGGGACCAGGCGAGCTGCGGACCGGAGGCTGCGGCGCCGTCCGCGCCGGCCAGGTCCCCGGCCACTGGGTCGTCCGCCGGCGCGGGGCCGCGCTGCCTGCCGAGGCGCGTGAGGACCGCGTCGAAACTGCTCCCCGCAGCCGCGCGCCCGGGGGCCTCGGAGGGGGCCG
>JBBINN010000203.1:0-5428 GCA_037443885.1 Gammaproteobacteria bacterium | reverse complement strand
GACCTCAACACCGGCGAGGCGGCCCGCTTCGGGGAGCCGGGTCGCGACCACGTGCCGATTTCGCGTGCGATCCAGGCGAGCACCGCCCTGCCGGGCCTGTATCCGCCCGTCGACATCGAGGGCCACAAGTACGTGGACGGCGCGCTGCTGCGCACCATGCACGCCTCGCTGGTGCTCGACGCCGGCGCGCAGCTCGTCTTCTGCCTCAACCCGCTGGTGACCTACGACGCCTCCGGCGGCGGCGCGCGCAACGTGCATCGTGACCTGACCGACAGCGGCCTCACCGTGGTTCTCAGCCAGACTTTCCGCTCGCTCATCCAGTCACGCATGCTGGTGGGGATGTCGGGCTACCGGGACCGCTACCCGCACGCGGACATTCTTCTGTTCGAGCCGGACCGCGACGATGAGCGGATGTTCTTCGCGAACGTCTTCCGGTACTCGGACCGCCGCCGCCTCGTGGACCATGCCTACCAGCGCACGCGCCACGACCTGCGGCGCCATGCGCGCCAGCTGGCGCCGGTGCTCGAGCGCCATGGCCTGCGGCTCAGTGCGAAGGCGCTGCGGGACCCGCACCGCAGCTTCCACCGCGCCATCGAGGAACAGCGCCTGCGGAACGCGGCGGTGGGCCGCCGGCTGCTGCGCGTCCTCGGCCGGCTCGAGACCCTGGTCGAGCGCCGCGCCTGACCCAGGCGTCCCCACGTGAACCGTCAGGCGATCCCTGCGGGCAGTCCGCGCGACGCAGCCCGGGCACGCATTGCGAGGCTCGTCGAGCGCTACCGGCAGGTGCGCGCGCGCCTCGAACGGCGTGCGGCCCTGGCAGAGCGCGTCCGCGCGCTCGCGGACTTCCAGGCCCGGCGGCTCGCGGAGACCTACGCCGATCTGCGCAGCGAGGAGCGCCACCGCGCGGCGATCGATTTCTTCCTGACCGACCTGTACGGGCCCCAGGACCTGAGCGAGCGCGACCGCCAGGTGCTGGCCGCGCTGGACAAGCTGCAGCGCTTCCTGCCCGCGGGCGCGCTCGAGGCTCTCGCCGGAGCCTTCGAGCTGCACGTCCTCACGCTCGAACTCGATGCCGACACGGCCGCCGCGCTCGCCTCGACGTCGCCGCCCGACATGGCCGCGTACGCGGCCGCCTACCGCGCGGCCGGCCGCGCCGGCGACCGGCTGCGGCAGATCGAGCTCATCGCGGAGATCGGCGGGCTTCTCGACGGCCTCGCCCACCATCCCGAGATCGGCCTCGCCCTGCGGCTGTCGCGAGCACCCGCACGCGCCGCCGGCTACGGCGAACTCCAGGACTTCCTCGATCGGGGCTACCGCGCCTTCCGCGCGATGGACGGTGCGGAGCTGTTCCTGTCGGCCATCGACACGCGGGAGCGGCTGATGATGAACCAGCTCCTCGGCCGGAAATAGCGGCATTCCTCGGAAAGCGATTCCCGATTTCACCCGAGCACTTTCGAAACCGCGCCAGCTTCCGCAGCAGACGGGGGACTGTCCCCGTTCTGGGCGCTCAGTCGAAGGGGTGACGCAGGACGATGGTCTGGTCGCGGTCGGGGCCGGTCGAGATCAGGTCGATCGGCACGCCGGCGAGTTCCTGCACGCGGTCGAGGTAGCGACGCGCCGCAGGCGGCAGCTCGTCGAGCGAGCGCAGCCCTACCGTGGACTCGCGCCAGCCGGGCATGTCTTCGTAGACGGCCTCGCACTGGGCGTAGTCGTCCACGAGAAGCGGCGGCGTCTGGCGGATGCCGTCGGGATAACGATAGCCGATGCAAAGCCGCAGCGTATCGAGCCCGTCGAGCACGTCGAGCTTGGTCACGCAAAGGGAGGAGATGCCGTTGTTCATGACGGATCGGCGCAGCGCCACGGCGTCGAACCAGCCGGTGCGGCGCGGCCTGCCGGTCACCGCGCCGAACTCCTGGCCCACCCTGGAAAGATGCTCGCCCGACTGGTCGAACAGCTCCGTAGGAAACGGCCCGGCGCCGACGCGGGTGGTGTAGGCCTTGATCACGCCGAGCACGCCGTCGATGTCGCGCGGCCCGAGGCCCGTGCCCACCGCAGCGTTGCCCGCCACGGTATTCGACGAGGTGACGTACGGATAGGTGCCGTGGTCGATGTCGAGCAGCGCGCCCTGCGCCCCCTCCATCAGCACCTGCCCGCCTGAATCGCGGATCCGGGCCAGCTCGAGCGTGACGTCGCCGACGAGCGGCTTGACGCGCTCGGCCTGCGCCAGGCTCTCCTCCAGCACCTTCTGGAAGTCGACGGGCGGCAGCTTGAAGTAGTGCTGCAGGACGAAGTTGTGGAAGTCGAGTACCTCGCCGAGCCGCGACGCGAAGCGCTCGCGCTGGAACAGGTCGGCGACGCGCACCGCGCGGCGGGCAACCTTGTCCTCGTAGGCGGGTCCGATGCCGCGGCCGGTCGTGCCGATCGCGTTCGCGCCGCGGGCGCGCTCGCGGGCGAGGTCGAGCTCGACGTGCGAGGGCAGGATCAGCGGGCAGTTCGGGCTGATCCGCAGCTTGTCGAACACCGGCACGCCGCGCGCGGCGAGCATGTCGGCTTCCTTCAGCAGCGCGGTGAGCGAGAGCACCACGCCGTTGCCGATGAAGCACTGCACGTGCTCGCGCAGCACGCCCGACGGGATGAGCGACAGGACGGTCTTCTGGCCACCGACGACCAGCGTATGGCCCGCGTTGTGCCCGCCCTGGAAACGGGCGACCGCAGCGGCCCGCTCGGTGAGCAGGTCGACGATCTTGCCCTTGCCCTCGTCGCCCCACTGGGCGCCGATGATCACGACCATGCGACCCATGGCATTCCTCAGCTGCGGACGAACCAGAGAAGCAGCAGTCCCGCCACCATCGCGACGAGTCCGGCCACGCGCAGCTGGCCTTCCGGCATCGCGCTGAACGCCGCCATCGCCCGTTTCATGCCCTGCGGGTTCACGAAGGGCAGAACTCCCTCGATCACCAGGTACAGCGCAAAGGCCGCCGCCAGGTCGCTCCAGTCGATGGGCACGGGGCTCAGCGCGTGGGCTTGACCATGTAGCGGAAGAACTCGCTGTCCGGCGCGATCACCAGGATGTCGTCGGGCTTGCCGATCGAATTGCGATAGGCCTCGAGGCTGCGATGGAAGGAATAGAACTCCGGGTAGCGCTGGTGGACCGCCGCATAGACGCGCGTCGCCTCGGCGTCGCCCTCGCCGCGGATCTTCTCCGCCTCGCGGGTCGCCGCGGCGAGGATCTCGACGCGCTCGCGATCAGCCGTCGCCCGGATCAGCTGCCCCGCCTCGTCGCCCTCGGCGCGCAGCTGCGCGGCCTGGCGGGCGAAGTCCTGGCGCATGCGGTTGAAGACCGAGTCGAGCACGTCCTCCGGCAGGTCGATCTTCTTGACGCGGACGTCGATCACCTCCAGGCCGAGCTCGCGCACCGGCCCGCCGGCCACCGCGAGGATGTCCCCGATGAGCTCGGCGCGCTGGGCCGCCACCACCTGCTGGATGGTGCGCCGCGCGATGACGCCCTTGAGGCCGTCCTTGACGATCTCGGCGAGGCGCCGGGCCGCCAGATCCTCGTCGCCGCCCGTCGACTGGTAGTACTGGCCGGCATCGGCGACCCGCCACTTCACGTAGAAGTCGACGTTGAGGATCTTGCCCTCGCTGGTGAGGAACTGCTCGGAGGGGTAGTTGCGGGTCAGCACGCGGCGGTCGAACTTACGCACCTCGTTGATGAACGGCACCATGAAATGCAGGCCGGGCTCGTAGCCCACGCCCACGATCTCGCCGAAACGCAGCTTGATGGCGGTCTCGGTCTGGTGGACCACGAAGACGCTCCTGGAGAGCAGCACCAGCACGACGCCGACGGCGACGACGATGGCAAGCAGACGGTTCTGCATCAGCGGGTCCTCCGGGCGCGCGGGTCATCACCGGACGTGAGACCGACCGGCGCGGGCTCCTGCGAAGGGCCCGGCTCGACGCTGACCTGGCCGCGCGGCCACTGGCCGCGCTGCTCCATCAGCTTGTCGAGCGGGAGATAGATGAGGTTTCCGGTGCCCTTGGTGTCCACCAGGACCTTGGGGGCGTTGCCAAACACCTGCTCCATCGTCTCGAGGTACAGGCGCTGGCGTGTGACCTCCGGCGCGCGCGAATACTCGGCGGCGAGCGCCGCGAAGCGCGTGCTCTTGCCGTCGGCCTCGGCGACCACGCGGTCCTTGTGGGCGCGGGCCGCCTCGAGCTGGCTGGCGGCGAGGCCGCGGGCGCGAGGCAGGATGTCGTTCGCGTAGGTCTGCGCGGCGAGGGTGGCGCGGTCGCGGTCCTCGCGCGCCTTGATCGCATCCTTCTGGGCGGGCGCGACCTGCTCGGGCACGATCACGTCCTGCAGGTTGACGCTGATCACCTCGATGCCCGTCTGGTACGAGGAGATCGTGCGCTGGATCAGGTCGCGGGTCTTCTGCGAGATCTCCTGGCGGCCCACCTCCAGCACGAAGTTGAGCCGGCTCTGGCCGATGATCTCGCGGATCGCGCTCTCGCTGACGATCTTGAGAGTCTCCTCCGGGTTGCGCACGCTGAAGGCGAACTGCACCGGGTCGGAGCGCCGGTACTGCACGGCCAGGTTGATGCCCACGAGGGCCTCGTCCTGGGTGAGCATCCGCGTGCGGTCCTCGAAGCTCACGAACTCCGTCACGTTCACCACGGTGCGACGCTCGATCGGCCAGGGCAGGTGCCAGCGCAGGCCCGGCTGCGTGGTGGCGACGTACTTGCCGAAACGCGTGATCACCGAGCGCTCCGAGGCGTCGTTCTGGTAGAAGCCGGTCAACGCCCAGACGGCGAGCACGATCACGACGAGGATGCCCGGGTTCGGCAGCCGAGGTGGCGCGCCGCCGCCCTCGCCGCCGGCTGGCCGCGGGCCCGAGGGCCCGCCGCCGAACAGGGATTTCAGGCGACGCTGCAGGTTGCGCACGACCTCGTCGAGGTCGGGCGGGCCCTGTTCAGGCTTGCGCTGCCAGGGATTCTCGTTCCTGCCGGAGTCATTCCAGGGCATGTCGTTGGGGCTCGCGGGGGCTGCGTGGAGGCTAGGCGGCGTCGCTTGCGGCCGCGGCCGTGGATTCTACGAACCCGGCCGTGGGCAAACAAGGCATCACTCGCGCCACGCGCGGCGAGCCGAGCCGTGAAAAGAGGTGGTCGAGTTCAGCGCGCGAGGCCTCCACCGTCAGCGCCGCGCCGCCATCGGGCAGCGTGCGCTCGCCGAGGACGAGGCCCGCCGCGTAAAGCGCCGCGCGCAGCCGGCCTTCGGCCGGCTCGAGCGGCAGCTCGAAACGCTCCGCGAGCTGGCCGAAGCGCTCGTGCAGGCACTCGCGCAGGAGATCCAGGCCCTCGCCAGTGCGCGCGGAGAGGTGCACGCGGGTCACGCGGCCCCCGGCATCGCGCTCGAGGCGGGGCGGCTCGC
>JBBINN010000202.1:0-5451 GCA_037443885.1 Gammaproteobacteria bacterium | reverse complement strand
GCGGGCGCCTTCTGCGCCTCGCGCCTCGCCGGTCGCGGCGGCGGCCTGTTCGGCACGCTGCCGCGGGGCTGCGACTGTGGGGCGATCGTCGAGCGCGCGACGCCGCGGGCCGGCGCCTGAAGCGGGTTCGTCAGCGGCCCTCGAGCGGCACGTAGTCCCGCTGCGCCGGGCCTCGGTAGAGCTGCCGCGGCCGGCTGATCTTCATGGCCGGATCGGCGATCATCTCGAGCCAGTGCGCCACCCAGCCCGCGGTGCGCGCCAGGGCGAACATCACGGTGAACATCGAGCGCGGGATGCCGAGCGCGCTGTAGATGATGCCCGAGTAGAAATCGACGTTCGGGTAGAGCTTCCGCGCGATGAAGTAGTCGTCCTTGAGGGCGATCTCCTCCAGCCTCAGCGCCAGCTCGAACATCGGGTTGTTGGTGTCGCCTAGCTGGGCGAGGACGCGATGGCACATCTCGCGGATGATCCGCGCGCGCGGGTCGAAGTTCTTGTAGACGCGGTGGCCGAAGCCCATCAGGCGCACGCTGTCCGACTTGTCCTTCACACGGGCGAGGAACTGCGGCACCTTGTCCGCGCTGCCGATCTCCTCGAGCATGTCGAGCACGGCCTCGTTCGCGCCGCCGTGCGCCGGGCCCCACAGCGCCGACACGCCGGCGGAGATGGCGGCGTAGGGATTGCAGCCGGTGCTGCCGGCGAGGCGCACCGTGGAGGTGCTGGCGTTCTGCTCGTGATCGGCGTGCAGGATGAACAGCAGGTCGAGCGCCTTGGCGTGCAGCGGGTCCACGCGGTAGGGCTCGCAGGGCACGCCGAAGAACATGTGCAGCATGTTGGCGCAGTAACCGAGGTCATTGCGCGGATAGACGAACGGCTGGCCGAGCGAGTGCTTGTAGGCCGCGGCGGCGATGGTCGGAATCTTGGCGATGATGCGGTGGGCGAAGATCTCGCGGTGCCGCGGGTCGTAGATGTCGGTCGTGTCGTGGTAGAACGCGGCCATCGAGGCCACGATCGCCGCCACCATCGCCATTGGATGCGCGTCGTGGTGGAAGCCGTCGTACATGTGGCGCAGCGATTCGTTCAGCATCGTGTGCCGGTGGATCGAGCGTGTGAACTGCGCGAACTGCTCCTCGGTCGGCAGCTCGCCGTGCAGCAGCAGGTAGGCCACCTCGAGGTGATTGCTCTTCTCGGCCAGCTGCTCGATCGGGTAGCCGCGATACAGCAGGACGCCTGCGTCGCCGTCGATATAGGTGACGCGGCTCTCGCAGGACGCGGTCGCCATGAAACCCGGGTCGAAGGTGAACATCCCGTGGTCGCGATAGAGCGTGCTGATGTCGACCACTTCCGGCCCGACGCTGCCAGCGTGGATCGGGTATTCGGTGGTCTTGCCGCTGGCAAGGTTCTTCAGCTGGAACTTGTTCTGGCTCATCGTGACCCCGTCGTTCTTTTCGCCGCGAGGCCGCTGCCCCGCGGTCGGGCAGACTGTCATGGTGCACCGCAAGAATCAAGGCGGAGGACCGCAATGGCGCCGGCCCGGGCCGCACGCCGCGTAGAATGCGTGGATGCTGCCGCCGCTGGCCGTCTACGTGCACCTGCCGTGGTGCGTGCGCAAGTGCCCGTATTGCGATTTCAACTCGCACACGGCGCCCGCGGCACTGCCCGAGGACGACTACGTCGAGGCGCTGCTCACCGACCTCCGGACTGACCTCGACCTCACCGCCGGCCGCCGTGCGGAGAGCATCTTCATCGGCGGCGGCACACCGAGCCTGTTCAGCCCGGCCGCGATCGGGCGCGTGCTGGCAGGCATCCGCGCCGAGCTCCCGCTCGCGCCGGACGTCGAGGTCACGCTCGAGGCCAATCCGGGCACGATCGAGCGCGGGCGTTTCGAGGGCTATGCCGAAGCCGGCGTCAACCGTGTCTCCCTCGGGGCGCAGTCCTTCGCCGCGAGCCAGCTCCAGTCGCTCGGCCGCATCCACTCTCCGGGAGACATCGAGGCGGCCGTCGCCGACCTGCGCCGCGCGGGGCTCGGCAATTTCGATCTCGATCTGATGTATGCGCTCCCGGCGCAGGACCTCGCCGGGGCGCTCTCGGACCTGGACCGGGCGCTGGCGCTCGAGCCGGCGCACCTGTCGCACTACCAGCTGACGCTCGAGCCGGGCACGGCCTTCTTTCACCGCCCGCCCGGGCTGCCGGACGACGACCTGGCACTCGACATGCAGCTCGCCTGCCAGGCTCGCATCGCGCAGGCAGGGCTCGGCCAGTACGAGGTCTCCGCCTACGCCCGGCCCGGCCGACGCTGCCGCCACAACCTCGCCTACTGGCGCTTCGAGGACTACCTCGGCCTCGGTGCCGGTGCGCACGGCAAGGCCACCACGGACGGCGGCGTGGTCCGCACCGAGCGCCCGCGCATGCCGCGCGACTACCTCGCCCGCGCTGCGGCCGGAACGGCGGGCACCCGGCGCATCGTGCCAGCGGCGGAGCTGCCGTTCGAGTTCATGCTCAATGCGCTGCGGCTTCTGGAGGGTTTCACGCTGGGCGATTTCGAGCGGGGCACCGGCTTGCCTGCAGCCGCGGTCGCGCCCACCCTCGAGACGCTCGGCCGGCGCGGGCTCGTGGAGCGTGAGGACGATCGATTCCGGCCGAGCAGCCTCGGATTTCGCTTCCTGAACGACCTGCAGGCCGCCTTCCTGCAGGAACCTGCGGACGGACGGCCTCGGGTGGCTTGACAACGGGCGGAAATCGGCGGTTGTTAACAGCGCCCGCCGAGGGATGGGGGGACGGCCACTTTCGTCACATTGTTGCGGAGCGACGTTAACTAGGATCACTCAAATATTTGATTGTTATAATAAAAAATACCTGGTCAAAATTTAATCAAAGTGACACTTTTGCGTGTTTCCGCCTGCTGCACCCCACGGACCGGGCTGCCGTCCACAGAGTTATCCACAACTTTTGTGGATAAGAAAAAACCCCCGGATTTTCGACGACTTGCGCCGCGGTCGCGCGGGAACGTGGGGGCCCGTCTTGTGCGCCGCCGCCGGGATGGCTAGACTTCGCGCCCTTTCAGCGCCCTGCGCCGCAAGCACGGAACGAGCCATGAAGTCGTCGATCCACCCCGAGTACAAGCTGATCAATGTGTCCTGCACCTGCGGGAACACCTTCCAGACGCGCTCGACCCTCGGCGAGGACCTTCAGATCGAGGTGTGCTCGAGCTGCCATCCGTTCTACACCGGCAAGCAGAAGATCATGGACACCGGCGGCCGCGTCGACCGCTTCCGCAAGAAGTACGGGATGAAGGCAAGCTGAGCCGACCCGGCACGGCTGGCTTGACGAAGGGCGCCTGAGGGCGCCCTTCTGCTCTTGGGACATCGGGGACGCGTCCCGACTTCCCCTCAACTTTCCGCCATCCACGGCGTCCAAGCCTGCGAGACCCGGCTTGAGCCGTCCGCCCCGGCGCGGCTATAAGCGTTCGACCAGACGAGGACGCCCCATGACCCGCATCGCCCTGCCCGCCCTCGCCGCTGCCATCCTGCTGCTCGCCGCCGGCTGCGCCACGAACCCGGTCTCCGGAAAGTCCGACCTGGCGTTCATGTCCCAGGAGCAGGAGAAGAAGATCGGGCAGCAGATGCATGTCCAGATCACGCAGACCATGGGCGTATACGACGACGCGCGGCTGCAGGAGTACGTGCAGCAGCTCGGCGAGAAGCTCGCGAAGCAGAGCCACCGGCCCGAGCTCGACTGGAAGTTCACGGTGATCGACACGGACGACGTGAACGCCTTCGCCACGCCGGGCGGCTACGTCTACATCTCGCGCGGGATCCTGCCCTACCTCGCGAGCGAGGCCGAGCTCGCGGCGGTGATTGGCCACGAGATCGCACACATCACCGCGCGCCACTCGGTGCAGCGCCAGAGCCAGTCCACCGTCGCCGGCGTGCTCGGCGCGGCGGCGGCGATCTTCACCGGTCAGCCCGCGCTCGGCGACCTCGCCGGCATCGCCGGCCAGGCGGTCATCAGCGGCTACGGCCGCGAGCAGGAACTCGAGGCCGACCGTCTCGGCGCCGAGTACCTCGCCCGCACGGGCTACGACCCGAACGCCATGATCCGCGTCGTCCGGGTGCTCAAGGAACAGGAGACGTTCGAGCGCGACCGGGCCCGCGCCGAGGGCCGCAACCCGCGGATCTACCACGGCGTCTTCGCCTCGCACCCGGACAACGACCGCCGCCTGCAGGAGGCGGTTGCCGCGGCCGCCAAGGTCGAGGGCCGCGCCACCGGCAGCGATGAGAACGTAGAGGCCTACCTGCGTCGCATCGACGGTCTCGCGTTCGGCTCCAGTCGCCGGCAGGGCATGGTGCGCGACAACCGCTTCTACCACGCCGACTTCCAGTTCACGATGGCCTTCCCGCAAGGCTGGAAGATCCAGAACGACCCGAACCAGCTGCTCGCCGTCTCGCCCGACCGCAGCAACATCATGCAGCTGACCGCGCAGGCGCCGCCGGGCGGGCTCACCAACCCGCGCGACTTCACCCTGCGCGGACTCGGCGACCGGCGCCTCGACCGCAGCGAAAGCCTGACCATCAACGGCCTCGATGCGTTCACCACCATTGTCCGGGGCGACAACTCGCCCTTCGGCACTAGCTCGAACGTGCGCTACGTGGTCATCTATCACAACAACCTGATGTGGATCCTGCGGGGCGCGAGCCGCGCGGGCGCGCCGGCGCCGGAAGGCGACGTGCTGTTCATCTCGGCCGCGCGGACCTTCCGGCCGCTGCGCTCGGACGAGTTCCGCCTCGCCGAGCCACACCGCCTGCGTATCGTGAGGGCGCCGGAGAACGCCACCATTACGGACCTGGCTGCCCGCTCACCGCTCACCGCCTTCGCGGTCGAGCAGCACCGGCTGTTCAACGGCCTATACCCCAGCGGCGAGCCTGCGCCCGGCTCGCTCGTAAAGGTCGTGCGCTGACGCGAGCCGGCGCTAGCCGCCTCGCCGCCGCGCGGCCAGCGCGGCGGCGAGCGCCCGCAAGGCCTGGCCGCGGTGGCTCACGCAGTTCTTTTCGCCAGCCGGCATCTCGGCCGCGGTGAGCTCACCGCCCGCGACGATGAACAGCGGGTCGTAGCCGAAGCCACCCGTGCCGCGCGGCAACCGCGCGATCCGGCCTTCCCAGGCCGCCTCGCACACGAGCGGGCTCGGGTCATCGGCGTGGTCCACCCAGGCGATGGCGCAACGGTAGCGGGCCGTGCGGCCGGCGTCCGCCACGCCGGCCAGTTCCTGCAGCAGCCTGGCGGTGTTGTCCGAGTCGCTGCAGCCGGGGCCGGCGTAGCGCGCCGAGTGGATGCCCGGCCGCCCGCCGAGCGCATCCACCTCGAGACCCGAGTCGTCGGCGATCGCCGGCAGGTCCGCCAGCCGCGACGCGTGCCGAGCCTTGATCAGCGCGTTGGCCGCGAAGGTCTCGCCGTCCT
>JBBINN010000201.1:0-5453 GCA_037443885.1 Gammaproteobacteria bacterium | reverse complement strand
AGCTGATGGCCGGCGTCGAGATCCGCTCGGTCTACACCGGCAGCGCGGGCAGCCACGTCCGCAGCCTCAACTCGCACGGCATCGTCGCGATCAAGGACAAGGAGGTCGTGAGCGGCGACGTGGCGCGCGTGATGGACGCCGCGCAGGCGGTCGCCATCCCGGCCGACCAGAAGATCCTCCACGTGCTGCCGCAGGAGTTCATCATCGACGGCCAGGAGGGCATCCGCGAGCCGATCGGAATGTCGGGCGTGCGCCTCGAGGCGCGCGTGCACATCGTGACGGGTGCGGAGAGCGCCGCGCAGAACATCGTCAAGTGCGTGCAGCGCTGCGGCCTCGAGGTCGAGGACATCGTGCTCGAGCAGCTCGCCTCGAGCTTCTCGGTGCTCACCGACGACGAGAAGGAGCTCGGCTCCTGCATCGTGGACATCGGCGGCGGCACCACCGACATCGCCGTGTTCTCGGGCGGCGCGATCCGCCACACGGCCGTGATCCCGATCGCCGGCGACCAGGTGACCAACGACATCGCCGTCTCCATGCGCACGCCGACGCCGTACGCCGAGGAGATCAAGATCCGCTACGCCTGCGCGCTGTCGCAGCTCGCCAACCCCGACGAGACGATCGAGGTCCCGACGGTGGGCGACCGGCCGCCGCGCCGGCTCGCGCGCCAGACGCTGGCCGAGATCGTGCAGCCGCGCTACGAGGAGCTGTTCACGCTGATCCGCGACGAGCTGCGCCGCTCGGGCTTCGAGGAGGCGGTCGCCGCGGGGGTCGTGCTGACCGGCGGCAGCGCCAAGATGGAGGGCGCGGTCGAGCTCGCCGAGGAGATCTTCCACATGCCGGTGCGGCTCGGCATGCCGCATGGCGTGACGGGGCTCGCCGACGTCGTGCGCAACCCGATCCATGCGACGGGGACGGGCCTGCTGCTCTACGGCAAGGCCAACCTCGCGGTGCCCGCGCCGCGCATCGTCGGCGACGGCGTCAAGACGGTTTTCGAGAGGATGAAGTCCTGGTTCCAGGGCTATTTCTGAGTTCCTAGGTCTTTCGCGGAGGAGGAGACCACATGTTCGAACTGATGGATACGTACAGCCAGAGTGCCGTGATCAAGGTGCTCGGGGTCGGCGGCGGCGGCGGCAATGCCGTCTCGCACATGGCCCAGAGCGGTATCGAGGGCGTCGAGTTCATCTGCGTCAACACGGACGCACAGGCGCTCAAGCACTCGAAGGTGAAGACCGCGCTGCAGATCGGCTGCAACATCACCAAGGGACTCGGCGCCGGCGCCAATCCCGAGGTGGGCCGGCAGGCGGCGATGGAGGACCGCGACCGCATCGTCGAGCTGATCGAGGGCTGCGACATGCTGTTCGTGACCGCCGGCATGGGCGGCGGCACCGGCACCGGCGCGGCGCCGGTCGTCGCGCAGATCGCGCGCGAGCTCGGCATCCTGACCGTCGCCGTGGTCACCAAGCCCTTCGCGATGGAGGGGACCAAGCGTGCCGCCATCGCGGATCACGGCATCGGCGAGCTGCACAAGTACGTGGACTCGCTGATCACGATCCCCAACCAGAAGCTGCTGTCGGTGCTCGGCGGCTCCACCACGCTGCTCGATGCCTTCAAGCGCGGCAACGAGGTGCTGCAGGGCGCGGTGCAGGGTATCGCCGAGCTGATCACGCGCCCCGGCCTGATCAACGTGGACTTCGCCGACGTCCGCACCGTCATGGCCGAGACCGGCGTGGCGATGATGGGCACCGGCTTCGGCACCGGCGAGAGCCGCGCGCGCGTCGCCGCCGAGATGGCGGTGTCGAGCCCGCTGCTCGAGGACGTGAACCTCGCCGGCGCCGGCGGGATCCTGGTGAACGTGACCGCGGGCCTCGATCTGTCCATCGGCGAGTTCGAGGAGGTGGGCAGCACCGTGAAGCAGTTCGCCGCCGACGACGCGACCGTGGTCGTGGGCACCGTGATCGAGCCCGAGCTCGAGGGCGAGATCCGCGTGACGGTGGTGGCGACGGGCCTCGGCCGGCAGGCCGCGCGCAGCGCGGCGCCCGCGGCGCAGCCGGCTTCGGCGCCGGCCGTGCAGAAGCGCCGGCCGGACGTGGCGCTGGTGGCCGCGCGGGGGCCTGCTGTCGGCGGCACGCCGGACTACAACCAGTACGACATGCCGCTCGCGATGCGCTCGCGGGCGCGTGCCGTCGGCGACGGGCTGAGGCACGACCCGCCACCGGCCGAGGACGTCCTCGACATCCCGGCGTTCCTGCGCCGCCAGGCCGACTGAGCCGGCGGTGGTTTTCCCGGCACGTTTCCGGCGCCTCCTCCGCGCGCCGGGAGCGTGCCGGGCGCCTCCTGTGATACCCTGTGCGGTCGAGGTTCAGCCGTGAAGCAACGCACCCTCAAGAACGCCATCCGCGCCACCGGCATCGGCCTGCACACGGGCAGCAAGGTGCTGATGACGCTGCGCCCGGCGCCGCCCAACGTCGGCATCGTCTTCAGGCGCAGCGACCTCGACCCGCCCGTGGACATCCCGGCGCGGGCCACCAACGTCACCGAGACCACGCTCGGCACCACGCTCTCCTCCGGGGGCGCGACGGTGTCCACTGTCGAGCACCTGCTGTCGGCGCTCGCCGGCCTCGGGATCGACAACGCGTTCGTCGAGCTCTCGGCGCCCGAAGTACCGATCATGGACGGCAGCGCCGGGCCCTTCGTGTTCCTGGTGCAGTCGGCGGGCATCGAGGAGCAATCCGCGCCGAAGCGCTTCGTGCGCATCCTCAGGCGCGTGGAGGTGCGCGACGGCGACAAGTGGGCGCGCTTCGAGCCGTACGAGGGGTTCCGCGTCAACTTCGAGATCGAGTTCCAGCACCCGGTGTTCCGCGAGCGCGGCACGCGGGCCTCGATGGACTTCTCGACGACGTCCTTCCTGCGGGAGATCAGCCGCGCGCGCACCTTCGGCTTCATGCGCGACCTCGATTTCCTGCGCGCACGCAACCTCGCGCTCGGCGGCAACCTCGACAACGCGATCGTGCTCGACGAGTACCGCATCCTCAACGAGGACGGGCTGCGCTACGAGGACGAGTTCGTCAAGCACAAGATCCTCGACGCGATCGGGGATCTGTACCTGCTCGGCCACAGCCTCATCGGCGAGTTCACCGGCTACAAGTCCGGGCACGGCCTCAACAACCGCCTGCTGCGGGTGCTGCTGGCGGATGCGGAGGCGTGGGAGGAAGTGACGTTCGACCAGCCGGCCGAGTCGCCGATTGCTTACGTCGAGGCGGCCGCCCCGGCCTGACCGCGGGCCCTGACCCTCAACCCCGTCCCGGCCGGACGCGCACCACGGTGCGCGAGATCTCGACGCCGAGCCGCTGCCCCACCGGAGCGGACAACCCCGGCGCCTCGTAGCGTATCCGGGTAGCCCAGGCGGCCGAGTCCACCAGCAGGGTCAGCGTGCCATCCTTCACCGAGGCGGCGAGGACGTGCCCGGCCGGTTCCTCCGGCAGTTCCGCGCGCACGGCGTCCAGGACGGTCAGGGCCCGGGCCGCTCCTTCCCGCAGGCGTTCAAGCAGACCGTGACCTTTGGCCAGCAAGTCACTGACGGCGGTGGGTTTTTGTATTTTCAGGCTCCGGGTCCCCGCTGGCCGGCGTACGAAAGTACTTGAGTGATAAGGAAAACTTTGGCATTTTCTCCGCGCCCGGGCCCGCCGGCAAGGAACTTCGGCGGGCTTTTCATGTGCAAGGGAATGCCTATCGGTCAGCCTGCGAGGACCGAGCCATGCGACTTTATGCTGCGGCGCTGCTGCGTCGCCTTCCTGTGGACCTCGGCCGGCCCCGGCTGCTCGTGCTGGCCGGACTGCTGCTGCTCGGCGGCGGGTTCGCCCTGGGCACGCTGGTCGGCTCGGCCACGGCGGAGCGTGAGGAGGCGGCGACGCTCGAGCGCTGGTCGGCGGAACTCGCCGCGCAGCGCGAGTCCGTCCAGGCGGCGCGCCAGGCCGTCGAGGACCAGGTCGGTGCGCTGGCTGCGCGCGTCGGCCAGATGCATGCACGGCTGATCCGGCTCGATGCGCTCGGCAAGCGGCTGACGGAGGTCGCGAACCTCGACCGCGGCGAGTTCAACTTCGACGAGCCACCCGCGGTCGGCGGCCCGGGCGAGGGCGTCGAGATTGCCGGTGAGCTCCCCAGCGTGCCGACCCTCGACGACATGCTCGAGGCCCTGGGTCGCTCGATCGAGGATCGCAGCCGGCAGCTCGCGGCGCTCGAGTCGCTGATCCTGTCCCGCGAGCTCGCGCGGCAGGTCGTCCCCGGCGGCCGCCCGGTCGAAGCCGGCTTCATCTCCTCGTTTTTCGGCTCGCGCACCGACCCCTTCCACGGCAGGACGGCGTTCCATGCCGGCCTGGACTTCTCGGCGGCGCCGGGCACGCGCGTGCTGGCGGCAGCCGACGGCGTGGTGAGCTTCGCCGGCCGCGACGGCAACTACGGCAAGCTGGTCGAGGTCACGCACGGCAACGGCTACGTGACCCGCTACGCCCACAACTCGACGATCCTCGTCGAGGCGGGGCAGACCGTGCGCAAGGGCGATCCGATCGCCCTGATGGGTTCCACCGGCCGCTCGACCGGCACGCACCTGCACTTCGAGGTGCTCCGCGAGGGCCGCCCCGTGAACCCGATCTCGTTCGTCGGGCGCTGATCCCGGCGATTTCCTCGGTGGCCCCGCGAACCCGTACAATACCGGGTTTTCGGTCACACCTGCCCGGCCGCCCCCGCGGGGCGCGGCGCCCGGCGGAGAGGGTTTCCGTCCTTGCTTAAGCTGTTCACCCGGATCTTCGGCAGCCGCAACCAGCGCCTCCTGCGCGATTACGGCCGTGATGTCGCCCGCGCCGGCGAGTTCGATGCGCGCATCGCCGCCCTGGGCGACGACGAGCTGCGCGCGCAGACGGACCGCCTGCGGCAGCGGCTCGCCGGCGGCGAGTCGCTCGACGCCATCCTGCCGGAGGCGTTCGCGACCGTTCGCGAGGCCGCGCGCCGCACCCTGGCGATGCGCCACTTCGACGTGCAGCTGATCGGCGGCATCACCCTGCACCAGGGCAAGATCGCGGAGATGCGCACCGGCGAGGGCAAGACCCTGGTCGCGACCCTGCCCGTGTACCTCAATGCGCTCGCGGGCAAGGGCGTGCACGTCGTGACGGTGAACGAGTACCTCGCGCAGCGCGACGCCGACTGGATGGGCCCGGTCTACCGGTTCCTGGGCCTGAGCGTCGGCGTGATCAGGAGCGGCCAGAGCCCGGCCGAGAAGCGCGCCGCCTACGCCTGCGACGTCACCTACGGCACCAACAACGAGTTCGGCTTCGACTACCTGCGCGACAACCTGGCGTTCCGTCTCGAGGACCGCGTGCAGCGCGGCCTCAACTTCGCGATCGTGGACGAGGTGGACTCGATCCTGATCGACGAGGCCCGCACGCCGCTGATCATCTCCG
>JBBINN010000200.1:0-5473 GCA_037443885.1 Gammaproteobacteria bacterium | reverse complement strand
GAGGCTGCGCTCCACCCGCTCACGGTAGTCGGTCCACAGGTCGCCGTAGAGCTGGGCGAGCGCCGGCGTCAGCGGGCCGGCGCGGGGTACGCGAACGACACGCTCCGTGTAGATGTTCACCACGGCCGGCGCGGAACGGTCCACCGCATCCGCGTAGCTGGGCGGGATCCCGGACTGCACGGCGGCTGGCGCCGGCGCGTCCTGCATCCCGGCCGCCCCGGCCGGTGCCGGAGGCGGCGCGCTCGCCGCAGGGTCGCCCGCGGCGGGCGCCTCCGGGGGCATCGTCGCCGGCCCCGGCGGACGGAGCCAGACGTACAGGAGGGCGGCGGCCAGGCCGGCGGCCACCCAGGGTGAAACCCAGCGGATCCACTGCGCGAAGGTCTTCATGTCTGCCGGAGCGTGGCGGCGGCCCGCGGGTTACTGCACTGCATGATCGGGCGCGTGGCCCGCGTGTATAATGCTTGTTCCGCCACAGGAACGAAAACGGTGTCGCCCAGGGGTCTCGGGGCGCGGCGCCACCGGCGGGTGTGTGCTCGAGACGATCCACGGGGGTTGCCCGATGAGTGAACAGGTGGACCGTGGCCGGCGTCAGCTTCTGACCGCCGCCACCCTGCTGACGGGCGCGGTCGGCGCCGGCTTTGCGGCCGTGCCGTTCCTGGCGTCCTGGAAGCCGAGCGCCCGCGCGCGTGCGCTCGGCGCGCCGGTCGAGATCGACATCAGCAAGCTCGAGCCGGGCGCCCTGATGAAGGTCGAGTGGCGCGGCCAGCCCGTCTGGGTCCTGCGCCGCTCGCCGGAGATGCTGCAGCAGCTCGAGGGCCTAGACGACCGCCTGGCCGATCCGGGCTCCCAGAGCTCCATCCAGCCCGAGTACGCCAGGAATCCTGCGCGCGCCGCGAATCCCGAGTTCCTCGTCGTGCTGGGCGTCTGCACCCACCTCGGCTGCGCGCCGATCGAGCGCTTCCGGCGGGGCGACGCGGAGCTCGGCGCCGACTGGCCGGGCGGCTTCTACTGTCCCTGCCACGGCTCGAAGTTCGATCTTTCCGGCCGGGTATTCCGGGCCATGCCGGCGCCCACGAACCTGACGGTGCCTCCGCACACCTTCCTGGACGATAACCGCATCCTGGTCGGCGAGGACCAGGCGAGGGCCGCATGATGGCAAAGAACGCTTCCGCTCCCGCCGCCGGCGAGGCCGGTGGCCTGCTCGGCTGGATCGACGCCCGCTTCCCGCTGACGCGGATGTGGAACGAGCAGTGGGGCCAGTACTACGCGCCGAAGAACCTCAACAACTGGTACCTGTTCGGCTCGCTGTCGCTGTTCGTGATGGTGATCCAGATCGTCAGCGGCATCTTCCTGACGATGAGCTACAAGCCGTCCGCGACCGAGGCCTTCGGCTCGGTCGAGTACATCATGCGCGACGTGGAGTGGGGGTGGCTGCTCCGCTACATCCACTCGACCGGCGCGTCTGCGTTCTTCGTCGTCGTCTACCTGCACATGTTCCGCGCGATGCTCTACGGCTCCTACCGCAAGCCGCGCGAGCTGCTGTGGATCTTCGGCATGCTGATCTACCTCGTGCTGATGGGCATCGCGTTCTTCGGCTACCTGCTCCCCTGGGGCAACATGTCCTACTGGGGCGCGCAGGTGATCGTGTCGCTGTTCGGCACGTTGCCGTGGATCGGCCCGGACCTCGCCGAGTGGATCCGCGGCGACTTCTTCATCTCGGACATCACGCTGAACCGCTTCTTCGCGCTGCACGTGATCGCGCTGCCGCTGGTGCTCGTGTTCCTGGTGGTCGCGCACCTGCTCGCGCTGCACGAGGTCGGCTCGGACAACCCGGACGGCGTCGAGATCAAGAAGAACAAGGACGCCAGCGGCAACCCGGTGGACGGCATCTGGAGCCACCCGTACTACTCGGTCAAGGACCTCATGGGCCTGTCCGCCTTCCTGGTGCTGTTCGCGGCCGTGATCTTCTTCGCGCCGACGATGGGCGGCCTGTTCCTCGAGGCGCCGAACTTCGAGCAGGCCAACCCCATGCAGACGCCCGAGCACATCGCGCCGGTGTGGTACTTCACGCCGTTCTACGCGATGCTGCGCGCCGTGCCGGCCTTCTTCGGCACCCAGGTGTGGGGCGTGCTGGTGATGGGCGCGGCGGTGATGATCCTGTTCTTCCTGCCGTGGCTGGACCGCTCGCCGGTCAAGTCGATCCGCTACCGCGGCCCGATCTACAAGATCGCGCTGGCGCTGTTCGTGGTGTGGTTCGTGATCCTCGGCTACTGCGGCCTGAAGCCCGCTGCCGAGCCCTACAAGACGCTGTCGGTGATCGGGACCATCTACTACTTCGCGTTCTTCCTGCTGATGCCGTGGTACTCGCGCATCGACAGCCACAAGCCGGAGCCGGAAAGGGTCACCTACCATGCTCACTAAGAAGATCGTCCTGCTGCTGGCTGTCCTGCTGCCGGTGCCGGCGTTCGCAGCCGGCGGCGGCGTGCCGCTCGACAAGGCGAACACGGACATCCACAACCAGGCCTCGCTGCAGCGCGGGGCCCGCAACTTCGTCAACTACTGCCTCGGCTGCCATTCGGCGCAGTACATGCGCTGGAACCGGATGGCGGAGGACCTCGGCATTCCCGAGGGCGTGCTCGTCAAGGAACTGATGATCACCGGCGGCTCGCCGCACGACACCATGCGCACGGCGATGCCCGCGGATCTCGGCGAGGCATGGTTCGGCAAGGCGCCGCCGGACCTGTCGCTCATCGCGCGCAGCCGGGGCACGGACTACCTCTACACGTTCCTGCGCAGCTATTACGCCGACCCGGGCCGCCCGAACGGCATAAACAACACGGTGCTCGCGGGCACGGCCATGCCGCACGTGCTCGCCCACCTGCAGGGCGTCCGCCAGCCGCGCTACGAGCTGCGCGACGTCGACGGCCGGACCGAGCAGGTGCTCGTCGGCTTCGACCCCGGCGCGCCGGGCGAGCTGAGCGAGGCCGAGTACGACGAGTTCGTGCGCGACACGGTCAACTTCCTCGACTACGTCGGCGAGCCGGTCAAGGCCAAGCGCGAGCGGATGGGCGTGTGGGTCGTGCTGTTCCTGCTGGTGTTCTGGGTCCTCGCCTGGCTGCTGAAGCGGGAGTACTGGAAGGACATCAGGTGACGCTCCGTCCGGGGCGGCGCGGAACGGAAGGGCGGCGACGGTGACCGCGTCGCCGCCGCTCACGTCGCGGCGCCCCTATCTCGTGCGGGCCATGCACGAGTGGATGACGGACAACGGGCAGACGCCGCACCTGGTGGTGGATGCCACGCTCGCGGGCGTCGAGGTGCCCCAGGCCTACGTCAAGGACGGCCGCATCATCCTCAACGTCGGCTGGCAGGCGACGCAGGCGCTCCGGCTGGGCAACGACTTCATCGAGTTCTCCGCGCGCTTCGGCGGCACGCCGCACCAGGTGCGGGTGCCGCTCGCGGCCGTCGCGGGCATCTACGCCCGCGAGACAGGGCAGGGCATGCTGTTCCAGGGCGACGACTCGCCGCCGCCGCCCGAGCCGCCGACCGCCACGAATGGCGGCTCCACGTCCGATACGGGACGGCGCGCGAAGCTGCGGGTGGTCAAGTAGACGAGACTACAGGCTGAACGCCGCCCGCGTCAGCCGGCACTGCAGGTCGCCCGGCACTCCTTCCACCTCGACGAGGTCGAAGCGCGCCGGCAGGCGGGCGAGCGTGGGTTCGCGCGCGAGCAGCTCGCGCGCGGCCCGCGCCCAGCGCGACTGCTTGCGCCAGGTGACGCTTTCGGCCGCGCTGCCGTAATCGTCGCGTGACCGGTAGCGCACCTCGACGAGGGCGAGGACCTCGCCGTCCAGCGCCACGATGTCGAGCTCGCCGCGGCGCGTGCGGTAGTTGCGGAACAGCAGGCTGAAGCCAAGCCGCGCGAGCTCCGCACAGGCGGCGTCCTCGGCGGCGCGGCCGGCGACGAGGTGCGCCGCGCCGGCCGCCAAGTTCAGGGCCCGCCGGGCAGCGGCTCGAGCTGCCCGCCGCTCACACGGGCGAAGTCGAGCTGGCGGTGGATCCGGCCGTCCGCGCGGAGCTCGAGCCGCCCCGTCAGGCCCGGCACCGGCGTGGCGAAAGGCGCGCGGCGCCGCGTCAGCTCCGCGCCGATGGCGTAGGCGTCGTAGCCGAACGCGAACAGTCGGTCGCGCGACGGCGCGCGCCGCGGCCAGAGCCGGTCGGCCTGCTCGCGCAGGATGGCCGCCGGGCCGCCCGGGTCCAGTACCCACGGCATGTCGGGCAGGATCACGCCGTCGAGGTCCGCGTTGCCCCGGCCGCCGGGCTCGAACACGTCCGAGGTGGAGTAGACGGGCAGGCTGCCGGCGAAATTGAAGCGCAGCTGCGTGCGGATCAGCCGCCCGTCCACCGGCTGGCCCGCCATGAAGATGAACCCGATGTCGGGTCGCGGCGCGAGGCTCCCGGCGGCCGTCGGGCGGATGCCGAGAAGTTCCGTCAGGATCACCTTGTAGTCGGTCGTGCCCGGGGCGTGGACGCGCCGGCCGAGGAGGCTTCCCCCGAGCGCCGCGAACTCATCGGCGAAGGCGTTGAGCACCCGCTGGCCCCATTCGTTCGCGGGTCCCAGCGCGACGCCCGCCGTGCGTCCGTCCGCCAGCACGCGGCGCGCGACCTGGCGGGCCTCGTCCTCCGGGGATAGGGCGAACTGGTAGAAACGGGCGGGCGCGCGGCTGCCGTCGGGCAGAAAGTTGAGCGCGACGGTCGTCGCGCGGCCATCGGCCATGGCGGCCACGTCGGCGACGTCACCGCGCGTCAGGGGCCCGATGACCAGGCTTGCTCCGTCCGCGAGGGCCGTCAGGTACGTGGAGGCGGCGTCGCCGGCGCCGACGTCGTAGAGGGCCACGATCGGGCGCGTGGCGGCCGGCTGCTCGTAGTAGGCCGCCAGGAACCCGTCGCGCACCATCCGGCCGGCCTCGCCGCCGCGGCCGGTGAGCGGCAGGAGCAGCGCAACCCGCGCGCCGGGCTCGAGGCTGGCGGTGTAACGGCCGACGAGGTCGTTCCAGACGCCGTCGTTGGCGGGGTGTGCCGGGTAGCGGCGGCGCCAATCCTGCAGCCGCGAACCGGCGCCGGCGGCCATCGTCGCCGCCTCGGCGTTGATCCGCCCGAGTTCCATCCAGCCCGCCACCAGCGGGTCGCTGCCGGCAGGGGCGCGCAGGTCGGCGCCGCGGCGGGAAGCGGCCGACAGGGCGTCGAGGATCTGGCGCTGGTTATCGAGGCGCGCCTGGCCGGCGGGCAGGAGGCGCTCGCGGGTGCCGAGCGCGGCGACGCCCGCGGGCACCTGCCCGAGCGCAAACTGCGCGCGCGCCTGGGTCGCGAGCGCGGCGGGATCCTGCCCCGGCGGAGCCTGCTCCAGCAGCGCGAGCGCCCGGCGGGCGTCGTTACGGGCGAGCGCGATCTCGGCGGAGATTCGCGCCTGCTCGCG
>JBBINN010000199.1:4225-5497 GCA_037443885.1 Gammaproteobacteria bacterium | reverse complement strand
CGCCGGCGCGTCCGCCCGCCGCGGTCGTGGCGCCACCCGTCGGAGAGGGGCCGGACGTCTGGAGGCCGGCGGCGTCACCGACGGCCGAGGCAGCGGTCGCCCGCGCCCGCAGCCTGCTCGGCGCGCCCTATCGCTTCGGCGGCGCCGATCCCGCCGCGGGCTTCGACTGCTCGGGTCTCGTGCACTTCGTCTACGCCGAGGCCGGCATCCGGCTGCCGCGGACCGCCGAGTCGCAGCAGGGCGCGGCCGCGCGCATCGAGCGGGACTCGCTCGCGCCGGGCGACCTCGTGTTCTTCCGTCTGCCGGAGCCGCACGTCGGCATCTACGCCGGCGGCGGCGAGTTCATCCATGCACCGGGCCGCGGCCGGGGCGTCGAGGTGGCGCGCCTGCGGGACCCGTGGTTCGCGCTGGCCTTCGCGGGCGCGGGGCGCGTCGTGACGGAAGTTCCGTCGTTGCTGGAAGGAGCCCCGCCGCGCTGACGCGCCGCGATCACTTCGCGGGCAGGAGCACCGCGCTGCGCAGCGCCGCGATTTCGGCCTCGGTGAGCGGCCTTGCAGCGCCGGTCTTCAGCGAGCCGAGCTTGAGCGGACCGATGGCGACGCGCTCGAGCCGGCGGACCTTGAGTCCCACATGGGCTAGAAGCCGGCGGATCTCGCGGTTCTGGCCCTCGCGCAGCATGATGGACAGGACTGCGACACCCCCGGTGCGACGGTCCTTCCAGCTCTTCAGCACCCGGATGTTCCCGACCGTGGCGCGCCTGGCGCCGCCGCCCCCGCCCGCGGCCTTGCTGCGGGCGATGGCCTCCGGCCCGGCGAGGTAGATGCCACGCCGCAGGCGATCGAGCCCCGCCGGGTCCAGCACGCCCTCGGCAGTGACGTGGTACTCCTTGGCGACGCCGTGGCGCGGATGCGCGAGGCGGTGGGTCAGCTCGCCGTCGTCGGTCAGCAGCACGAGGCCGGTCGAGTCCGCATCGAGCCGACCGACCGGGTAGACCCGCCTGCCGCGCGGCAGGCGGCCTGCGACCAGCGACACCACGTTCACGCGGCCCTCGGGATCGCGCACGGTCGAGATGACGCCCTTCGGCTTGTTGGCGGCGAAGTACAGGTGCGCCTCGCGGGCGCGCTGCACGCGCCGCGCGGTGTCGATGATCTCCCCGTCGAACTCGATCAGGTCGTCCTGCGGCCGCACGAGGCAGGGGAGCGAATGCACGGGCCGGCCGTTGACCCGCACGCGGCCCGCCAGGATCGCCAGCTCGCAGTCGCGCCGCGAGGC
>JBBINN010000199.1:0-4125 GCA_037443885.1 Gammaproteobacteria bacterium | reverse complement strand
CGTTGACCCGCACGCGGCCCGCCAGGATCGCCAGCTCGCAGTCGCGCCGCGAGGCAACGCCGGCGTCGGCCAGGACCTTCTGCAGGCGCTCACCGGTCTCTTCCGCGGCCGGCGGGGCAGGGCGGCGCTGGACGCGGCGCGCGGCGGGCTTGCGTGGGCCCGGCGGGGGGCGGAAGCGGGGGTCGTCGGCATCGTGCATGGTGCGTCATCTTAGCGGCGGCCCGGTCCGGCTTCCTGCGGATGCTCGCGGACCTTGCGCAGGGCCGTCGCCGTGGCGCGCGGCGTCGATATTTCTTACGGTCGTGAACGGACGCTGCCGCGACGTCGCTCAGGCAGACAGTCCAAGTCCATGATTCGTCAGGCTGTCCAGGGTCATGGCACGTAACTTGTCTCTGAATGACCCAAGTCCGGGAGACTGGACGCTAGGGGATGCTGGCCGCCTCGACGCGGACCGCAGGACAGACAGAGGGAATAACCACAACGATGCCCGGGGCTACCGGAGCCACGTGAACCAAAGAGGGAACTGACCCCGCCGCGAGGCGGGGTTCTTGTTTTCCGGACCGGTGAAGTTCCTCAGGCCGAGAAGAACTGCAGCGTGCCGAAGCGCCCCTCGAGCACCGGGCGCGGCGTCGCCCCGGGTGCGCCGAGCTCGCGCGCGAGCCGCTCGGCCTCGGCGAGATGGTCGCGGTAGCGGCGCACGCGCTCGGCCGCGGGCAGCGCGGTCGGTTGCAGCTCGCCGGCGCCGAGCGCCGCGGTGAGCGAGAGCGACTCGACGCGCTCGACGAACTCGCGGTGCCGCCACTGTCCCGTCATCGGGTCGAAGTCGTACAGCGGCAGGAAGCGGTGGCCCTGCTCCGCGACGAACGCCACTGCCTCGATCACGTAGTCCGCCTCGGCTTCGTCCATCACGAAATGGAAGCCGACGCGGCACCAGCCGGGCTTGATGCCGTGGTAGCCCTCGCGCACGAACGCGCGGTACCGCTCGGAGGTGTCGAGGTCGATGCCGAGCAGCCGATGGCCATAGGGCCCGGCGCAGGAGCAGCCGGCGCGTGACTGGATGCCGAACAGGTCGTTCAGCAGCGCGGTGGCGAACTTCGGGTGCAGCCAGCCGCCGCGCGGGTCGCGCAGGTTGAACGACACGATCCCGATCCGCCGAGCCGGGTCCGGGTTGCCGAGGATCTCGATCCCGTCCACTTCCGACCAGCGCCGCCACGCGCGCGCAAGCAGCGCCTGCTCGAGCGCCTCGATGCGCTCCGGCCCGATGGCCGACTTGAGCTCGAAGGCGAGCGCGGCCTTGAGCGTCTGCAGGATGCCGGGCGTGCCGGCCTTCTCGCGCTCCTCGATGTCGGCGATGAAGTCCTGGTCCACGGGGCTCACGTAGTCCACCGTGCCGCCGCCGCAGAGCGAGGGCGGCAGGTCGCGGCGATAGAGCCGCTCGTTGAACACCAGCACGCCGCTCGCGCCGGGCCCGCCGAGGAACTTGTGCGGCGAGAGGAAGATCGCGTCGAGCGAGCGCTCGCTCCAGGCGCCGTCCGGGTTCATGTCGATCGGCACGTAGGGCCCGCTCGCCGCGAAGTCGAAGCAGGCGAAGGCGCCGTGGCGGTGCAGCAGCGCCGCGATGTCGTGCACGGGCGTGCGCATGCCGGTCACGTTGGAGGCCGCCGAGAACGAGCCGATGCGCGTCCGGCCCTGCCAGCGCGGGTCGGTGAGCAGGCGCTCGAGGTGGGCGAGGTCCACGCCACCGTCCGGCGCGAGATCCACGTTGACCACGGTGGCGAAGCCCTGGCGCCAGGACACCTCGTTCGAGTGGTGCTCGTAGGGCCCGAGGAACACCACCGGCGCCTGCTCGCAGCGCGCGCGCCGCGCCGCGGCCGCGGCTTCGGCGCCGAGGGTAGCTTCCTCGATGCGCTCGATCGTCTCGCGGGTCGCCGGCGGAAGCGCGACGCCGAGAATGCGCTGCAGCTTGTCGATCGCGCCGGTCGCACCGGTGCCGCAGGCGACGATGCAGCCGCCGGGGCCGGCGTTTACTGCGCGCTTGATGGTGGCCTCGGCCTCATGCAGCAGCCGCGACATGCTGCGGCCGGTGACGTCGTCCTCGGTGTGGGTGTTGGCGTAGGTCTGCAGCAGGCCCTGCAGGTAGCGCTCGAAGAAGCGCAGCGAACGCCCCGAAGCGGTGTAGTCGCAGTAGACCATCGGCCGGCGGCCGAAGGGGGTCTCGATGGGCGCGTCGACGCCGATGACCTGGTCGCGCAGGGTGGCGAGATCGATGCCCGGGATGCTCATGGAATACCTGTCGTGCTGGTCCGGGCACCGTAGCACGGGCCCGGGGGAAAGGCGTTCCAATGATTGCGTCCAGACGGCTATAGTTAGAAAGCTTTGCTATCGAGAGCCGAAATGGCGAAAGAAATGGCGCTGGATGCCCGCGACCGCCGGATCCTCGAGATCCTCCAGCACGACGCGATGACGCCGCTCGCCGAGATTGCCGAGCGGGTGGGGCTGTCGACGACACCCTGCTGGCGGCGGATCCAGCGGCTGGAGCAGGACGGCGTGATTCTCCGCCGCGTGGCCCTGCTCGACCCGGCGCGGCTCAACGTCGGCGTGTCGGTGTTCGTGTCGGTGCGCACCAGCCAGCACAACGCAGCCTGGCTGCAGCGCTTCCGCAAGGCGGTGGACGCCATTCCGGAGATCGTCGAGGCCTACCGCATGAGCGGCGACGTGGACTACCTGCTGAGGGTGGTGGTGCCGGACATCGCCGGCTACGACGCCGTCTACAAGCGGCTCATCGAGATGGTCGAGCTGGCGGACGTCAGTTCCGGCTTTTCGATGGAAGTGCTCAAGCAGACGACCGCGCTGCCGCTGGCGCACGCGCCCGGCCGGGGCTGACCGGCCGGGCGCAAACCCCGGGCTGCGCCCGCGATGCCGGGAAAGCGCGCGGCCCGGACACGAAAACGGCCCGGGGCGCAAGGCACCCGGGCCGCTGATCGACGGTCAGCTGCGACGCTTAGCCGAGCTCGGCGCCAGGCTTGAGCGCCCAGACCTTGCACCAGCCTGGGCCCTTCACCACCTTGCCGGGGAACAGGTTGCACGGTCCCTGCGGCGCGTCGGCGGCAGCCGTCCACTGCACGCAGTTGTGGCAGAACTGGCCCGGCTTGAACATCGGGTTCGCCTTGGCGTCGACCTTGGCGGCGTCGTGCACGTAGCCGAGCGCCTTGGCCTGCGGGCTCTCCGGATCGAGGAGCGCGCCCGCGGCAGGTGCGGCCGCGGCCGGCTTGGCCGCCTGCGGGTTGGCGAGGGCTGCTGCGGGCACGGCCGCCAGCCCGACCAGGGCGCCCTTGATCAGGGTGCGGCGCGAAATCATCTCGTTGCTCATGGACACTCCTTAGCGGCTCAACCGTAAATCTGTGGTCGGGACCTGGGCCGGCCCGTGGTTGGACGGCCGGCATGCTAGCAAGTTCGCCGTCTGTCCGTAACGCGGGTGCTCCTCGTCACGCTCGAGATTTTCGGTCCCCGATCATGAACGGATGCTGACTGGCCGCTCGAGTGAGAAGGCGCTGGATAATGAGAATGATTAGCATTTATACTGATGCCGTCATCGACCCGGATCGCCAACCTAGCGCCATGTACGTTTGCCTCTGCAAATGCGTCCGTGACCGGGACCTCCGCCAGGCCGCCGAGGCGGGCGTGCGTTCCTTCGCGGAACTGCAGCAGGCGACCGGCGTGTCCACCGGCTGCGGCCGCTGCCAGGACACGGCGCGCGAGGTCTTCGAACAGGCCCTTGATCCGCGCCCGCTCTGCGTGCAACCTGCCTGACCACGGCTGCAAGGCCGCCTCGAATCGTTCCCAGCCGCCACGGAGGCCCCCGATGAAGGGTGACCCGAAGGTCATCGCGCACCTGAACAAGGTGCTGCGCAACGAGCTCACCGCGATCAACCAGTACTTCCTGCACTCGCGCATGTTCGAGAACTGGGGTCTCGGCAAGCTCGCGAAATACGAGTACCACGAGTCCGTGGACGAGATGAAGCATGCCGACAAGCTCGTGAAGCGCATCCTGTTCCTCGAGGGCCTGCCGAACCTGCAGGACCTCGACAAGCTGCTCATCGGCGAGACCGTGGTCGAGATCCTCGA
>JBBINN010000198.1:0-5529 GCA_037443885.1 Gammaproteobacteria bacterium | reverse complement strand
TCGAGACGGCACTCGCCGCCGAGCGCGCGCGCGGCGCGGCCGGTCCCGCCGTGCAGGCGCTCGCCTTCGGCACGGTGCGCTGGCTGCTCGAGCTCGACGCGCTGCTCGGCCTGCTCACCGGCCAGGGTGCAGCGCGGCTCGAACCCCAGGTGCGGGCCGTGGCACTGGTCGGCCTGTTCCAGCTCGTGCATGCCAGAACCCCGGCCCACGCCGCAGTGGCGGAGACCGTCGAGGCCGTCCGTCGCATCGGGCGGCCCCGCGCCGCCGGTCTCGTGAACGCCGTGCTGCGGCGCTTTCTGCGCGAGTCGGACGCGCTGCTCGCCGAGGTGCACCGTGACCGGCAGGCGCGCTTTGCGCACCCGGCGTGGCTGATCGATCGGCTGCAGGCCGACTGGCCTGGCAGCGCCGAGGCCATCCTCGAGGCCGGCAACGCACCGCCGCCGATGTGGCTGCGGGTCAACGTCGCGCGGATCGCGCCGGCCGCCTGCCGCGAGAAGCTCGCCGCGGCCGGACTGGCCGCCAGCGGCTGCGACTTCGCACCTGCGGCGCTCAGGCTCGAGACGCCGGTGGACGTCACGGCGCTTCCTGGCTTCGCCGAGGGTGAGCTGTCGGTGCAGGATGCGGCCGCCCAGCTCGCGGCGCCGCTGCTTTCGGCCGCGCCGGGGCTGCGCGTGCTCGACGCCTGCGCCGCGCCCGGCGGCAAGGCCTGTCACGTGCTCGAGGCCACGCCGGGCCTCGCAGGGCTGGTCGCGGTCGAGATCGATCCGTTGCGCGCCGGGCGCATCCGCGACAACCTGTCGCGCCTCGGGCTCGAGGCGCAGGTGGTCACGGGGGACGCCGCGCGGCCCGCGGACTGGTGGGACGGGCGGCCGTTCGACCGCATCCTGCTGGATGTTCCCTGTTCCGGCACCGGCGTGATCCGCCGCCATCCCGACATCAAGCTGCTGCGGCGCGAAAGCGACGTCGCCGGCTTCGCCGCGACACAGCGCGCGCTGCTGGAGGCGGCCTGGCCGCTGCTCGCGCCGGGTGGCCGCCTGGTGTACTCCACCTGCTCCGTGCTGCGCGCCGAGAACGAGGCCGCCGTGGCGGGATTCCTCGCGACCTGCCCTGCGGCGGTCGAGGCGACGGAATCTGCTAGGCTTTCCTTGAATGGCCGGCTGCCGGCGCGGGGTCCTGGCCCAGGCCTGTCCCTGCCCACGGGCTTTGCCGACACCGACGGTTTCTACTACGCCTGTCTCGAGAAGCGGGCCTGAGGATGCTTCGGGTGCGAGCCACGATGGCGCTGCGAGCTTGGACGGTGCGCGCCCTTGCCGGTGCGTTCGCCTGCCTGCTCGTCGCCTTCCCCGCGCTGGCCCAGCAGGAGCGCTTCGACGTCCGGAGCGCCTTCGTCGAGCCCGTCCAGGGCGTCTGGTACCTCGGCGCCACGCTCGACCTGTCGCTGGCCGACGCCGCCCGCGAGGCGCTGGCGGAGAGCATCCCGCTGGAGCTGCGGCTCGACATCGTGGTGAGCGGCGAGCGCCGCTTCCTGCCGAACGAGACCGTCGCCACGCTGCAGCAGCGCTGGCGCCTGTCCTGGGACGCGCTCGCCGAGCGGTACGTGGTCACGCACTTGAACAGCGGTGCGCTCGGCAATTTCGCCACACTGGACCAGGCCCTCGAGTCGCTCTCGCGCCCACGGGGCCTGCCCCTGATCGACGCCGCCCTGCTGCGCGAGGGCCGGCGGCACGAAATCAGCGTGCGCGCCACGCTCGAGATCGGTGGCGTGCCGACGGCGCTCAAGCTGCTCCTCTTCTGGCGCGAGTGGTCGCGCACCACCGACTGGTACACCTGGAGCTTCAGGCCATGACGCGCTGGCTGCCCGTCATGTTCGGGATCGGCATCGCGATCTGGGTGGTGGCGCTCGGTCTGCTCGCGGTCACCGCCGGTGACTCGACGCAGTTCGGCCTCCTGCAGCCCTGGCTGCTCATGGTGAACATCGTCGGTCTGGTGGTGCTGCTCGCCCTGATCGGCGGGCGGCTGGCCGACCTCGTGCGTGACCGGCGCGGCAACGTGCCGGGCTCGCGGCTGCGCACGCGCCACGTGCTCATGCTGTGCTCGCTGGTGCTGGCGCCGCTGCTGCTCGTGTTCACGTTCTCTGTCGTCTTCCTCACGCGCGGCATCGACAGCTGGTTCCACGTCGAGGTGCGCCAGGGGCTGTCGGACGCGCTGGGCCTGTCGCGCGCGGCGCTCGACCTGCGCATGCGCGAGTACCTCGAGCGCACCGCGCGCATCGCCGAGGACCTCCAGGAGAACCGCTCCGCGCTGCTTTTCGCGGCCCTCGACACGCATCGCCGGCTGTCGGGTGCGGAAGAGCTGGCCATCGTCTCCAGCGGTGGGCGGATCGACGCCTTCAGTGCCGACGGCCTGCTGCACGCGGTGCCCGTGCTGCCGGCCGAAGAGATGCTGGTGCAGGCGCGCAGCGGCCAGCCCTACGTGAGCCTCGACCCGGCCGCCGAGGGCGGCTACCTGATTCGTGCGGCGGTGGGCATGGACGTGGGCCGTGGCAGCATCCAGTCGCCACGCGTGCTCGTGGCGGTCTACCCGGTGCCGCAGCGGCTCGCCGACCTCGCCGAGGCCGTGCAGGGCGCCTACCAGCAGTACGGACAGCTGTCCTACCTGCGCGAGCCACTGAAGCTGAGCTTCGTGCTGACGCTGTCGCTGGTGCTGCTGGTCGCCCTGCTCGCGGCGGTGTACGCGGCCTTCTACTTCACCGACCGGCTCGTGAGGCCCGTGCAGGATCTGATCGGTGCGACCCGCGCTGTCGCCAAGGGCGATTTCGACACGCGGCTGCCGCGGCCTTCGCACGACGAGATCGGCTACCTCGTCACGTCCTTCAACGACATGACCAAGCGCCTCGCCCGGGCGCGCGCCGAGGCCGACCGCAGCCGCCAGGCCGTCGAGTCGGAGCGAACCAGCCTCGCCGTCATCCTGGCGCGGCTGTCCACCGGCGTGATCTCGCTCGCGCCCGACCTGACCATCCGCATCGCCAACCACGCGGCGAGCGGTATCCTCGGCGCGGACCTGGAGGCGGCGGCCGGCCCCCGCCTCGACGAGCTCACGGACCAGCCACTGGTCGCCCAGCTCGCGGCGGCTGTCAGCGCCCATGTCGCCGCGGGGCAGACAGAGTGGCGCGAGCAGCTCTCGCTGCGCCCCGAGGGCGGCCGGCGCGAGCTCATGTGCGCCTGCACGGCGCTGCCCGGCGAGGACGGCAAGCCGGCCGGCCTGGTGCTGGTGTTCGACGACATCACCCAGCTGCTGCACGCGCAGCGCGAGGCCGCGTGGGGCGAAGTGGCGCGGCGGCTTGCGCACGAGATCAAGAACCCGCTTACGCCGATCCAGCTTTCCGCCGAACGCATGCGCCGGCGCCTGCTGCCATCCATGGCCGAGCGTGACGCCGAGCTGCTCGACCGCGCCACGCACACCATCGTGCAGCAGGTCGAGGCGATGAAGCAGATGGTCAACGCCTTCAGCGAGTACGCGCGGGCGCCGGCCATGGAGCTGGCCGAGTTCGACCTCAACGCGCTGGTGCGCGAGGTGGGCGACCTTTACCGCGCGCACGAGGCAAGGGTCCGGTTCCGCCTCGAGCTGGCGCCGGGCGCGCTGGGCATCCACGCCGATCGCGGCCGCATCAGGCAGGTGCTGAACAACCTGCTGACCAACTCCATCGAGGCACTGGAGGGCGTGGCGGAGCCCGAGATCACGGTCGAGACGCGCCGCGCCGGCGCCGGGCTCGCGGAGCTCGAAGTGCGCGACAATGGGCCCGGCTTCCAGCGCGAGTTCATCGACCAGGTATTCGACCCTTACGTCACCAGCAAACCCAAGGGCACCGGGCTCGGCCTCGCGATCGTGCGCAAGATCGTGGACGAGCACGGCGGGCGCATCGAGGCCGACAACGGCCCGCAGGTCGGGGCGCGGGTCCGGCTGTGGCTGCCCACCGACGAAGCCGCCCGGCCCGCCCCGGCGCCGCGCGAGACCCGCAGGACTGAACCCAGGAGAGAGCACGCATGAGTCTCGCCCGCATCCTCGTCGTGGACGACGAGGTCGACATCCGTGACACGCTCCGCGAGATCCTCGGGGAAGAGGGCTACGAGGTCGAGGTGGCGGCGAACGCCGCCGAGGCGCGCGCGGCGCGCGCGCGGCAGGATCCCGACCTGGTGCTGCTCGACATCTGGATGCCCGACACGGACGGCATCACACTGCTGCGCGAGTGGTCCGAGAACCGGCTGCTCAGCTTTCCCGTCGTGATGCTCTCGGGTCACGGCACCGTCGAGACGGCGGTCGAGGCCACGCGCCTCGGCGCGGTGGATTTCGTCGAGAAACCGCTCTCGCTAGCCAAGCTGCTGCGCACCGTCGAGAAGGCGCTCGACGCCGGCCGCCGCCGCCGCCAGTCGCAACGCTCGCTGATCCCGCCGCTCGTCGCGCCGGTCGGCAAGAGCCGGCTGATGCAGCGGCTGCGCGAGCAGGTCGCGCAGGTGGCAGCGCACGATGCACCGGTGCTGTTCGTGGGCGAGATGGGTACGGGTCGCGAGGCCTTCGCCCGCTACCTTCACTCGCTCGGTCCACGCGCGTCGGGCCCGTTCGTGGCCCTGAACTGCGCCGGGCTCGAGGAGGCGAGCGCCGCCGTCCGGCTGCGCGGTGGCGAAGCGGGCAGCACGGTGCAGACCGGCGCCTACGACGAGGCCCAGGGCGGCACGCTGCTGCTCGCCGGGCTGGAGGACCTGCCGCAGTCGGCGCAGCGTGCGCTGCACGCCGACCTCGAGGCCGGCGCCTGGACGCGCGAAGGCGGCAGCGAGCGCATCCCGCTGCGCATGCGCGTGGTGGCTACGGCCCTGCCCGGCATCGAGTCGCCCGATGCGGAGCACGTGCGCCGCGACCTGGTCGCCCAGCTCGCCGTGCTGACGCTGCGCGTGCCGCCGCTGCGCGAGTACGCCGAGGACGTGCCCGACCTGCTGCGTCACTACGTGGATCGCCTCGTGGACGAGGAGCGCCTGGGCCTTCGGCGTTTCAACGTCGCGGCGCAGAACCGCCTTCGCAACTACCCATGGCCGGGCAACGTGCGCGAGCTGCGCAACCTGGTGCAGCGCCTGCTGATCGTCGGCGGGCCGGAGGACATCGGCCTCGAGGAGATCGAGCGCGAACTCATGGTGCAGCAGCCGGGCGACGAGCCGCTGGTGAAGCAGGACCTGCTGGCGCTGCCGCTGCGCGAGGCGCGCGAGGCCTTCGAGCGCGCCTACCTGCTGCAGCAGCTGATGCTCTGCAACGGCCGGGTGGGGCAGCTGGCGAAGCGCGTGGGCATGGAGCGCACGCACCTCTACCGCAAGCTGCGCTCGCTCGGCGTCGACTTCCGGCAGATCAGCGACGAGTGACGGGGACTGTCTCCGGTCGCGGCGTGAGGCGCTGAGGCCGATTCGGGCACAGCCAAATCAGGCGTGACATCACGCGCGCGCGGGCGAGGTGGCCAGTGGCCCCCCCCAGAGCGAGCGCGTAAGT
>JBBINN010000197.1:0-5548 GCA_037443885.1 Gammaproteobacteria bacterium | reverse complement strand
CCATGGGTGACCTCGGCGCGTTCGCTCTGCGCCGCCTCGGCCGCGCGCTGCGGCCGGCCGCCGAGCCGGATGCGCCACAGGGCAGCCGCCTGTTCTCGTCGGCACGGCTTCCCACGAACCTCCCCTTCACCGTGCGCCGGTCGTTCGCGGCCTTCACCGTCGCGACGGCCGATGTCGAGCGCATCCGCAGGGGCCTCGGTGGCACGATGAACGACGTCGCCATGGCCATCGTCGACGCAGGCCTATCCCGCTACCTGGCGACGCACGGCAGTCCGCCGTCGGAGCCCATCGTCTGCATGTGCCCGGTGAACCTGCGTGATGAGGGCGACGCGGAGGCGACGATCAAGGTCAGCGCGGTATTCGTTCCCATGGGACGCCCCGGCGAGAGTCCGGCGCGACGCCTCGCAAGGATCGCCGGCAGCTCGGCAGCCGCGAAGGCGGAGATGAAGGGCCTCTCGCCCGACGCCGCGCTCGACCTCGCCGTGGCACTCTACGCCGCGCAGGAAGGCGCGATCGCGCTCGGCGTGCATGCGCTTCCACCGACGGCCAATCTCGTGCTGTCGAACATGCGCTTCGCCGACCACGCCGTGTGGCTGGGCGATGCCCGGCTGGAGGCCTTCTACCCGGTTTCCATGATCGGCGGCGGGATCGGCCTCAACGCCACCTTCGTCAGCTACGACGGCAGGCTCGACTTCGGGCTGGTGGCCAGCCAGAGTGCGATTCCCGATACGGAAGAGCTGGCCCGTGAATGCCAGCGGGCGTTCGCCGATCTGGCCCGGGCGGCTTCGCGTCGGGGCAGGCGCCCGGGCCGAAGGGCTCGTTCCGGCTGAGCGAGGCGCTGCCACCAGGCCGACGCAGATCGACCCATCGGCCCCCGGGATTTCACCAATCCCTGATTGTGTCGGCACAGTTTCGGCGGAGCATGGCGCTCGTGGGGGCCGACCACGGGCCGCTCACGGCGCGTGCAGCCCCTGCAACGCAGGAGGCGAATCATGACCCGAACCTATCTGTTGGCCGCCGGCTTGCTGGCGGTCGGGGTGGTCACGTCCGCAACCGCCCAGAGCATCGATTTCACCGTGGACTGCAGACAGGGCCAGACCATCAGCGACGCCCTGGCGCGGGGTGACGCACGCAAGCCGCTCGTCGTGAACATCCGTGGCACCTGCCGGGAGTCAGTCAGCGTCACGCGTGGCAATGTGACGCTGCAGGGGGATCCGGTCGTCGGCGGCGGGGTGCAGAGTCCGGCCGCGAACCTCGATGCCATCGTGATCCTCGACGACACGGTGAACGTCAGAAACCTCACCGTGACCGGCGGCAACAACGGCATCCGCCTGCAGGGACCCTTCTACGCGGGAGTCCATCAGAGCGTCGTCAGAGACGCGAGTGGCAACGGCATCATCGTGCGTAGCGGCGACATCGCCATCACCGAAAGCACGATCGAGGGCGCAGGGGCCTACGGACTGGTCCTCGCCCGCGGCGCATCCGCGCGGATCGCCGACAGCCGGCTCCTGAACAACCATTCCGCCGGCATCTACGCCCACAGCAGTTCGACCGTCACCGTCGGCAGAGGCGCCATCAGCGACAACGGATCGCACGGCGTGACGCTGGAGGGGGCCTCGAGCGGCACCTTCAACAGCACGACAATCGAGCGCAACCACGCGGCGGGCATCGCAGTATCGGCGGCGCAGGCCACCATCCAGGGCAGCGCAATCCGGGACAACCGCGAACAGGGTGTGTTGGCCGTTGCCGGCGCAACGATCGGCGTCTTCGGCAACACCGTGTCGGGTAACGGCAACACTGGCGTCAGCGGGTATCTCGGCCCGACGATGGTACTCGGCAGCAACACCATCAACGCGAACGGCAATTCGGGAGTGATCTGTGATGCAAGGTGCACGGTGCAGATCGCAGACGACAGCATCACGGGCCATCTCCAGACTGCCATCAGCCTGGTGCGGGGCTCGACCCTCATCCTGACCGATCCGCTGCCCCCTCTGAACGGGGACAACGGCTGGGTCTACCTGTGGTGCGGCGACAGGGAGTCGAGCGTGGACAGGCTCGACTATTTCAACGGCTCGGTGTTTGGCTGCAGCGGTTTCGACGACTGATTCAGGCAACCCGGACGCCACCGCCGCTATGGCGCCCGGGACCGTCGAGGATCCCGGCAGCTCTGGAGAGCGGCACAGGTACGTCCGGCGGAACGCGTGGCTTTCGCTGTCAGCGCGCCGTGGAGGCAGTGTGGCGACGCGGTCCGGGATCTGGTGGGCGCGACAGGGATCGAACCTGTGACCCCTTCCATGTCAAGGAAGTGCTCTACCGCTGAGCTACGCGCCCGTCCGGGGCCGCGAAGTGTACGGGATGGCTGCCCCGGCCGGCAACCGACAGGGCGAAAGCGGCAACCGGCCGGGAAGGTCCGCCGTGCGGGCGCCCAGCCCAGACACCAGAGACCGGACCTCGCTGCCGTGCCGCTGCCAGGCCCTAGCCCGCGATCCGGTCCTCGCCGCCGCCGAGGGACTCGCGCCTCAGCACCGCGATCTCGTCGCGCAACTTCGCCGCCTGCTCGAACTCGAGATTACGGGCCAGCCGGAGCATTTCCTGCTCCAGCTTCCTGATGCGTTTCACCGCCTGCTCGGGCGTGAGCCGGACCCGCGCCTCGCCCTTGCCACCGCCGTCGGCGTGCAGGCCCTCCATGATGTCCTTCACGGCCTTGCGAATGCTCTTCGGGGTGATGCCGTGCGCTTCGTTGTACGCGATCTGCCTGGCCCGGCGGCGCCCGGTCTCGTCGAGGGCACGGCGCATCGAGCCAGTCACGGTGTCGGCATACAGGATGGCCTTGCCGTTCACGTTGCGCGCGGCGCGGCCGATGGTCTGGATGAGCGATCCTTCCGAGCGCAGGAAGCCTTCCTTGTCGGCGTCGAGGATCGCCACCAGCGACACCTCGGGCAAGTCGAGGCCCTCCCGAAGCAGGTTGATGCCCACCAGCACGTCGAAGCGGGCAAGCCGCAGGTCGCGGATGATCTCGACTCTTTCCACCGTCTCCACGTCGGAGTGCAGGTAGCGCACCTTCACCCCGTGCTCGTGCAGGTACTCGGTGAGGTCCTCGGCCATGCGCTTGGTGAGTGTGGTCACCAGCACGCGTTCCGCCGCCGCGACCCGCAGGTGGATCTCGGAAAGCAGGTCCTCGACCTGGCTGCGGACGGGGCGTACCTCGACCTCGGGGTCCACGAGGCCCGTGGGACGAACGACCTGCTCGACCACCTGGCCCGAGCGCTCGAGTTCGAAGCGCGCCGGCGTGGCCGAGACGTAGATCGTCTGCGGCTGCAGGTGCTCGAACTCGTCGAAGCGCAGCGGGCGATTGTCGAGCGCCGACGGCAGGCGGAAGCCGTACTCGACCAGCGTCTCCTTGCGCGAACGGTCACCGCGGTACATGCCCATCACCTGGGGGATGGTGACGTGACTCTCGTCCACGACGAGCATGGCGTTCGCCGGCAGATAATCGAACAGGCACGGCGGCGGCTCGCCGGCCTGGCGGCCGGACAGGTAGCGCGAGTAGTTTTCGATGCCGGCGCAGTAGCCCACCTCGTTCATCATCTCGAGGTCGAACAGCGTGCGCTGCTCGAGCCGCTGTGCCTCGAGCAGCTTGTCCCTCGAGCGCAGCTCGGCCAGCCGGGACTTCAGCTCCTCCTTGATCTCCTCGATGGCGCCGAGGATCCGCTCGCGCGGCGTGACGTAGTGCGTCGAGGGAAACACCGTGAGCCGCGGCACCCTGCGCAGCTGCTCGCCGGTCAGCGGGTCGAAGTACGTGAGCTGGTCGATCTCCTCGTCGAAGAACTCGACGCGCACGGCTTCGCGCTCGGACTCCGCCGGGAAGATGTCCACGACGTCGCCGCGCACGCGGAAGGTGCCCTGCGTCAGGTCGAGTTCGTTGCGGGTGTATTGCATGTCGGCGAGGCGGCGCAGGAGCTGGCGCTGGTCCATGCGCTCGCCGCGCACCAGGTGCAGCACCATCTTGAGATAGGCCTCGGGATCGCCGAGGCCGTAGATGGCCGACACGGTCGCCACGATGATCGAGTCCGGCCGCTCGAGCAGCGCCTTCGTGGCCGACAGGCGCATCTGCTCGATGTGCTCGTTGATCGAGGCGTCCTTCTCGATGTAGGTGTCCGAGGACGGGACGTAGGCTTCCGGCTGGTAGTAGTCGTAGTAGCTGACGAAGTACTCGACAGCGTTCCGGGGGAAGAACTCCCTGAACTCGCCATAGAGCTGGGCAGCGAGCGTCTTGTTGTGAGCGAGCACGAGCGTCGGCCGCTGCAGGCGCTGGATGACGTTCGCAATGGTGAAGGTCTTGCCGGAGCCGGTGACGCCGAGCAGCGTCTGGTGGGCGAGTCCGGACTCCAGCCCGTCCATCAGCTGCGCGATGGCCTGCGGCTGGTCGCCGGCCGGCTGGTAGTCGGACACAAGCTCGAACGGGCGCTGTTCCTGCATCATGGGCCGAGTTGTTTGCATCGCAAAATCGCTTCCCGTAACTTAGGGCCCGCCCTTTGCCGCCGGTTCCCTCGCCCCATGAAACTCGCCGCGCGCCTGGCGCGCATCAAGCCTTCACCGACGATCGCGATGACCGCCCGCGCAGCGCGCCTGAAGGCGGAGGGCCGCGACATCCTCTCCCTGTCCGCTGGCGAGCCCGACTTCGACACGCCGCTCTTCGTCGCCGAGGCTGGCATCGCCGCGATCCGCGAAGGGCACACGCGCTATATGGACGTCGGCGGCACGCCAGAGCTCAAGGAGGCCATTATCGCGAAGTTCCGGCGGGACAACGGCCTCGAATATGCGCGGGACCAGGTCCTCGTTTCGAACGGCGCCAAACAGACGATCTTCAACCTCGCGATGGCCCTCCTCGACCCCGGCGATGAGGTGCTGATCCCGGCGCCCTACTGGGTGTCTTATCCCGACATTGCGCTGCTCGCCGAGGCGACGCCGGTGATCCTCGAAGCTGGCCCCGGGCAGGGCTACAAGATCACCCCGGCCCAGCTCGAGGCCGCGATCACGCCACGCTCGCGCCTGTTGCTGCTCAATAGCCCCTGCAACCCCACGGGCGCCGCTTATTCGCGTGCCGAGCTGCAGGCACTCGGTGAGGTGCTCGAAAGGCAGCCCCGCGTCGTCATCGGCACCGACGACATCTACGAGCACATCTGGTGGGGACCCGAGCCGTTCTGCAGCCTCGCCGCCGCCTGTCCGCAGCTCTACGAACGCACGGTCACGATCAACGGCGTCTCGAAGAGCCACGCCATGACCGGCTGGAGGATCGGCTACTGCGGTGGCCCTGCGCCGCTGGTCAAGGCAATGGCCACCATCCAGGGGCAGTCCACCTCCAATGCTTCGTCCGTATCCCAGAAGGCGGCAGTGGCGGCCCTGACGGGCGACCAGCGCTGCGTGGCTGAGATGAACACCGCCTTCAGGCAGCGCCACGGCGTAATGGTCGCCGGGCTCGATGCGCTGCCCGGCGTGTCCTGCCGTCCAGGCTGGGGCACCTTCTACGCCTTCGCCAACGTCGAGG